>CAZYYM010000073.1:0-17580 GCA_964651385.1 uncultured Gammaproteobacteria bacterium | reverse complement strand
GAGGCCTCCATGTCCGTCATCTTGCAAGTCTCCAATCTGGTAAAAAAATTCGGTTTGTTAACTGCGGTTGATGATGTCAGTTTCGATATCCACAAGAGCCGATGTTTCGGTTTGCTTGGACCCAACGGTGCGGGCAAGACGACGACAATCGAACTAATGGAAGGCATTAAGACACCCGATGCAGGCAGGATTCTATATCAGGGTGAACCGCTCGGGCGTCAGTTTCGCAACGAAGCCGGCATTATGTTTCAAACCACGGCATTGCAGGATTTTGTTACTGTGCGAGAGATGCTGATTCAGTTCAGCCGCTTCTATCCGCTGGCAGCGAATTTAGAGGAACTGGTCGAGCGTTACGCGTTGGCGGAATTTCTACATCAGGACACCCGCAAACTATCGGGCGGTCAAAAACAGCGATTGTTACTTGCCATTGCTTTGATTAACCGACCCAAAGTGCTGTTTCTCGATGAACCGACAACCGGTCTGGATCCGCAGTCACGTCGTAATTTGTGGAAGCAGGTACGAGAGGTCAAAGCCGAAGGCACGACTATTTTGTTGACAACACATTATATGGAAGAGGCTTACGAGCTTTGTGACGAAATCGCAATAATGGACCATGGGCGAATAATTGCGCACGATGCGCCTGATGTTTTACTGGCGAAGCATTTTGATGACGTTGTTGTACAGATCGATGAGGCCGATTTGCCCCGCGAACTGGGTGTAACCGAATTTATGGCCACCTATAGGGAAGGCAACGCGCATATTCTTACGCGAGACGTAAATAAAACGATCGAGAGGTTACTGGCCTGTAATATATCACTCGGTCATTTGCGAATTCGCGCCCGTGATCTGGAAGATCTATTTCTGGAGCTCACTGGCAAAGAGCTACGCGCATGACGTTGAATCGTATTTATGCCCTGTTCGTCGCGCGCAACCTTGAATTTTTTCGCGACCGATCAGCTCTGGCATGGAGTATTTTGTTACCGGTACTTATCATTTTTGTATTTGCCTACGCGTTTTCCGATGAAAATCCGGAGAAGTTCAAGGTCGGGATTGTGCCTGCGCTGAATCCTGCTAAAGCCGCCACAATTTTCCGCTCGACACGCTTCGTCAAATTTATCGATGTCGATGATGTTGGATCAAATCTGGTTAAAGTCAAACGCCATCAAATCGATTTGCTATTCGATGCTAATAACAATCGCTACTGGATAAACAGGACGTCACCTAACGGTTATATAGTCGAAAAGCTATTAGTCGCGGCGTTTACGAATTCTCCGATAGAGTTGCAGGAGCATATTGTTGAGGGCGACGAGGTGCGCTATCTGGACTGGGTAGTGCCGGGTGTCATCGCCATGAACATCATGTGGGGCGCTTTATTCGGTATTGGTTATGTCATTGTTCGCTACCGCAAATTCGGTGTACTTAAACGCCTGCACGCCACACCGGTTACTCCTTTAGAATTTCTAACGGCACAAATACTTTCGCGTTTATGGTTACTGGTGGCGGTAAACGCGTTGATTTATATTGGCATGGATTTCTTTTTAAACTTTCGTATGCACGGCAGCTATTTGAATCTGTTTATTGTATTTACGCTGGGATGCGTTTGCCTGATCTGTTGTGGTCTTGTGGTGGCTGCACGTGTCTCCAGTGAAGAGGTCGCTAATGGATTGCTCAACCTGTTCAGTTGGCCGATGATGTTTTTATCCGGGGTGTGGTTTTCGTTGGAAGGGGCGCACCCATGGATGCAGAAAATTGCCCTATTATTGCCGTTGACACACGTCACCGAAGCGGCACGGGAAATTATGATTGACGGTGCCGGTCTGATGCAGATCGCCGATCACCTGCTGGTATTGGGGCTTACCAGTGTGGTGTTGCTTGTGATCGGGGCCTGGATATTTCAGTGGGAGTAGTGAAATGAAATTGGATAAACAAGAAGGAATAGTTACTTTAACAGCGACCAGGTAATTCTTTTTAGCCTGCTTAGTGTAGTTTTCGGCTTGTTGGTGTGACGTTGTCGGATGTACTCAACAATACTGCGACTACCGTCATTGCTGCGCCGATTGCTATCGATATCGCCAACCGGCTTGCGGTCAATCCCGACCCCTTTTTAATGGCAATCGCCGTCGCTGCGTCCTGTGCTTTTTTGACGCCGATGGGGCATAAAAATAATACTTTGATCATAGGGCCGGGTGGCTATCGGTTTGGCGATTTCTGGCGGATAGGTTTACCGCTGGAAGTGATAGTGGTTTTGGTTTCCGTGCCGATGATTTTACTGGTTTGGCCATTTTAAGGGGAAGGTCAGGCGGTTACTTAGCAGGGTGGATCGATCAAGGAGCCGCTACGCGGTGGTTCAGCTCGTTTAATTTCAATACTCCTTATAATCCACAACGCGACAGAATTCCGTTAAAATAACCACACTATTTAATTTACAGGTTATCCATATGACCGTCATCAAACAGGCAGACTTGATCGAAAGTGTCGCAGGTGCATTACAATTTATATCGTATTATCACCCGAAAGATTTCATTCAAGCGATGGACGCTGCCTATAAACGGGAACAGAACCCGGCGGCTAAGGACGCGATTGCGCAGATTTTAATTAATTCGCGTATGTGTGCGATGGGTCATAGACCCATTTGTCAGGATACCGGCATTGTCATGGTGTTTTTGAAAGTGGGCATGAACGTACAATGGCAGGGTGACATGTCGGTGACTGATATGTGTAACGAAGGTATTCGCCAGGCCTATATGAATCCCGATAATGTCCTGCGTGCATCGATTCTGGACGATCCGGACGGGGCGCGTAAAAACACCGGTGACAATACTCCCGGCGTGATCCATTACGAGATCGTACCTGGGGATACAGTCGAAGTGCATGTCGCAGCCAAAGGTGGTGGTAGCGAGGCAAAGTCGAAATTTGCCATGCTCAACCCGTCCGACTCGGTGGTCGACTGGGTATTGAGTCAGGTGCCGTTGATGGGTGCGGGCTGGTGTCCGCCGGGTATGCTCGGTATCGGCATCGGTGGCACTGCCGAGAAGGCCATGTTGCTTGCCAAGGAAGCATTACTCGATCCCATTGATATTCAGGATTTGAAATTACGCGGTGCCGGTAACCGTGCCGAAGAATTGCGTCTCCAACTCTACGACAAGGTCAATCGTCTCGGCATTGGCGCACAGGGACTGGGTGGTTTAACCACGGTCATGGATATAAAAATCAAGGAATATCCAACGCATGCAGCCAATAAACCGGTCGCTATTATTCCAAATTGTGCAGCGACGCGTCATGCACAATTTACACTCGATGGTAACGGTGCCGCACATTTGACACCACCGAACCTCGCAGACTGGCCCGAAGTTACCCGCGAAACAGGGGATAACGTGAAGCGAGTCGATTTAAATACCGTGACCCGTGAAGAGGTTAAAACCTGGCGACCAGGCGATAGCCTGTTACTTAATGGCAAGATGCTGACTGGCCGCGATGCGGCGCACAAAAAAATGACTGATTTGATTGCTAATGGTGAGGAATTGCCGGTGAGTATGGACGGACGCTTTATTTATTACGTCGGTCCAGTCGATCCGATTGGTGATGAAGTGGTGGGCCCTGCCGGTCCGACCACGGCCACCCGCATGGACAAATTCACCCGCGCTATGCTGGAAAAAACCGGCTTGCTCGGGATGATCGGTAAAGCCGAGCGTGGTCCTGTAGCTATCGAAGCAATTAAAGATTATGAATCGGTCTATTTAATGGCGGTCGGCGGTGCGGCCTACCTGGTAGCGCAAGCTATTAAGGGCGCCGAAGTAGTGGCTTTCCCGGAACTTGGTATGGAAGCAATTTATGAATTTGAACTGGAGGATATGCCGGTAACGGTTGCGGTCGACTATAAAGGCGACTCGGTGCACAAGACCGGGCCGGAAATCTGGTCGAGGAAAATTAGCCAACAGGAGGTAGAGTTCAATATTTGACGATACCCGAATTTTTATTCGGGAGGATTTTTTTACCGGTAGCTGCTTAGACAATAATACCAAACAGGTAACCGACCAGATAAGTTAATAACATTGCCAGTGCTCCCCAGAAGGTGACTCTCGTCGCAGCAACGATCATATTGCCACCGCCGGTCCGTGCAGCGACAGCGCCAAGCATAAACAGGCAGATCAGTGCCAATGTCGCGACTGTGATAATGAGTTGTTCGGCACTGGCGATTATGGCTGCCATAAGCGGGATAATGGCTCCGAGTGTAAAAGTTCCTGCTGATGCTAGTGCGGCCTGTATTGGTTTTGCGGATGCACTTTCTACTATACCCAATTCGTCACGCGCATGTGCTCCAAGGGCATCGTGTTCCATCAACTGTGTTGCAACTTGAACAGCCAATTCAGATTTTAGACCGCGACCGATATAAATATTGGTCAATTCTGTATGTTCGAGTTCGTAGTAGTCGTTTATGTGCTGTTGCTCAAGAGCAAGATCGGCGTGCTCGGCATCGGCCTGTGAACAAACCGATACATATTCGCCTGCAGCCATCGACATTGCGCCGGCAACCAGGCCAGCGCTACCAGCCAGTAAAATTTCGGTCTGTGGGGCATTCGCCGAAGCGACGCCAACTAGCAGGCTTGCTGTAGAAACGATGCCATCATTCGCGCCCATTACCGCTGCGCGGAGCCATCCCCTACGGTGTGATCGGTGTTCATGATTATGATTCATTATTTTCCACTCGGTGCTTGAGTTTCTGACCCAAGTTGCAAAGAACCAAGGTGTGGGCAGCCCGGATACGACGAATTCTGGCTCTACCGTAGGACCTGGTTGGGTCACGCCACCTTACTTAAGTCGCCCATCGCTGCAGGAATCGAGTCCGATCAAAACCGTGCAGCTGCTGAGCTGTGCAATTCCTCGATCGAACAGAGGGTCGGGCAGGCAGCACACCATAGGGCCGACGATAAATATCTGTTCGGCATTAATTAAGAGGGTATCAATTCGTCAATAGCCGGATTAACATGCCCGGCGATAGTGCAAATTATCTTGTTACCGAAGATCAGCCTAATGAATCACAGTGTACACAAGGTTAAATGGAATTTCACGGCCTTGGGTGTCGAACGCTGGAGAGACCATTCGATGGACCGATGAGAACCAAGGTAGTGATTATGGGTTGGTAACGCTCAAATACGACTGCTTAAAGCAATCTGCAACGCTCAGAGTTCGGTAGGTACATCACCTGTCTCAAACCGGGCATTCCCTCGATACGACCAGCCTGGTTCGACTGATTCCTAGCAGGGCTTGATGCCTCGAGCCACGGTATAGGTTTTACCCTGTTTAATTTTCTCGTAGTGACCGAAAACTTCGTGGAAGCCACGTTTGAAAAACTGGCGTAGACCGGTGATCGTGACAATATAAAACGATCCACCCGGTTTTAAATACAGCAGGGCATCAAATAGATAAATGTACAACATTTCCTTGCCGACTTTGGCAGGGATATTAGATACGATTGTATCAAACTGCCGCTTCGGAATTTGTGCGAAACCATTGCTTAACAGGCAACTGGCGTTATTTATATTATTGGTGCTTCGGTTTTTCTCCGAGTAATCTACAGCAACGAAATCTTTGTCAACCAGCAAGGTTTGACCATCAGGTGCGGCTTTGGCCATATGCAGACCAAGCACGCCGTAACCGCAGCCAAGGTCGAGACAGTTGTGACAGGTTTCAATTTCGAGATAATTCAGTAACATTCTAGAACCGTCATCAACTGTTCGGGGAGAAAATAATCCCCAGGTCGTATGCAATAAAAGCTTCTGGCTATTCCACTCAGAGTATATTTTCAGGTCCTGTCTGATCTTTTGGTTATATTCTTTTAAATCGCTCATTTATTATAGTTCAGCATTGATTAAGCCATAGGTCGTATTCTTTACATCAGCAGGAGGCTTTGCCACAATGGCGCTGTTTTTGTGCGGTCATTATCCAATGGCATCCCTGAATATACTACTTTTTAAGGAGTTTAACTTAATGAAATTTCTTTCAGCGATATTAGTTGCAACCACACTGGTTTTGGGTGGTTCGGCTTTTGCCGATGCTGCTACCGGCCAGTCTACTTTCGCAGCAAGAGGTTGTATCGGTTGTCACGGCGCCGGTGGCAAAAGTTTAATTCCCACTTATCCATCCTTAGCTGGTAGAGATGCGGCTTTCGTCAAAAAGAACCTGACCGACTTCCGCAGTGGTGCGCGCCAGAATCCGACAATGAATGCCATGGCCGCTGGATTGAGCGATAGTGATATCAACAATCTTGCCGATTATATCGACAGTCTAAAATAATACTAATAGCGGTTTTAAATTAACCCGAATTGCGTTCCTCTCAAAAGCCGACTAGTGTCGGCTTTTTTGTAGATACAGAGAATCTTTATGCCCGATTACCTCATTGCGCCATCCATATTGTCCGCCGATTTCGCACGTCTGGGGGAAGAGGTCGATAATGTCATTGCATCCGGCGCGGATATCATCCATTTTGACGTCATGGACAATCATTACGTGCCTAACCTCACGATAGGTCCGTTGGTATGCGAAGCGTTAAGGAAACACGGTGTAACTGTGCCCATAGATGTGCACCTGATGGTAAAACCGGTTGATCGCATTATCCCCGACTTTGCTGAAGCCGGCGCCAGCTATATCACTTTCCACCCCGAGGCCTCCGATCATATAGACCGTAGTCTGAGCCTGATTCGTGAGAGTGGCTGTTATTCCGGTCTTGTTTTTAATCCCGCGACCCCACTGAGTCACCTGGATTACGTACTCGACAAGGTTGATATGATTTTACTGATGTCAGTTAATCCCGGTTTCGGTGGGCAGAGTTTTATTCCGGCAACGCTTGATAAACTGGGTGCGGCACGTCGATTAATCGAAGATTCGGGCCTGAAAATTCGTCTCGAAGTCGATGGCGGTGTCAAGGTTGACAATATTGCCGAAATTGCCGCTGCAGGCGCCGATACCTTTGTCGCCGGTTCGGGTATTTACGGTTGCCGGAATGATAGTGATCCGAATGGTTACGACGGTATTGTCGAAAAATTTCGCCAGCAATTGGCAATGGCCGATTGTTGTTGAACGGTATAAATGCTCCCAGGCTGGTGCTGATCGACGTCGACGGCACGCTGGTAGACAGTGTGCCGGATTTGGCTTATTGCGTGGATCAGACGATGTTGCAACTCAATCTGCCTGTGCGCGGGGAAGATGCAGTTCGGCATTGGGTGGGCAATGGCGTCGAGAAACTGGTGAAACGGGCGCTGGTGAATGATCTCGAAGGAGAGCCGGATGCCAATTTGTTTGAAAAAGCATTACCGATTTTTTGGCAGTTATACGAAAATAACATCTGTGTGCGCAGTCGCCTGTATAATGGTGTGATCGAGGGTCTCGATTATCTAAAGGCACAGGGATATCGCCTGGGTTGTGTGACCAACAAGGCGAGATCTTTCACCATCCCGCTGCTCGAGCAGATAGGCATAAAGTCATACTTTGAACTGAGCGTGTGTGGCGACGATACAGCTCGTAAAAAACCCGATCCATTGCCATTGCTGACTGCTGCCGAGCAAATGAAAATAAAACCGGAACAGTCGTTAATGCTCGGTGATTCAAAGAGTGATGTACAGGCAGCACGGGCGGCCGGATTCCAGATAATTTGCCTGAGCTACGGCTATAACCATGGAGAAGATATTCGTAGCTATGGCCCCGATGCTGTGATAGATTCCATGGCTGAACTGAAACGGTTTCTATAGGCTAAGACATTGAAACAAGGCATTAATCAGGTGAACAATCAACGCTGGCGATGGTGAATTTGCGCTGTCGTATCTGTTTGTCCTGTTTAACTGTTTTGGATCATTGTTATGAATTTACGCCAATTTAATCAAATTAAGAGCGATTACAATCGCATTCCCCTGGTTCGTGAGGTACTTGCCGACCTCGATACGCCGCTCAGCACCTACCTGAAACTCGCCAACCAGCCGTATTCCTACTTGTTTGAATCGGTACAGGGGGGCGAAAAATGGGGTCGCTATTCGATTATCGGCCTGGCTTGCGCGACCCGGCTAAAAGTATTCGGGAATCGCGTTATTCTGGAAACCGATGGCCGGATTATCAATGATCAGGAAACAGCCGACCCACTCGCATTTATCGAAGACTACCTGGATTCATTTAAAGTCGCTGAAGCGGACTATTTGCCGAAATTTCACGGCGGCCTGGTGGGATATTTCGGCTACGATACCATTCGATTTATCGAACCGAAACTGGCCAAATGTCCGAACCCCGACAAGCACGAAACGCCCGATATACTGTTAATGCTCAGCGATCGGCTGGTGGTATTCGATAATCTTTCATCGCGTATGTTTTTAATCGTGCACGTTGATCCAGCTACCGAACAGGCATGGGAATCTGGCCAGGCTTCACTTGATGAACTGGAGCAGACGCTCGAATCCATACGCCTTTCGGTAAAGCCGCTTGCGACCAAAAACCGAGTCAGTGAGGCTGATTTTACTTCGGAGTTTACTCAGCAGGGATATCAGCAGGCCGTAGAGAAAGCACGAAAATATATTATAGATGGTGACGCGATGCAAATCGTGCTATCGCAGCGCCTATCGATACCCTACAAAGCTGAGCCGATTAGCCTGTATCGCGCCTTGCGTAGTTTGAACCCGTCACCCTATCTGTATTATCTCAATCTGGATGATTTTTTCGTAGTGGGTTCTTCACCTGAAATTCTGGTGCGTCTGGAAGATCACGCAGTGACGGTGCGACCCATTGCCGGTACACGACCACGGGGTAAAGATACTGCCAGCGACATGGCGCTCGAGATGGATTTACTGTCCGATCCCAAAGAGCTCGCCGAGCATTTGATGTTAATCGACCTGGGACGCAACGATGCGGGTCGAGTTAGTCAAACCGGCACAGTCGAGCTTACCGAAAAAATGCTCGTCGAGCGATATTCGCACGTCATGCATATTGTTTCCAATGTGGAAGGAAAGCTGAAACCCGATATGTCGGCAATAGATGTGTTACGCGCCACTTTCCCTGCGGGCACGGTTTCCGGCGCACCGAAAATTCGTGCGATGGAAATCATCGACGAACTCGAACCGGTTAAGCGCGGTATCTATTCGGGTGCGGTCGGTTACCTGTCCTGGGGTGGCAATATGGATACAGCCATCGCTATCCGTACCGCGGTGATCAAGGATCAGACGCTTTATATTCAGGCCGGAGCGGGCATTGTCTATGACTCAATTCCTGAAAAAGAATGGGACGAAACCATGAACAAGGGCCGAGCCATATTCCGTGCTGTGGCCATGGCCGAATCCGGGTTGCCATCCAGAAACCCTTGTGCCGAAGATTCGGAGGCCCGGTCATGAAAGTATTGATGATCGACAATTACGATTCGTTCACTTACAACCTCGTGCAATACCTCGGCGAGCTGGGCGCGGAGGTTGAAGTGCTGCGTAATGACCAGGCCAGTGTCGACGAGGTAACTCGCAATAATGCCAGCCATATAATGATTTCTCCCGGACCCTGTACACCCAACGAGGCCGGTATATCGATGGCGGTCATAGACGCGATGGCGGGCACCAAACCTATTCTCGGCGTTTGCCTGGGTCATCAAAGTATCGGCCAGGTCTATGGGGGTGATATTATTCATGCCGGACAAATCATGCATGGTAAAACTTCGCGGGTAAAACATTCTAATCAAGGTGTATTTAGTGGCTTGCCCGATTCGTACGTGGCGACACGTTATCATTCACTGGTAATCGATAAAAAAAGCCTGCCGGATTGTCTGCAAGTAACGGCCTGGACCGAAAATACCGATGGTAGTATTGATGAAATCATGGGGGTGCGCCACCGCGAGCTTCAGGTCGAAGGTGTGCAGTTTCATCCGGAGTCGATACTCACCGAAAATGGTCATGATTTACTTGGAAATTTCCTCAGTCTGTAATACCAAAAATCGAACAGGGGTAGAACATTGGATATTCAATCAGCAATTAAAGCGGTTATCGAAAAACAGGATTTGAGTCAAACTGAAATGACGGGAGTCATGCGTCAGATTATGACGGGCGAATGTACACCGGCGCAGATTGGTGGTTTCCTGGTAGGCCTGCGCATGAAAGGTGAGTCGGTGGATGAAATCTCCGCCGCAGCTGCAGTAATGCGTGAACTCTCCAACGGTGTTAAGGTGGATGTCAAGCATCTGGTCGACACCTGTGGTACGGGTGGCGACTCGTCCGGCAGTTTTAATATCTCAACTGCCAGTGCTGTCGTTGCGGCAGCAGCAGGCGCGCATGTTGCCAAACACGGTAATCGCTCGGTCTCGAGTAAATCCGGTAGTGCCGATGTGCTCGAAGCTGCCGGTGTCGATCTCGATATTTCGCCCCAACAAGTTGCCAACTGTGTCGAAAAAGTTGGTGTTGGATTTATGTTTGCACCGAAACATCACAGCGCTATGCGCCACGCCATCGGTCCGCGTCGGGAAATGGCTGTTCGTACAATATTCAATGTACTCGGTCCTCTGACCAATCCGGCGGGTGCGCCGAATCAGGTAATTGGCGTGTTTGATGCTGAGTTGGTTGAAACTATGGCGCATGTTTTAAGACTGCTGGGCAGTCGTCATGTCATGGTGGTTCATGCAGAGGATGGTATGGATGAAATCAGCATCTCCGGGAATACCCGCGTTGCCGAACTTAAAGAGGGCGGAGTCAGTTGTTACCAGATATCGCCTGAAGATTTCGGCATGGTTAACGGTACGCTGCATGATTTGAAAGTCGACAGTGTTGAGGAAAGCTTGCAGATGATTCGCAGCGTGTTTAGCAACCGGGCCGGAGCGCCGCTGGATATTGTCTGTTTAAATGCGGGTGCTGCTATCTACGTTTCAGGGGTTACCGAATCATTGGTAGCGGGCGTCGAAAAAGCAAAATCGGTCATAGCAGATGGCTCGGCAACCCGGGTGCTCGATGCGCTGGTGGTGAGGTCACAGGCAGAATGAGTGGCAATACTCCTGACATTTTGAAGCGTATACTGGCGCGTAAAAAAGAAGAAATTGAAGCGCGCCGGCATAACGCCTCGCTTGAACAGGTTCAGCAAAAGGCCGGGCAGGCTGACAGGCCGCGCGGGTTTGTGACCGCCATGCAACGTAAATTGGACGCGGGTGAGCCGGCAATCATTGCTGAAATAAAAAAGGCTTCTCCGAGCAAAGGTGTCATTAGAGCCGATTTTAATCCGGTGCAGATAGCCGAATCCTACGAAAAAGGCGGAGCGGCCTGCCTGTCAGTACTCACCGACGAAGACTTTTTTCAGGGCCATGACGACTACCTGGTTGTCGTACGACATGCCTGTGAATTACCGGTTATTCGTAAGGATTTTATTGTCAATCCGTATCAGGTATTCGAAGCCAGGGCTCTCGGGGCCGATTGTATTCTATTAATCGTCGCAGCAGTCGACGATAATCTGCTGAAAGCACTGTTTGATTTATCGTCGGAACTGGGGATGGATACGCTGGTTGAAGTCCATAATGTGGATGAACTGGAGCGGGCACTGGCATTGGATTTGCCCTTTATCGGGGTGAATAACCGGGATTTACGAAGCTTTAATACCAGTTTGTCGACGACGCTGGATTTACTCGGGAATATTCCAGGGAATTGTATTGTTGTCACCGAAAGTGGCATTCATACTGTTGATGATGTCCAGCTCATGCGTAGCAAAGGCGTGAATGCATTTCTGGTTGGCGAAGCTTTTATGCGTGCCGCCGAACCCGGAGAACAACTCAGGAAATTGTTCTATAACTAGCGTGTGCCGAAAATCACCATAGTTTTACCATGGGCGGTGATCAGGCCGTCTTCTTCCAGATTCTTAATGACGTGCCCGGCCATTTCCCGCGAACAACCGACTATTTTAGCTAATTCCTGGCGAGTGATTTTAATTTGCATGCCATCGGGGTGGGTTATCGCATCGGGTGATCGGGCAATCTCAAGCAAAGCTCGCGCGATTCGCCCCGCAACATCCATGAAAGCGAGGTTACTGACCTTACGACTGGTATTGCGTAATCGACTGGCTAGCTGTGTCGAAAGCTGGAATAATATTTCCGGTGTTTCGGTTGCCAGTACCATAAACTGTGAGTAATGAATTTCCGCTACTTCGCAGGGGTGTCGGGTGATTACCCAGGCGCTACGTTTAGTATCCTTTTCGAACAATCCCATTTCTCCGAAAAAATCACCGGGGTTAAGATAGGCTAATACAATTTCGTTGCAGTCGTCGTCCTCGATAACTACGCTGACCGAACCGTCAATGATATAGTAAAGCGTCTCGGAATCGTCACCTGCATGAATAATTGTGCTGCGTGCTGCGTACTTTTTCAAATGGCAGTGACGCAGGAAGTTTTCCAGCGCTGGATTTTCTCGGGGCACGACTTTAGTAACAGGTTTTATATCCATGGCAGATTTTTAGTAAAGGTTTTTTTAATCGTTGAAACATACCACAACTTATGTAAAGACAACAAAGGATTCGAGAAAAATAACATGAAATGTAGAGTGAAATGGCTGGACAATATGAGCTTTGTCGGTGAGTCCGGTAGTGGGCACTCGGTAGTAATGGATGGTGCGCCTGAATTTGGTGGTCGCGATCTGGGCTTTAGGCCGATGGAAATGCTGTTACTGGGATTGGGTGGTTGCACTGCGTTCGATGTGGTAACGATTCTAAATAAATCGAGACAGAATATCGATGATTGCGAAGTACACATCAAGGCAGAACGCGCAGAAAGTATTCCCAAAGTTTTCACTCGTATACATATTCATTTCGTTATTAGCGGCCGTGGTCTTGATGAGATCAAGGTAGAAAAAGCCGTCAATCTATCCGCTGAAAAGTACTGCTCAGCATCAGAAATGTTGGCGAAAACAGCAGAAATGACCCACGATTTTAAAGTCGTCGAGCTGGGTTAAATTCGGTAAGCGCTCAAAGTCATTACCTTGCTAACCAGGCCCATTAATTTTTTAACCGGCTGAGGTAGTTCGGCAGCGCCGGCTTTGTGCGCATTCATGGCATGACGCATTTCATCTTCTTTCATGGTTTCCAATATGGCTTTGCTACGCTGATCCTGTTCGGGTAGTTTGGATAAATGCTTTTCCAGATGCTTGCATACCTGTTTTTCGGTTTCTTCAACAAATCCGAGACTCCATTTGTCACCAACCAAACCTGCCAGAGTTCCAATTGTAAAAGAACCCCAGTACCAGATGTCGTCGAGTTTGCTACGACCGGCGTTGAGTTCATTGAGGCGTCGCTGGCACCAGTTGAGGTGTTCATTTTCTTCATCGGCTGCAGTCGCCATAGATATGCTGATGCTGTGATTTCGTGCAGTGAGCGACTGACCTCTATATAAACCCTGGGCGGCGACTTCACCAGCATTATTAACACGCATCAGGCCTGCGACCCTTTTTTGTTCAGCTTCACTAAGATCGGCCGATTGAATCTTTCCGGCGGGATAAGGCCGTTGATGTTGTGGTGGTCTGGTATGGCAGGTATTCAGGCCATGCTGCAGTTCGATAAGCAGGTAATCAATTGGCCCAGATTGTTTTCGCACTGTTTTTCCAGGTATGGGTGAAATATATCACTTGATTCTTAAATAATAATATAAGACAATTATTATATGCCGATTTGGAATCCCCAGCCAGACCAGCAGAACTCCTCCATCATCCTATAGATGGCTTCTGCGTGGTGCCTCCGGTACCACGCTTTTTTAACAATTTTCAGTCCTATTATCAAGCCCGGTCAAGTGAATTAGCGGCTTCATTCAAGATCAGCTAATATACCCTGTTTTATGGCCTGATATGTCTTGTCAAGGTCAGTATTATCCGTTAGTATTCGCGCCCTTTGTTAGAGAAGTCCATTCTCTAAAATCAGCTCGACGGAAATTAGTATGAGAACCTTTAGCGCCAAACCGGAAACCGTAAAACGTGAGTGGTTTGTTATCGACGCGACCGATAAAGTGCTGGGTCGATTATCGACCGAGATTGCCCGTCGTTTGCGTGGTAAACACAAACCGGAATATACGCCGCATGTTGATACAGGTGATTACATCGTGGTCATTAATGCCGAAAAAATCCGAGTTACCGGCAACAAGGAAAACGACAAAATGTATCACCATCACACGGGATATATTGGTAGTTTAAAATCTACCAATCTGTCAAAGCTGCGTGCCAGCCATCCTGAAAGAATTATTCAGCATTCGGTAAAAGGGATGCTGCCAAAAAATGCATTGGGTCGGGCCATGTTCAAAAAGCTCAAGGTTTATGCCGGTGAAACGCATAGCCATAGCGCCCAGCAGCCACAATCACTCGAAATTTAAGAGATCGAATCATGTCAGTAGAGCAATACTATGGTACCGGTCGTCGCAAAAGTTCGTCGGCCAGGGTTTATCTGAAGTCCGGCGGCGGCGCTATTATCGTTAATAACCGAAGCATCGACGAGTATTTTGGACGTGAAACCTCCAGAATGGTTGTACGTCAACCTTTAGAGACTGTCGATATGCTGAGTAATTTTGATATCCAAGTGAACGTCAGTGGTGGTGGACCCAGCGGCCAGGCCGGAGCGATTCGCCTGGGTATTACCCGCGCATTGTTACAATACGATGAGACTTATCGCGACGCCTTGCGTAAAGAAGGTTTTGTTACTCGCGATGCCCGTGAAGTAGAACGTAAGAAAGTCGGTTTGCGCAAAGCACGTCGTGGTGTACAGTTCTCCAAGCGTTAATACGAAAACTAAGAACAGTCAAAAGGCCTGCTTCGAGCAGGCTTTTTTACGCCTACGATACAGTCACAATTTATTGTCAGATTGAATTAAAACCCAGGGTTTGACCACTACGGCCCAAACCAGACTGTCCTCGGCTACCCACCGTTTGGCCTGGTCGGTGTCGACCGCTTCAAGCTGATGCTGGTTCAACCACTGTTCCACCTGTCCACTATCATCTTGATGAAAGGCCACGGCAACGTCAACAAGGTCAAGATCGGCTGCAACAGAAATCGTCTTGCCTGAAGCAAAAAAAAGCTGCAGTTCTTTCCAGGGAATCCTGGCGGTTTCGGCATTAATATTGGCACGAATCAGGTCTGGGTCCGTTGCATCTAGAGGCTCGGTCATATTTTCTCAGTGAATAATTTCAACGCCATCCAGTGGTGTATCCTGGATGGTATCCCGGATCATGTGGATTGCTTCCTTACGCGGGAAATGTTTACGCCAGGCCATGGCAACGGTACGGCTCGGGGAAGGCTGCGTGAATGGTTTAATACCGATTAAACCCTCGTTCTGATTTTTCGTGATACTGGTGCGTGGCAGCACGGTAATACCAGTTCCGGCTGCAACCATATGTCGAATCGTTTCTAGCGAACCACCCTCCAGGGTACGGGTTAGTTCGCTATTACCCGACATGCAATTGGGACAAGCCTTGATCACCTGGTCCCGGAAGCAGTGACCTGACCCCAGTAACATTAAATCCTGGCTGGCCAGATCGTCGGTCGCAATCTCATCACGGTCCCTCCACTCGTGTTCGTACGGCAGGGCGACGATAAAAGGTTCCTGATAGAGTGGTGCTGTCTCGATACCCGGTTCCTCAAACGGATAGGAAATTATAATGGCATCGAGAGCACCTTGCTTGAGTGAATGAAAAAGATTTGCGGTGAAGTTTTCTTCGATGATGAGTTTGAGCCTGGGTGCAGTCTGAGTCAGTTTCGGAATCAGGTCGGGTAGCAAATAGGGACCAATCGTATAAATAACACCGAGTTTGAATTGTCCTGAAAGTGGATCTTTACCTTGCTGTGCGATTTCACTCAGAATTTGGGCTTCCTGCAATACAATAAAAGCCTGGTTGATGACTTGCTGGCCGATTTCGGTAATTCTGATTTCATTTTTTGAACTACGTTCGAACAGGCGTACGCCAAGCTCTTCTTCGAGTTTTTTTATGGCGATACTAAGCGTAGGTTGGCTGACACAACAGGTTTGGGCGGCGCGACCGAAATGATTCTTTTGTGAAACGGCAACGATGTAGCGCAACTCAGTCAGGGTCATAAGGAATAAGCATAATCAGAGAGTGGATAATATTGCATAATCAATGGAGTTTCCATTAAAAGTCCTTGCTGTTACTCAGGAGCTGTAGTACTGACTATAACCCTACCGGTTTTGCATACCCGTTATACCTCGGCTACGGGTAATATCCATACGATTTACAAGTACTCCTAGCCAGATCGAAACTAATGCTGTCACCGCAACGATGATCGCATAGGGCATCGCCGTACCATCGTGAAATACGCTGACCAGTGTAGCAACGATACCGGACAAACCAATTTCAATAAACCCAAATGCCGACGCTGTACTTCCTGCCGAGCCCTCTATCGCACTCATCGCACGCGCCGGCACAACAGAAAATATCGGACCGAGCCCAAACGCGATCAACAGGTTACCAAACGCCAGAGTCAGGTGATCGAGTTGACCGAGGTATTCGAGCATAACAATCAACACAGCGCCGAATAGCATGGAGCCTAGACCAAGATTCAACAGGCGGGTCGCGTCGTATTGCTCAACCAGTTTGGTTGTCATCGTCGCGCCGGCAAAATAGGCGACGACGATAACGGCCTGGTAATAACCAAAATGCTCGACGGCAACACCAAAATATTCGATCAGGATGAACGGTGCCGCAGTAATAAAGCAGTAAATCATCCCCAGCGAAAATCCGGCAATCAGTGCATAGATAAGGAATTCACGATTACGTAATATCCTTGCATAGGTGCCTGCAACTACTCGCCAGTGCAGCGCCCGCCGATCCGGCCTGCCAGACTCCGGCAATAGCAGGTAGATTAATATCGCGGCGCTGCTTGCCATTACCGCAGTCAGGTAGAAGTTGTATTCCCAGCCAAGGTAAACATGGATGTATCCGCCAAGTATCGGTGCTATCGCGGGTGCCAGCGCGATTGCCATGCCATAGATTGCATAGGCTTTGATCTGCTGCTTCTCGTCGAACAGATCGCGAAATACGGCAAGACAAATCACCGCTTCGGCCGATGCAAATAAGCCCTGCAGGACACGCGCAACAAGTAGTTCGTCGATCGTTGTAGCAAAAGCGCACAACAGGCTGGAAACGATGAACAGCGAGATTGCGCTTAGCATGACAGGTCGCCGACCGAATCGATCGGCTAGAGGGCCGTAGATTATTTGCGCGGCACCGTAAGCAACAATATTGATACTAATCGTCAGCTTCAGTAGTTCCGGTGTCGCGTTAAACCAGTCTACCAGGTCTGGCAGACTCGGAGTGTAAAGGTCCGTCGACATAATGCTGGCAGATTCGGCCAGTACCATGACAAATATAACGGTGAAAAACCCCGCAGGGGCAGGTTGGGTAGACATAGGTTAGCGGTTGGTTCTCAATGCAGAGGAATGAGGAGTGATAATTCTGGAACAGCGATTTCGGATCGCTCAGGATAGTTAGCGCCTTTAAAAGCAACCCTGGCTAGCCCATGATTTAAAACCGCTCTCTCCATTATATCGAATATCGCGAGATTATACGCACGCATATTAAGGACACCAGTCAAAGAGGTGAACTGG
>CAZYYM010000072.1:10637-17653 GCA_964651385.1 uncultured Gammaproteobacteria bacterium | reverse complement strand
TATGCCTCACCCCTACGTTGGCGCCTGCATCAACTGTCATCTTGTAAAAGGCGGGGCTATAGCGGGTAGTCAGGATAAAACCGTGGTCGGTGCCATACTCGAAAAAGTGAGTAAAAATGTCGTCAAACTGGGCCCAACAATAACACCTCAGTCGCAACGACCTCACCCCCCAGCCGGGCGGTGCATCAAGTGCCACGATCTGGTTGTTCAGGTCCCCGTAGAGAGTTCTAAATTCAGATGGCAATAATAGGGTAAATTTTCCCAGTCAAATGATGAAATTTCTGCTAAACTTCGAAGCAATAGCGCTAGGAGGAATCAATGATGCTAACGAATAATCAAATTGTAACCGGTATGACCGGCAATGTTGCTGCGCCCGGTGTAGAGGTGGAAGTTGGACGCAACGTTGCAGTTGCTAAAGCAGGTGTTGCTAAAGCAGGTGTTGCTAAAGCAGGTGTTGCTAAAGCAGGTGCTGGTATGGCAGGTGCTGGTATGGCAGGTGCTGGTATGGCAGGTGCTGGGAATATGGTGGCTCGCCCCGAAATTGAAATTGAGGCTGCACGAAATGCGGCTATGGCGAAAGGCGGTGTGGCGAAAGGCGGTGTGGCGAAAGGCGGTGTCGCTGGAAAGGCTACTGCTGTGGCCAAGGCCGGTAAAGCCAATGCTGCTGCTAAAGCGGTGATGGCAAAAAAGATAATGATTGCTAATAGCGCTAAGGTCAGCGGTGCCGCGATGGTAAATCCCACAGCTATTGTTGGTAAAGGTGCGACGGTTGCCGGTGGTGCCATGTTGTCTGACGGTGCTATTGTCGGTGAAGGAGCAAGTGTGGCTGCCAAAGCGAAAATTGGTGAGAGTGTCGTCGTTGGCCAGGATGCTGTAATAGCGAAAGGCGTCAAAATATCGAAAGGTGCTGTGGTCGGCCAGGACGCGACAATCGGCAAGGGTGCTAGTATCGGTAAAGGTGCTGTTATTGGTCAAGATGCCAACGTCATGCAGGGTGCGAAGGTTTCCAAGGGAATGGTTGTTAAAGACGGGGCCACGGTATCGGCGAAAAAAGGTGGTGCAATGAAAATGGCAGCTCCAAAAGTTGGTGCGACTAAAATGGCCGGTGCCAAAGCTGGTTCCGCTAATATTGCTGGCGCGAAGGCTGGTGCAACCAAGGTCGCAGCCGGCAAGGCAGCGATAGGTGCAAAAGCTGCCGCTCCAATAGGTGGGCAGGCAACTGCTACAGGAGTTGCAAAGGTGGCAGCGGTAACAGGAGGTGGATCGCCTAAAATGATGACGGTGGCTGGTTCTGGTGGGAGTGCCAAAGGCCTGGCGGCGATGAAGGGTGGTGGTCTGGGTCTCGGACTCGGTCTTGGCTTGTGGGGTACTGCATTGGTCGGTGGTCTCGCGGCAGTGGCTGTATATGGTTACATACGTAGTCGACAGTCAGAAGCTAAGCAAACTAAATTAGAACAGGAATATTATGCGGAAAACGGCGAGTCCGTTAAATCCGCTGGTTAGTATTTTTCGTTTTGATGATAATGAAAAATAAAGCATTAAATTTCAGGAGAAAATAGCAATGGCCGTTGAGCAAGTAGTCAATACAGAGAGGTCCGTCCGATCGCGTATGATGGCTTTTATGTGTTACCTCGGGGTGCTGGTTTTTGTGCCCTTGGCAATGAATCGTGATGATGAGTACGTTTATTTCCATGCTCGTCAGGGCTTGGTTATATGGGTAGCAGGGATACTCGCAATTTTTATGTTATATGTCCCGGGCCTGGGTAAACTGGTATTTAGTTTTCTGGCGATGATGGTGGTCATTTTCTCATTCCTCGGGCTGGTCTCGGTTTTATTGCATAAGGCATGGAAATTGCCCATTGTATATGGGTTATCTACAAAACTTTAACCCTTGTCCTGGGCTCAAGGTCAGGAGCAAGCGTTAGTAATACGAGAGGGCATGCATTCGCAAGCCCTTTTTTATATCTTTCCCCGCTGTTTAATACCGATATATGGCATCCGCACACGTAGAATCTCATCATCGCAATACGCTTTATTTGCTTGCGGCCCTATGTATGATTTTCATGACCATGATTCTCGCACTGCAACCGATTTTCCTGCGCAGTGTTCTCGGAGTCGGACTCGAAGATGCGGGCAAGATTAATTCAAGTATACAAGTGCTGACCGAGATACTAGATCTGCTGATAGTCGGTTATCTGGGGTACTTGTCCGATAGAATCGGTCGCGTAAAAGTCGTCGTTTATGGTTTTATCGTTGCGGGTCTGGCGTCTCTGATTATCCCTTTTAGTCTGGAAGTGGGGCTCTGGTTCGGTGTCGGCGGGCTTGCTATTTTTTATTTGATGCGGGGTTTTATGTCATTAGGGACTACCGGAGTATGGCCTCAGTTAACCGCCATTACCGGGGATTTTACCTCTGAGGAAGACCGCCCTGCTCTGACAGCAAACACAGCTTTCATGATGGCCTTTGGCGCTACTCTGGTCTACGGTATTTTTATGCAGATACCCAGGTATTCAGGTTTGATTCCGGCCATGCTTTTGATACCTCTAGTCGCTTTTTTTGGCGCCTGGTTGGCCAGTCACTATTTGATAGACGCCGGTGAACGCTTTGACGGTGAGCGTCTGCCATGGCGTGATGTGACGGCCCTGCTTAAGCAGGATAAAAGGCTGAGATTGACTTTTATGTCTGCCTTTACTGCTCGCTACGATATGGTATTAATTGGATTGTTCATGATGCTCTGGTTCGTCTATTTCGCCGACGTTGTAGGCATGGATATGAAGGAGGCGGTGAGTAGAGGGGGGATATTGATCGGGGTTATCGGCTTAATAATTCTCGTGTCAATTCCCATCTGGGGCTGGATTATTCAGCGATACGGGCGGATGAATGCTATCGTTTTGGGTATGGCTTTTTCCGGCGCCGGGTTTATTTCGATGGCGTTTGTATTTAACCCCTATGATTGGGGTATATATATTCCTGCTACGCTGGTGGCGATAGGTCAGGCTGGTACCCTTTTGGCGCCACAGATATTAACCATCGATATTGCGCCTCCATCTATTCGTGGGTTGGTTCTTGGTGGCTTTAATCTGGTCGGTGGTATTGGTATGATTTTTTTTGTCGAGGTAGGTGGCTTGCTATTCGACTGGATAGGCCCTTACGCCCCATTCGTGTTTACAGGGGTGGGTGATTTGTTTATTATGATTTATGGCCTGTGGGTAATAAGATCCAGCAATAAATCATTGTCTTTGTCCGGTGCTGAGGGCTAGCTGCTGGAATGACTACACTCTCTTCGACGGTATACTGGAAAGGTTAAAAATGCCAAATATCATAATCGGTTTATTGTCCATATCCGGCGGTTTATGGGGTGTTTCAGTGTGGTGGTATTCATTGGCTGAGCTACTCCGTGGTTTCACGCCTCTATTGTTGCTTGTGTTTGGTGTAATAGCACTTATGGCGGGTGTCACTGGCGTTCGAAATGACGGTGATAGCGAACTTGATGATAGTGAGCTAGTCGAGAAGCTTAACGACAAAAAAGATAGTGCAGATGGCGAGTAGCTGTGCATCGAAGATTAGATTAAGGTGATTTAGATGTCCAACTTCAGTTTTAGTTCGTTGATTGCGATGCCGCATTGTGGCAAGGAAATGCGAAAGTATATCTATATCATGGGTGTTTCTGCGGTCGTTATACTGACTTCTACCTATATATATGAGTATGTCTATTTGGAGTCAGTTCAATCACCAAATCCTGTCGCTGCAGCTACGGCAGTCAATCA
Source organism: uncultured Gammaproteobacteria bacterium (assembly GCA_964651385.1). Lineage (GTDB taxonomy): Bacteria > Pseudomonadota > Gammaproteobacteria. The sequence goes on along the minus strand of CAZYYM010000072.1, from coordinate 13,886 downwards.
ACTACGTACTAATAATATGGCAGGGCAGTTTGCCTCTCCAGGGATGGGGTTGGGTGTGAATGTGGCGCAACCACCCGCACCAATAATTGGTGCAAATGTTCGCGTACCCGGAAACCACAGGCGCGATGGTCGCGATAAGCTTCCATGCGCTCAATGCCATCAGATAAGGGGGCAGGGGCGCTGGACTCAGCAAGTAGCATTCATGACGCAGGTGAATCAGGATCCCCGTCGCGGGAATGCCAATAATCCCCAAAATAATATGGCTCAGAACAATATGGCTCTGAACAATATGAACCCGAATAACAATGGTAATCGTGAACGTGAAAATAACCGGAATATAAATGGTAACAATGCTGCTCAAATGGGTATGAATGGCAATAACCAGGAAATGCTTGGGGTGGGTGGGCGACCACCATTCGCCCAAATAGTTGAAAACATGCGCTACAGCATTGTAAATATTAATTCGGTGCAGACGACAGGTATAGGAAAGTTGGCAAATGCCGGCGCCGGAGGCACCCGATTTGCCGATCCTTTGACGGGGACCAGTCTGGAAAGCCTTGGCTCGGGAATCATTGTCAGTCGAAATGGCCATGTCCTGACAAATTATCATGTAATTAGAAATGCTACCGCCATTTTTGTCACGGTGTTCAGCGATGTGGGTTCGAAACGATACGCCGCCGAAGTGGTTAAACAGGATGAAAAAATGGATTTGGCGCTGGTCAAAATTCAACCGGATGACATCCTGATTCCGGCACCGCTGGGGGATAGTGACAGAGTTCAGGTTGCTGATTCCGTTATTGCTATAGGTAGCCCTTTTGGTCTCGATCAAACGGTAAGTAGAGGTATTATTTCAGGCTTACGTAAGTCCATCGTCATCGATAAGATCACTCATGCACGTTTGATCCAGACCGATGCTGCCATTAACACTGGTAATTCCGGTGGTGCGCTAGTTGCTCGGGATGGAACGGTTATCGGCGTCAATACCGCAATCTACACTCCGACTGGTGCCTTCTCCGGCATAGGTTTTGCGGTACCAATGAAGCAGGCGAAGGCTTTTATGGCGGACGTACCTAACCTCAACAATATCAATCTGGGACAAGCCGCCAACCGAGGCATGGGTCAGAATAATTTGGGACAAAATATAGCTGCAGTGGCTGCACCACCGATACGTGGAAACTCTACACCTCCGGGTAGTCACCAGGATGGGCGAAGCCAGATGGCCTGTACGACCTGCCACCAGGTTAGGGGTGCGGGGCCGAATAATCAGCAGGGAAATCCAGTTGCGTTTACCAACATCCAGGTAGGCGGGGTGCCTTTAGGTTTGAATGTGGCCAGAGGTCAGGGTGGGCCGAGGATATTGGCCGGCACCCCGACACCGCATAGAGATGGTCGCGAGAAAATGGACTGCAATATATGCCATCAGGTAGTGCAGGCACAGCCGCAGGCACAGAACCGGATGAATGTCAATATGAACACCAATAGCAATGCTATGGGTGGTACTGGTTTTATGCAGCCGTTACAGGAAGGTATTAATCAATTTGCTGCTGTCCCGATGGTGGTTGCGGGAGGAACCCCACTACCAAATACAGCATATTTTGAAGGTGCGACAATAGAGCCAATTACTTCCATTATTGCCCAGCGTATTAATACACAGGTTACTGACGGTGCTTTTGTTAGCTCGGTATATCCGAATACAGCCGCTGAAAAAGCTGGTTTAAAAGCCGGTGATATAATATTCAAATTAAATGGTCGTTGGGTACTGTCGCCAGAGGATTTATTGCGTCGTTTAAGCGAATACCAGGTTGGAGACAACCTGCGCTTAGGCATTTATACCGGCGGCCAAAGGCGCAACTTGTATCTCGTTCTAAGTGGGCAGATTGAAAACCCTCGCGCAAATATAGCTCAAGGGCAAGGTCAGGGTAATGTTGCCACGGTTAATTTACCCAGTGAAATGAACTGGCTCGGTCTCGAACTAAAGCCCATTACACCGGAATTGGCTGCAAAAGATGTAACAGTACAGAACAAAAAGGGAACGCTGGTTTCAGATGTGGACAGGAATGCTGCCGGAGAATTGGCCGGTATTCAAAAGGGTGATATTGTGAAACGACTGAATGGGTTGCCTGTTAACGACATCGATACCCTGGACAGGGTCATAAATACCACGAGTCTTGCCCAGGGAATTTTGTTTCTGGTTGAAAGAAACGGTAGAGATATTTACATAACGGTAAAGCAATAAGAAGGATGTCTTTTTTATAGTCGTTGATTCATGGCTACTTTTTTAGTCGACCTCGTTTGAATCGACGTGGATTGAAAGGAGCGTAAAGAACCAATGCCCGATCGCAAAGTTAAAAAAAGTACTAAAACATCGATAGGTAAAACATCGATAGAGTCGAAGGTATCGAAAAAAGCCCCGGTTCCTAAGTCGTCAGCTTCTAATTCATCAAAATCCGGAAAGGCCCGGGTGAAGAATTCCGGCCCGAAAAAAGCAGCTCCGAAACCCTCCAGACTAACAGCAAGTTCGGTAAAAAAGGCAGCTGCAAAAAAGGCAGTTACCAAACAGAATAAGCCCGCCAAGTCGCAGAAAGTAGTATTGGAATCGGCCACAGGTAGTGCGCATCCAGCGGAGTCAGTGGATGCCTACGTAGCCTCCGGTAAAAGGGCCGAGCAAATGCTTGGAATATGGCGATCCAGTGCCGAATCGGTGACTCTGTCGGGGACAACTACGTCAAAGCTCAATAAGGTTAGTGCTTATTCTGCCAAGCCTGGCAGTGGCGAAATCAACCTTCAGACTGATGAGAGCGTTAAGCTGAAGCGAGTGGAAAAAATAAAAGAGAAGGCCAGTAAATCTGAGCACCAGAAAATGGTTGAGGCTTACCTGGAAGGTATACATAAGCAGTCCTCGAAGCCAAAATTGACCACCACCAAATTGACGGTAGGAAAAGACGATAATTCCGATAAGATTCCTGCCGAAGTTCCTGGTCAAGCAGATAGAAAGAGAGGATTAAATATGAGTAAAAAATCTGATTATATGGAAATAGACGAAACTGAAATTGCCGAAAAATATAAACAGTCCAAGTTAGCGCGAGCAAAAAGAGAAGGGGCTGAACCTGTGCCGCAGGAGTCTAAAGTGAATAGCGAAACCGAAGCTAAAGCAGCCAAGGCTACGGCCGCAGAGGATAAAAAAGCCAAGGTAGCCGAAGCCAAGGTAGCCGAAGCCAAGGTAGCCGAAGCCAAGGTAGCCGAAGCCAA
>CAZYYM010000072.1:0-10537 GCA_964651385.1 uncultured Gammaproteobacteria bacterium | reverse complement strand
CCGAAGCCAAGGTAGCCGAAGCCAAGGTAGCCGAAGCCAAGGTAGCCGAAGCCAAGGTAGCCGAAGCCAAAGCGGCAAAAGCCAAAGCGGCTAAGTCTATGGAGGATAAAAAGGCCGAAGCCGATGCTATTAGTGCTGAAGAGTTAAAAGAAGATGGGAACGACGATAGCTATTTTGACAAGGCCCGCGATGATGTGGATATGACTCGTCCAGATGATGTACTATCACGTCAGTATGCCGATATAGCCGAAGATGTCGCCGTTCAGGAACAACGGGAGGCGATAGCAAGATCTAGCGTTGTGATAGATCAAATCAAGGTAGAAAATATAGGTGTCGGGGTCATTCGCATGGTCGGTAATGGCGTGAAAAATACCATAAGTTGTGGTAAATATACCGTTGTTGGTGTCCAGTACTGTGTTAAAGACACCTTGTCTCTTGGTAAGCGAGCGATAAATTTAATTCGTCCGGGTTTGAAAAAAGGCTAAATCCACATAAACTGCTGTAGGTTTGGTTGTTCAAGATGCTGCGAAGGCAGTATCTAATATTTATTTAATGAGAATATTATGGCAAAAGAAGAGTTGTTGATAGGTATAGATCTTGGAACTTCGGTCAGTTCGGTAGTGACCAATCGAGGTGTGCGCGCCTCATTTGAGTCGGTGGTCGGTTATCCTAAAGACCTGATCGGAATTCGTTTACTCGGAGCCGCTTTCTTGGTTGGTGATAATGTACTCGACCATACTTACCTTGATATCCAATATCCGTTGAAAGATGGCGTCATTAACGAGACAGGTGATCAGTCACGCGATGCAGCGCATAAGTTAATTGAATATGCTGTGAATCTGGCAGATCCTCAGGAAGGCGATCGTGTTTGTGGCATTATAGGCGTTCCTGCTAATGCGAGCCAGGTCAATAAAGAGATGGTGCTTGAAATCGCCAAGGGGTTTATGGATATCGCTATGGTGGTATCGGAACCGTTCATGGTTGCCTATGGTCTTGATCAGTTACTGAACTGTATTGTCATTGATGTAGGCGCTGGAACAACGGATCTTTGCGCGGTTAAAGGTCATCTTCCAACTGCAAATGATCAATTCAGCGTCACCAAGGCTGGAAACTACATAGACGAGCTCTTGATGGATGCGATTGCTACCAATCATCCCACAGCCCAACTCAATCTTGGTGTGGCAAGAAAAATAAAGGAAACGTATTCTTATGTGGGTAAAGCCAAAGGTAAATTAGAAGTGGTGCTACGCGAGAACGGTAAGCCACTGAAAGCAGATGTCAGCGAAGAGGTTGGCAACGCCTGCGCGTCTATTTTGCCTGAGATCATCGAACATACAAAAACACTGATTGGTGGCTTCGAGCCGGGCGACCAGGAAAAAGCGGTGGCAAATATTATATTGTCAGGTGGGGGGTCAAGAATCAAAGGGCTCGGGCAGGTCATTGCTGATTCATTAAAAGAATATGGGGATGTCAATGTCAGTGTCGTCGAAGATATTGTTTTTTCGGGTAGTGATGGAGCGCTTAAAATGGCAACTGATCTACCACCAGAATATTGGGATCAGATTGGCGATATCGGATTGAGCGAATAGCGGTAGAGAAGGAAGCGAGGAGACTGTCCGAGATTAGAAAGCCTGCTCGACACTACCGCTTCAGGCGTTAGGCGATTCGTCTGCCTTCTGCTGGCTCAGTGCATCGTACTCAAATGCATTACACAAAGAAGCGATGCTTATAGGGGCTCAAATTATCTACCACCAGGATGATTTGCTTGTCCCGAAAAATCTCATCGACTAATTCTTTGTCTGCGTCTTTCAGGTTTAAGGTCTGACTGACGCAACCTCCTGCTATGGAGTCCACACGACCCCACGCTCCAACTAGCCGCTCAGTCAATAAATTCAGGCTCCAATCGCTGCAGCCTAGCGGTGGCTTTGAACAAGCGGTCGCCACTAAAAATGCTTCCCCCTCCCCATCCAGATATTTTTCTCGAGGCCATTTTTGCACTTTTGGATTGAGTGCTGACTCGAGACCTTCTTCGACGAACCGTTTAGGTATCCTCTCCACCGTTAGGAGGCTGATGTGTATGGCATCGGCAATATCTGCATCTTTCAACGGGTCCGTTGCCGATTCATCCGCATGAATGAGTAAATTGGCGTGTATAATCTTGCGAGCCGATGCTTTTCCTTGAGAGATGAGCCGCTTTAGCTTTTTACCCTCATCTCTAGATAACATGACTCGGTATTTTTGGCTGGCATACCTGAACCCGTAAGTATCATGTGTTTATAATAAAAACTAAAAAATTTACATTGATTGCCATTCAAAGCAAAATTGTCGGAGTACTAGTGGACTATGACGGCAGACGAATTGGTTGATTCGCTAAATGACTTACTGGATAACCTCGAAGAGCTGGTCGTAGCGATCGGAAAACAGGCTCTTGCTCGACCATTATCGCCGGAGGAAGCAGAGTTTAATGCTTCGGTGAACAGGCTTGACTCTGCCATAGGTGAATTAGCGTATGGCATAAACGAGAAAGCAGGTCGCAATAAAAAGTCTATAAAGCAATCGCTCAGAGAGCCCGGAAATGCGATACTGGAACAGGATATAACCGTATACGGAAAGAGAACCCCCGAGGAGGTTGGCATGGCGCTCAGTTTTGGAAACCAGAACGCTCTTTTTGATGATATATTCGACGATCAGGCTAGCGAAGCCATCCAGTCGGCGGACCAGGTTTCATCTAAACAATCGACTAAGACCCCGATCAAAGGCCAGGGCCTTAAAATCTTCAGTTCAGGTAAAGAAAGCAATCAGAGTTCGGGTAGTAAAAAAGGAATTGACGTTCAAAATCAGGATGATCAGATTGACTTGTTTTCGGTTGTCAGCGAATTACCCATTAGTAAAGCCGGACCCGAGTCGCTAGAGCTATTTCGCGGGCCACCTGAACCAGTACCTGTTTCGAGTCAGAATGGTGCTGCTCCAACAGATATCGGTGCGGACCTTCGATTAAAAAAGCAGGAGTTGTTGATTGGGATAGATCTGGGTACCGATCGTACATCGGTAATGAGTAGCCGAGGTGAACGGTTTTCCTTTGCATCGGTCGTGGGTTATCCCGCCGATATGCTGGGGCGGAAGCTACTCGGTGCGGGTTATTTGGTGGGCGACGGAGTATTGAATAAACCCTATCTTAGGAAAAACTATCCACTGAAAGAGGGGGTGATTAGAAGAGTTTCCGGTTTTGATTACGAAGCAGCCAGAAAATTGATAGAGCATGCATTGAAGTTGGTCAGTGCCACTGAAAATGATCGTTTATGCGCAGTTATTGGTATCCCTGCAAATACGGCAGAAGTTAACAGGCAGTTACTACTGGATCTCGCTCGCATTTATATTGATGTCGTAATGATAGTATCAGAACCATTCATGGTGGCCTATGGTGCTGAGCAACTTACTAACGCTATTATTGCCGATATTGGTGCCGGTACTACCGACTTATGTGGGATGAAAGGCCGTCTTCCGCAGGTAAGAGATCAGGTTAGTATTACCAAAGCCGGGGATTATGTCGATGAATTGCTGCAAAGCTCAATCGAAGCCAGTTTCCCCGGCATTGAGATAAGCCGTACTCAGGCCAAGCGCTTTAAAGAGAAATATGCTTTTGTGGGTTCAGCTAAACGAAAGGTCGAGGTAAGTCTTCGTCGCCGGGGAAACCCCTTTGTTGCAGATATCGGGGACGAAATTCGATATGCCTGTGAGTCAATAGTGCCCGACCTGATCGAGCAGATCAAGGCAATGATCTTTAGTTTTGACATCAACGATCAGGCTAAAGCCATGAATAATATTATTTTGTCAGGAGGCGGTTCGAGAATAGATGGGCTTGGCGTTATCATAGCCAACTCGTTACGTGAATATGGTGATGTGTCGGTGAGTCGAATAGAAGATATAGAGTTTTCAGGTGCTATCGGGGCCTTGATGTTGGCCTGCGAGTTACCACCTGAATATTGGGATCAGTTTGAGTGTAGTTTTGATTATGAAGATTAATAATATTTTTTACGTGGTGGGTTTTGAAAGAGGCGGTAGATAGACTATTCGAGCAACTCGATGATGCTGTCATCGAAGTGGTCTTCAATGAAGCGAGTAAAGAGGAAGTATCGTTACTCGAAGTTAAGGCTGAGGTAATGAATTATGTCATTGAGAAGCTGGAAGCCATGAGAGTTGACCTACTGTACCGGGGTGAAATCCCCGCAGAACAGCAGTGGACTAACATCGGGCCTCGCCATGAACAGCAGGATGTTTTCGAACCAACGATAAATACAAAACGCAAGACTATCGAAAGATCTGCCGCAGTAGAGGAGAGTACGGATTCCTCTGGCCCTGGTATAAAAAAAATACAAGTAGAATCCCTGGGACAGGGGGTCTCCGGGTCTGTGGGTCTACTGCTGACCTCCGCAGTTAATGTTGTAAAATTTATGCGTTTGGGAGCAGAGTACGCAATACGGGACAGTGCAAGGCTGGTTAACAGCAGGAAAAAACCATCCATTCGGTTAAGAGGAAAAGAAAAAAGGTAACTACTCACCCACTATCCAGCTAGTTGTAACTGCTCATAGCCCCGTACTCAAAATTTTCCAGTTCGAGGCATAAAATGTGAGTTTACAAGTGTAAATGACCATTTTCGAACGAAGAAGTGGTGAATTTTGGGTGCGGGTATGAGTAGTTTCGAAAAAAAGTAAATATACCCCTGTGCATCCTTGTAGATGGTTCTGGCGGAGCTCGTTTAATTGAAGGGACCGTTCAGTCGGTCGAACCTGTTACCTGTTCCAGGGCAGCGCCTCCTATAGATCCACGATCGACATCATCATTAATATCCTGCAGTAGCGGTATTACCCGGCTCATACCAGAAATTTGAAGAAAGACGATTACCAGAAGTATCAAAATCAGGGAATTCCAATGCTTTTTCGTCATATAGGGCTCACTACCTCAAGGGAATATGGTTGCCTTTTTTGATGCCTCTATTTGACATTTTATAATTAATTTTAATTTTAATAACCCTGTTTCTTCTCGGTTTAACTCTGCAATGCGGGGTGGTATATTACGCCCCTTGTTCGCTGGGCTAGCTAATTTTAAGTGTTTTTTGGCTGACCGATGCCCCTGAACTATACCTGACAGTAACGAGTTTAACGAGGAATATTAAATGACGCACCAATGTTTACTTTGCGATTATGTTTATGATGAAGAGAAGGGTGACCCCGAGCACGGTATACCTCCGGGTACAAAATGGGAGGATGTGGATGAAGACTTCGTTTGTCCAGAGTGCGGTGCAAGCAAACTCGATTTTGAGTAATTGCTTTTTAATGGAGCGTTATTTAATTGGGACTAGGCTTCAAAGTAAGTTGCAATTTTTGAGAGTATTTTATTCATTGGCACGAATCGAGGTTTGGCAGTAATACTGATTTTGATTTCCCCTCCAGTTACAAGATACTCCCCCTTGGTTCGACCGAGAGCAGTTTTACCCGAAAATTGGCCTTTTTGGTTATCACCTTTGAACAAGCCACCTGCGAGTATAATTTCGCGTTCTACCTCCTTGAGTAGGTCGTCAATATTTTTGTCTTTGTCGAGCCGTATCGATAAAGTATTATTGTTCATCTTTCGCCCAATATAGTCAGTATTCATTTTTTCGGCTGGTTACCAGGTGGCAGCCGAAAATTTATCTGAGGCACAAAAAAACGCCTGTTGGCGGTAAAAGTCCGACAGGCGTTTTTATCAGGTCTAGCAGTCTGTTGAATGTAGGGTGAATCTACTCGACAATCGCTCCTGCACCGTTCTACTACAGTACGTCCCGGTACATATCGCTACGATTCCCTGAATCCGACGAACTCCTGGTTATAGCTGGTATTTATTAGACTTCCTGCACCTGAAGAGCCTCTTTGCGCTTTCTCACGCAACCGTAAACGGCTGCTGCACCAACGCCCGCAGCAATAACCGGTCCCCAGATGCCGAGACCAAGACCAAGACCAAGACTGACACCTGTACCATTCCAAATAGTGCCGCTGGCAACTGTACTTTTAACCGCGGCAGCACCTGTTGCGGCCTTGGCTGGCACGGCTACTTTTGTGGTCATGGCGATACTTTTCATTTGCACCGAACCCGTAGTCGCTGGGCTGGCAGTAGCCGTTGTTGCCGCCGCTGCAGCGGCAGCACCCACTGCGCCTTTTGCGGCGGTTGTCGCTGCTACCACAGGTTTTAAAGCCATCAAGGTGGTACCGGTTTTTCCGGCAACCAGTGGCGCTTTGCCAACTACAACGGTTTTGCCAACTAAACCGCCGGCGGTGGGAGCGGCGTTGGCCATTTTTAAAGCAACCAGATTGCCGCCACCTGTAGGTTGCAGGAATAATGTGGACGCCGCATTGTTGCCCACGATCACAGGTTTGACGACAGTGAACTTCTGACCGGTTAAGGCTGCGGCCTGCATCCCCTGGCGAGCTCCCTCAAGCTTAACAATGCTGACTGAGGATGCTGCGCTGGCTTTTGTTACGCTGGCGGCAACGGGTTTAATAGCCAGCATGTTGTTGCCACCGCCGATGATCGCTGGCTTAGCCACCGTCACGGTCTTGCCCGACAGTGCGGCAAGATCGCCCATCTGCCTGGCGCCATCTAGTTTTACGGCCACTGTACCACTGGCATTACCTGTTGGAGTTAGGGTGATCATATTTCGCATACCACCACCGGCAGCGGTAACTTTGCCTACAGTAAATGTCTTGCCCGCTCCGGCGAGAGCTTGTGCCGTCTGGTTGGCATTGTTTACCTGCGCCATTATTAATTCAGCTGCCATTATTATTCTCCGCTAATCTGTTGCTTTGATGGGTCGAATATTTCTGTGAAAATCAATGAAACTACCCCACTACCGACTAATTCTAGGCTTTTTACCAATCCGAGTCAATCACGAGTCAATTTGGTTAAGAATGATTACGTCTGCCATTATTTTTCATGGTTCTTGTTAAAATGACCGTACAGCACCATGGAGTGTTCGGTGATGGTGAAGCCGTGTTTTTTGGCTATTTCCTTTTGTCGCTGTTCTATTACTTCGTCGTAAAACTCGACTACTCGTCCAGCTGCTAAGTCGACTAAATGATCGTGGTGATCTGAATTATCCAGTTCAAACACCGCATGCCCACCGTCGAAATCGAGCCGCCTCACCAGCCCGGCAGTTTCAAATTGGGTTAAAACACGATAAATCGTTGCCAGCGCTGTTTCTTCACCAGAGTCGATAAGTAATTTATAAATATCTTCCGCTTTCAGGTGACGTTCTTTTGAGTTTTCGAGTAACTCCAGAATTTTAATTCTGGGTAGAGTTAATTTTAACCCTGCCTTTTTAATGTCGGCCGTTTGCATTCGATCGAACCTCCGATAGCGGCGGCCTAGGTTTGAGAAGAAGTATATATCATGCCTAAACCGATTCGTGGAATCAATTCGTATAAGTATTTTTTTGTAATCGGCTATTCGCACGTTTTTGCGGCGACCCGCCAAAGCCACGTGGTCAAATAGTATGTGCGCTTGCCAGATCGATAGCGGTGTTCTGTGTTTGTTTGAATACCACCAGGTGGTCCATGGAGACTTTGAATCTGAATTCTGAGCCCAGTGCGAGATCCATATGACTTGGGCTTAGGCACTGTACTCGCGACCCCTGGTTGAGACGCAAGGTATAATAAGTCATCGCACCTTGAAATTCTTTTCGTACCACTACGCCTCGATTGACCGCTTTTTTGTTATAGACCAGGTCGTCTGGATAGAGAAGAAATTCTACCTTCATACCTATCTTGATGTCATCGGGCTTTTGATCGAAACGAATCGTGCCAAGCTCTGAGCTAATGGTTTTACCCGACTGTATATTCCCTTTTAGTAATACCCCTTCGCCAATAAACTTTACTGTACTGCGGTGCTGTGGTTCATGATAGATATTGTAAGGGCTGCCCCATTGCTTCAATTCGCCATCGTGCATAATGCCAATCTTGTCCGCAATGGCAAATGCATCGGCCTGATCCTCCATCGCGATCAACGCGGTTATTTTATTCTCGATGAGCAGGCTTCTGAGACTGCTCATAAATTTAATTTGATCCGAGGCCACGGTATAGGCGTGAGGGGTATTGATTAGTAGAAGTGAGGGTGCCAGAGTTAAGCTTCTGGCGAGCGCTACACATAATTCCTCTGCACGGGATAATCGGTGGGCTGGCGTGTTTTCATAGCCTCCGAGTCCAACCTGGTCGAGTACGTTATTGACAATTGCTTTGCGCTTCCTGAAGCTTAAAAAACGAAGCGGTAACTGGATGTTTTGAGCAACGCTGAGGTGCGGAAAAAGTAATTGCTCTCTAGGCAGGTAAAGGCAGTCACGTTTGTATATGGGAACCATGTATTCCGGTGTTGAGATATGGTTTCCTTTAAGCACAATCTTACCCTGAGTGATTTTTTCGAGGCCAGCGATGGTTCTTAATATCGTGGTTTTGGCGCTGCCCCGTGCGCCCAGTAATACATTGATTTCTCCCTCTTTCATTTCGAGGTTAAAATAAGCCAATGCCCGGGTTTTCTCGTTGCCCCATCGGATATTTTCCATTTTCAAGAAACTAGCCATTGTTAATGCCCGTTTTGGTTTAGATGCTACGAGGTAAAGTAGAAGGTTTCTGTGTCAGCAGGACTACAGGAATTAAGCCCGCCAGTATTAACACTCCAGCTGCGGGGCCAGCACTGGCGAATTCACCTTTAGCCAACTGTTTAAAACACGCTACCGCCAGAGTTTGCCAATCGTCCGGCAGTAAAAAATAACTCCCGGGTAACTCCTTGAAAATAATTATAGCGCTGAGAATTATGCCTGTCCCTATGTCGCCTCGCATCGCTGGCAGGTAGACCCTGTATAGTTTTCGTGTAGCCGGTAAGCCTAGATCGTTGCATATTCTGGCCAGATCCGGAGACCTCGGTAATATACCTGTTCGCAGCAATCGCATATTTAACGGCAGGGTATGTGCCAGATAAACGGCCATCAGTGATGGCAATCCGGAGAATAGTGTAACTGTGACTATAGCCAGAAATAGTATAGGTATAGCTATAAGCATTTCGACGAAGCTTGTCAAAAAGTTTGGTAGGCGACCGGTCCTCACAACGAGCATCATTAGCAACGCGATTGATATGCTTAGGAGTGCGGTGCCAAGAGATAGATAGGCGCTCAATGCCATCCAGGGTACAAAGAAAAACAGTTCGCCACTGTCTACGCTTTCCTTCAGCCATACGAAAAGTTGAATCCCCGGGATGACCAGGGTTAAAACCAGTATTGACATACAGCTCAGGTTTGCGGCTATGCCAGCAAACCCCTTTAGTTGGGCCGGTTGATAAACCGATTTGTCTGTCTCGGTAAATACAGACTGGTCACGTAGCCATCGTAATACCAGGAACAACGCAATACTCAATAGTGTCAACGCGGTCAGTGCTGGCCAGACACGACTGATATCCGGGTGGTTTTCCCAGGCGAAATAAATACTGGAGCTGAGGGTTGGTAAACCACTCATTGCCGGGGTGGCAAAGTCACTCAGGATAATCAGAGAAGCCAGTAATATGCCGGCAATAATTCCCGGTTTTGCCTTTGGTAATAATACGTGGAAGAAAGTGTCTGCCTGGCTTAAGCTTAGGGTATATCGGGTTTCCAGCTGGGCCGGACTTAACTGGCGAAAGGCTGCTCTGGCGGGTAGGTAGACTAGCGGGAATAGCGATGCAGTGAATAACAGAGAAGTTTTGACCAGTGCCAGTAGCCGGTCTTCCAGAGTCATATTGTCCAGCACAATCTGGGACAGGGGCATGACCTCGGATGAAAAGTCGATGAGCAAAAAAGCAAATATATAAGTAGGAATCGCCAGAGGTAACAGCAGCAGCCTGCTTATTTGCTTTCTCCCTGGGAATTGATAGCACATGTTCAACCATGCCAGGCCACAGCCAAGCAGCACGATTCCGAAGATCACCATGCATATGAGCGCAAGGGTGTTTATCGATAGTGTTTCCAGTGGTATCGCCTGGGTCGAGCCAAAAGCGCTAACAGGTAGCCATAAGGCGAAATTACCTAATAAGGCGGTTATTATTTTTAGTGCGGTGGTTTTGCTCTGGTTAACGGAAAGTGTCAGTCCCTTGCTAAAAGAAAGTGTCATAAAACGGCAGCTTTAACTCGATATTAAATAATTAGGCTGAAGTTGGCGTTTGGTATCCATCTCAGTCCTGTATCAGGTTGTATTAATCCTCAAAAGGGGGATTATAAACCACAGATGATAGTGGCGATACACTGATCCAATAATTGTGCTAATACGTAATTGTGCTAATGCGGAAACTGGGACCGTAACGATGATCCCCCAAAATCTTGTGGGGCAGGCCTGCTAAAAACCCTAATCGTAACTACTCACCCACTATGAAACTAGTTGTAACTGCTCATAGCCGTGCTCAAAATTTGCCAGTTCGAGGCAGAAAATGGGATTTACAAGTGTAAATGACCATTTTCGAACGAAGAAGTGGTGAATTTTGGGTGCGG
>CAZYYM010000071.1:0-18208 GCA_964651385.1 uncultured Gammaproteobacteria bacterium | reverse complement strand
CCAGTTGCGTATTGTCGATGAGGTTCTTGATCAATACCTGCGTCGTCGGCGCGGAGGGATCCGGTTCGATGCGCACCACGTCGAGCACGGCGTCGAGCCCGGTACGGTCGGCACTGAAGGCAGTATGCAGCAGATCGACCGCGGCACCAACGCCAACGACATCGAAAACAGCCTGCAACTTCGCCTGTAACGCGGTTTCCTGCGCCTCGATATCGGCTTCATTTAACGTAGGCGGTGGTCCACCAACGGTGATACTGTCAAAGTAGCTGCTGGCCAGTTGTTGTGCCGCGTTGGCCACGATCAGGTCGGTAAACGGCGTGATATTCACCGTGCCGTCGATATCAGCATCGGTGGCATAAGAGTGGTACTGCACCTGGCGGCCACCGACCGTACCCTTGGCGCGCAAGATGAAAGGAGGCGTCAGGCCGCTGACATCGACGCTATAGGCGCCGGTGTCGACATCGATTGGAGCCGATTTGACCGCACCCAGGCTATCTTTGACGGTGACCTGACCGAGGATGGCGGCACCGCTGGCCGCGGTTCCCTTCAATAATTCGGTCGGCGTGGTCGAGCCGCCCCCACCGCCACCGCCACAAGCAGAAACGATAGACAATATAGTCCCAAGAAAAATTATTTTTAGCATTATTAATACTCCGAAATTCACGAATTACAGCTTTTAAATGGTTGGAAACCAAAGTTAAAAACCACGTTTGTTCTTTTATTCCTCTGAGAATTCATGGGTGAATTTTTCAGAGCTTAGATATATAGTCGATGTATACCTAAATTCAACCTGAATCTAAAATAAATAATAAAAGTAACGACTCACCCAGGACAGAGAAAGGGTTTTGACCCTCGATACAGGTTTCGAACCATTTAACCAGAAACGAAAACATCAGACCTTGAAGGCAATGCCTGATCAGGTTTACTATGAATCCATCAAGCTGGCAGAGGCAGCCTGATGTTGTGGAAAGTAATTCCAAAGAGGGTTGTCGAAAAATTGGGGACCATACATTTGAGTCCTGATCCATCAATTCCCAGGATTAACGTTTAATGATAAAAAACCATTTATTTGATCGTTTATTTGCCCAACGCATCACCGATCAACGTCCTTTTTTACGATTTAGCGACCAAACCTGCTGGAGTTATGCTAATACCCTGGCTTTGTCGGCGCAAATCGCGAATCATTTGATTGATTTAGGCATTATTGCCGGTGACAGGGTAGCCGTGCAGGTTGAAAAATCGCCACAGGCGCTCGCGCTCTACCTCGCCTGTGTTCGCGCCGGCGCGATATTTTTACCCCTGAATACAGCCTATACCGCCTCGGAAGTCGATTACTTTATCGCCGATGCCGAACCGGTGATCGTTGTCTGTGATAGTGGCAGGCGGGAAGCATACGGTACATTTGAACAGCGATATGGCGTGAAAATCCAGATACTCGATGCTGATGGTCGGGGTAGTTTAATGGAGTCGGCGAAACTGGCATCGGAAGATTTTGAATCAGTGCCCCGTGCTTGCGATGACCTCGCCGCCATACTCTATACCTCGGGCACCACCGGGCGCTCCAAGGGCGTGATGCTAACCCACAATAATCTACTATCCAACGCGCTGGTGCTGGCGGAAGCCTGGCAATTCGAATCGCCGGATGTATTGCTGCATGGATTGCCCATATTCCACACCCACGGTTTGTTTGTCGCCACGCATGTAATCGCGGCTGTGGCAGGGTCCATGTGGTTTCTGCCGAAGTTTGACGTTGCCGAGATCTTACGATTAATGCCGCGGGCGAGCGCAATGATGGGCGTGCCGACACACTACACGCGTCTGCTTGAGCGCGACGAATTTGACCGCAATCTGGCGTCTAATATGCGGGTTTTTATTTGCGGTAGCGCACCGTTGCTTGCCGGGACGCATAAAGCCTTCGAGCAACGCAGCGGTCATCCTATCCTCGAGCGCTATGGCATGACTGAAACCAGTATGAATACCTCGAATCCCTATCACGGTGAACGCCGGGCCGGTAGTGTGGGACCACCTTTACCCGGGATTGAAGTGCGTATTACCGATGCGCAAACGGGCGAGCAACTGGCGGATGGTGAAACCGGTATGATCGAAGTGCGTGGGCCTAATGTATTTAAAGGCTACTGGCGCATGCCGGAGAAAACCACCGGGGAGCTGCGCGATAACGGCTATTTTATCACCGGTGATATTGGCTTGATTGATGTCGATGGTTATGTGCATATCGTCGGCCGTGCCAGGGACCTGATCATTTCGGGCGGGTTAAATGTTTACCCGAAGGAGATTGAACTGGCCCTTGATGCGATTGACGGCGTCATTGAATCGGCCGTATTCGGTGTACCCCACGAAGATTTCGGTGAAGCCGTCGTGGCGGCGGTGGTAGCAAGTCATGGCACGCTCACCGAAACCGATCTGTTCACTGCACTGGACGGGCGCTTGGCACGATTCAAGCAACCCAAAAGTGTTATTTTTACCGATACTCTACCGAGGAATACGATGGGCAAAGTGCAGAAAAACCGGCTACGTGAACGATATGCAAACTTGTTTGCAGGGGCAGACTCATGACCGAACTGCATCGATTCAGTGCTCGCTCTTTGGTGACAATGCTCGATAGCATGGAATTGACGCCGATCGATATATTGAATGCGTTGGAAATGCGTATCTCTGATATTGATCATCGAGTGAATGCATTACCAACCCTTTGTTTTGAACGCGCTTACGATCAAGCCCACCAGCTCATGAAAAAGCCGTTAGACGATCGAGGTATATTGCGTGGCCTTCCATTGCCGATAAAAGATTTAACCGCTGTGGCAGGAGTTCGCTGCACCTTCGGTTCCCGGCTATACGAACGGTTTGTGCCCGATGAATCCGATATTGTTGTACGCCGCCTGGAGCAGAACGGTGGCATTGTCTATGCCAAATCGAATACACCCGAATTCGGTGCTGGCGGCAATACCTTCAACGATGTGTTCGGTGCGACGCGTAATCCCTATAATTTGAACCTCACCGCCGGTGGTTCGTCCGGCGGTGCCGCGGCGGCACTGGCTAGCGGCACCGCCTGGCTGGCGCAGGGTTCGGATCTGGCCGGTTCACTCAGAACGCCGGCAAGTTTTTGCGGCATTGCGAGTTTTCGCCCATCACCAGGTCTCGTTGCAAACGGCCCCAGCCCGATGCCCTTTCAGGTACAGCCGCAGGAAGGACCGATGGCTCGTGATGTTGCCGACCTCGCATTACTGACTGATGCCATGCTCGGTGAGAGTGCGCTCGCCGGACTGGGCAAGCCCATACCCGTTAGCGGGTTTCGGAATGCCGTCGCTAAGCCGCGACGACCTCTGCGCGTAGCATTCAGTGAAGGGCTCGGTATTGCCGAACCCGCCACGGCTATCAAAACTGCGTTCCATCAGGCTATCAGTACACTGGAGCAAAATGGGCTTTCGCTAGCACCTGATCACCCCGATCTTGGCGCCGCCGATCTCGCTTTCGATGTGCCACGCGCACTCGACTATGCGAGCTCGCTGGAGCAAGAGCTGGATAACAATGCCGACCTGCTCAAACCCGAACTGATCTGGAATGCGGAATACGGTCTGTCGCTCGATGGCGCAACCATCCGTAGTGCGATGCTCGCGCAGGGCGAAGTGTTCAACAATGCGGCAGCTTTTATGCAAAATTACGACTTGCTGATATGCCCGGCCGTAATAGTAGAACCTTTCCCGGTAGAGGAGCGCTACCCCGGTTACAGTGAAGGACTTGCCTACTCGGAATACTATCGATGGCTCGCTATTGCCTATGCCGTTACCACCACAACACTGCCGGTTATTACCATCCCCTGTGGTAAAACCGCGGCGGGTTTACCGCTCGGCCTACAGTTGATTGGCAAGCCGCACGGCGACCTCGATTTATTTTCCTTTGCCGCAGAAATCGAGGCGATGCTGGAATGGGATGCGAGCCCGGTCGATTTATAGATAAATCAAAAACCTGGTGGGGAGTCGTAAAGAAATGGGCCTGCCGATGAGCCAGGCCGATGGCCAAATAGCCGGGATTTCCAATGCTAATCAATTTGCCATTGCAACACGGAATATAAAAGATTTTGAACATTGTGGGATCGAGTCGATTAAAATCCGTTTGAGTAGGTTATTGGTGACCTTCATGCGGAAAAATAAAAAGTCTATTTCCCCTTCCACACCGGCGCACGCTTCTCCGCAAACGCCTTAAACCCCTCGAGCCCATCTTCGCTGTGGTAAAGCGTATCGACTGTCGCAAACTGGCTTTTGGTGATACGGTTTAAGGCATCCTGGAATTTTATGCCTTCGGCTTCGCGGGCGACTTCCTTGATCGCGGCGAACACCAGCGGCGGACCAGATTCGAGTTGTTCGGCAACCTGCCAGATTCGGTCATGCAATTTGTCGGCTGCATGAACTTCATTCACCAAACCCCAGCGTTGTGCTTCTGCAGCATCCATCCATCGCCCGGTATAGAGCATTTCCATGGCGATGTGGTAGGGAATACGCTTTGGTAGTTTCAGTGTCGCTGCATCGGCCAGGGTACCCGCGGTAATTTCGGGTAGTGCGAATGTTGTGTGTTCGGCGGCGTAAATCATATCGGCAGACAGCGCCAGTTCGAAACCGCCACCGACAGCCATTCCATTGACTTCGGCGAGGACCGGTTTGTTGAGGTTGCGGAGTTCCTGCAAGCCACCAAACCCACCCACACCGTAGTCGCTGTCGACCGCGTCACCGTCTGCAGCGGCCTTTAGATCCCAGCCGGCGCTGAAAAATTTATCGCCGCCGGTTTTAATAACGGCGACGCGTAACGCGGGGTTATCGCGAAATTCCTGAAAGGCCTCGCCCATTTCACGGCTGGTGGCCAGGTCGATAGCATTTGCTTTCGGGCGGTCGAGTGTGACTTCGTAAATACCGTCAACTCGATTCACTTTGACTACATCTGACATTTTATTTTTCCTCAAGTACGATGAGCGCGTCGGCGGCAAAAACGCCTTCGCCTTCAGTACATAATAATAACGGGTTAACGTCGAGTTCGACCAGTGAATCCGGTTGCGAAACGGCATAATTTTGAATCGCCATTATGGTCTCTACTGTGGCGGCGATGTCAGCTTTGCCCCTGCCGCGATAACCTGTGAGCAGTGGCGCCGATTTCAAACTGAGGATAGCGTTTTCGATTTGTGTTTTGTCCGCAGGAATAATCAGTGTTTGCGTATCTTTTAAAATTTCAACCAGAATGCCGCCACTGCCGATTGTCAATACCAGGCCAAATTGTATATCGCGGGTAATACCTATAATTAATTCGGCAACAGGTGATGCGATCATGCGTTCCATGTACAACCTGTCACTGAGCAAAAACAACTCATCGGCAGCTTCACTAACAGCAATCCCATTGTTCAAGTTCAGGCGCACCGCGTTGGACTCAGTTTTATGTGCAACTCCCAATGCTTTCAATACCACCGGAAACCCTATCCGCTCAGCAATTTCTTTTCCTTGTGCAGGCGAGACAAGTTGTTCACCCCCTGGAATCGCGACACCATGCGCTGATAATTGTTGCTTGGCCTCGGCTTCGTCAAGGATGATTGTTTCGGCGCAAACTCTATTCAACTTTAACACTGGCGATGGTGAAGCAATTTGCCAGGCAGCCCCGATATCTGCAGCTATTTCAGTCGCTGTCAACGCATCGTTGATGCTATACAAGCTAACAATCCCCCGTTTGCTGAACGACTCGGCATAGTCCTCGGAAATATTCTCAGGCATGCCGACCACAATCGCGCCTTTGGCATTATTTTTTGTTAATGCCGCTTCGAAAGCATCGACTGCTATCATCCATTCCCAGTCTTCGCAACGCTGTCGATGCGGGAAATCGAGAACCAGAAAATTCATATCGAAGCCACAACCAACCATGCCACTGTAGGCCGCCTCCATGACTTCACGATTACCCCAGCAGTAGGTGTGATAATCCAACGGATTCGCCACCGTAACCAGCGGTCCGAGTGCGGCTTCTATCGGTGCTTTCTGTTCGCTGCTCAGTATATCAAAATAAACTTTTCTGGAATCGGCGGCATCGGCGATGATACTGGCTTCGCCACCCGAACAACTCATCGAAGTAATGCGATAACCCGCCAGCGGGCCATGCAGATGAAGCAGTTTCAGCGTTTCAAGAAAAGCCGGAATCGACTCGGCCTGACCGAAGCCGTTACGTTTTAAAAAAGCGCTGGTGATCGAGTAGGATCCGGCCAGTGACGCGGTATGCGTTAGCGCTGCCTGCTGCGAGTGTTCGCTCTTGCCGACTTTATATACGACCACGGGTTTGGCCATCTCGCGTGATTTATGCCCCAGTTTCTGCATTGATTCGATCGAATCAAAACCTTCTACGTACAGACCAAGTGCGGTGACCCTCGGATCGTCAAGAATGGCGAGCGCCAATTCAGAGGTTCCAACCTGGGCCTGGTTGCCGGCAGTGAGGATATAGGCCAGCGGCAGGCCGCGCTGCTGCATGGTGAAGTTGATCGCAATATTCGATGATTGCGCAATTATTGCTACCCCTGTCTGATCCCTCGGGAGGCGTTTTCCTCCCTGCTGGTCAGGCCAGAGTAACGCACCATCGGCATAATTGATAAAACCATAACAGTTCGGTCCGAGCACGGGCATATCGCCGGCAGCTTCAATCAGCTTTGCCTGCAGTCGACCACCGGTTTTGTCGGCTTCGAGAAACCCCGAGGCGTAACAGATTGCACCGCCGCAATTCCTGCTTCGAAGGTCTTTGATGATATCGATGGTGAGGTGCCGATTGACACCGATGAACGCTGCGTCCGGGCTACCCGGCAGTTCGGTCACCGAAGCGTAAGCGGGTAAACCTTCGACTTCTCTTTTTGTCGGGTGGACCGGCCAGATTTCGCCGGCATAACCCATCAACCGGCATTGTTCGACGACACGAGCGGCCTGTAAACCACCTATGGTCGCGATTGATTTAGGCCGTAGTAAACGATCTAAACCGGACATCAGTACTAACCACCAAGCGGACGTAGCAGATCGCGAGAAATAATATGACGCTGAATTTCAGAAGTACCATCCCAGATGCGCTCGACTCGAGCGTCACGCCAGAAGCGTTCGAGCGGCAGCTCGTCCATCAAACCCATGCCGCCAAAAATTTGTATCGCCTCGTCGGTAACGCGAGCGAGCATTTCGGTTGCATACAGTTTGGCGCTGGCAATTTCCCGATTGCACTCGATGCCCTCGTCGAGCTTCCAGGCGGCGGACAGGGTGAGCCAGTCGGCGGCGTCGATTTCGGTAATCATGTCTGCGAGTTTAAAAGCGACGCCCTGGAACTTGCCGATTTGCTGGCCGAACTGTTTACGTTCTGCGCAATAGGGCAGGGCGTATTCGAAAGCACGTCGCGCGCGTCCGACACTAGTCGCGGCAACGGTTAAACGCGTGGCATAAAGCCATTCGTTCATGACGTCGAAACCGCCGTGTAATTCGCCGAGGATCTGATCTTCTGGAAGACGACAGTTGTCGAAATTCAAAATACAGTTTTTATAACCGCGATGGCTCACAGAATTGTAGCCGGGGCGGATTTCGAAACCAGGCGTGCCACGGTCGACCAGGAAACAGGTAATTTTTTTCTTTTTGCCACGTGGCGTATCTTCTTCACCGGTGGCGATAAATACAATCACGAAATCGGCAATATTGGCGTGGCTGATGAAGTGTTTGCTACCGTTTATGACCCAGTCACCGTGGTCTTGTTTGGCGTTGCAGTTCATGCCCCGCACATCGGAACCGGCGCCCGGCTCTGTCATTGCCAGCGCGTCGAATTTTTCGCCTTTCACCGCCGGGAACAGGTACTTTTCCTGTTGTGCTTTGTTACAGGCCTGGAGAATGCCCGAAGGTCGCCCAAAGAAAACCGCGAGTCCATTCGAAGCACGGCCGAGTTCGCGTTCAAGTAAAGTAAAGTCGAGATTGTTTAAACCACCACCGCCAAATTTCTCGGAAATATTAGCCGCGAAATAACCTGCTTCAAGGCATTTATCCCGAATTTCATTGCCAAGTTCACGTGGTACTTCACCAGTGCGTTCGACTTCGGCTTCATGTGGATAGATTTCGTTTTCGACGAATGATCTGACGGTATCGACGATCATCTCCTGTTCAAATGTAAGTCCGAAATTCATGATTTTCTCCGTTTATTCGTCGTTAGCAGCTTGTAGCAAGTGCTGCTCATACCGAGCCAGAGTTTGCCCGGCGCCCCAGTTATTACCTTTTAATCCATGCAGGATCGCAATCAGGTTGTCATCACGAAATCGTTCCATTTCACGAATACCCATATGCCCGGATTGCTCGTCGGACTGACCCGCGATTAATTCGACCAGTTCGTCGGTAAACTCCGGCACGTCCATAAGCTTGGTCCAGGGCCATTTCAGACAGGGGCCAAACTGCGCCATAAAATGGCGCATACCTGCCTCGCCACCAGCGACGCGATAGGTGTCAAATACACCCATTTGCGCATACCGCAAACCGAAGCCGTAACGGACAGCGTCGTCGATATCCCGCGTGGTCGCGATACCGTCCTTCACCAGCCACAGGGATTCACGCCAGATGGCTTCGAGCAAGCGGTCGGCAATGAAGGCTTCGATTTCCTTTTTGACATGAAGTGGATGCATACCGACCGAGGTATATATTTCACGCGCGCGTCTAATCGTGTCTGCGGAGGTTTTGCTGCCTCCGACGAGTTCAACAAGAGGTAATAAATATACCGGGTTAAACGGGTGCGCCACCAGCAGGCGCTCCGGGTGGGCCATATTAGACTGTAAGTCTGATGGCATGATGCCTGAAGTGGAGGAGGCAATAATTGCATCACTGCTGGCGGATTGTTCAATCTCGGTATAGACGGACTGTTTAATATCCAGCCTTTCGGGCACCGATTCGACAACCAGTTCCGCGGATTCTGCTGCAACTCCAATAGATTGACAAAAGGTGATTGAACCCTCCCGGGCTCGCGCTACGGAAAGCAATTTTTTATAGGCATAGCGGCTGTTCTTCAGTACCGCTTCGACTTTTTCCGCCGCATCTTCGGCCGGATCGTAAACCGTGATGTCGATACCATTTTCAACCAGCCTGGAAATCCAGCCGGCACCGATGACTCCGCCTCCAATAATGGCGGCTTTTTTGATGACTGACATGCGGCATCTCCTAGCGCGCAACTGGCGGGCGTTTCTGCAGTTTCATCTTCTCGCGCACTTCAGATGGTGTCATCAGTGTGGCACCCATGTTAGTCACGATGGTTGCTGCTTTTTCGACCAGTTGGGCATTGGTGGCAAGCACGCCTTTTTCGAGCCAGAGATTGTCTTCCAGGCCGACACGGATATTGCCACCGGCGAGCATGGCCGCCGCCGCGTATGGCATTTCGTTACGACCGATGGAGAATGCCGAGAAGGTCCAGTTATCCGGCGTGTTATTGACCATCGACATGAAAGTGTTCAAGTCATCGGGGGCACCCCAGGGAATGCCCATGCACATTTGAATCATGACCGGATCTTCGATGATGCCTTCCTTGACCAGCTGTTTGGCAAACCAGAGATGGCCGGTTTCGAAGACTTCGATTTCCGGGCGCACACCGAGGCTGGTCATCAGCTGTCCCATCGCGCGTAACATGCCCGGCGTATTGGTCATAACATAATCAGCTTCAGCGAAATTCATCGTGCCGCAATCGAGCGTGCAAATTTCAGGCAGACATTCGGCAACATGGGCGACTCGCTCGGTGGCTCCGGCCATGTCGGTTCCTGCCTCGCTTAATGGTAGTGGACTTTCGACGTCGCCAAATACCATATCGCCGCCCATACCGGCAGTGAGATTAACCACCACGTCGGTTTCTGAATCACGAATGCGCTCAACTACTTCGCGAAACAAGTCAGTGCGGCGGCAGGGCGCGCCGGTCTCGGGATCGCGCACATGGCAATGGACGACAGCAGCACCGGCTTTTGCAGCGTCGATAGCACTGTTAGCAATTTGCTCGGGAGAGCGTGGCACGTGCGGCGAGCGATCCTGTGAACCACCCGAACCGGTCACGGCGCAGGTGATAAACGGGGTCAGGTTAGCGTTTAAAGGCATGGTGAGTCTCCTCTGGAATTTGTGCAATACTGTCACGGAATTTTGCATTATGATTGACTATTTACGCAAAATATTAAATATAAAACGAAATGAATATTTTCTCTGCCAGCGAACAAGTCTTGCGTGTAACGCTACTGGTGTTACCTGAATCATCAATGATGTCATTGGCTTCCGCACTCGACACGATGCGGGCAGCGAATCGCATTTCCAGTCGAACACTATTTGAATGGGAAGTCTCGACATTGGACGGTAATCCGTCGATCTTAACTTGTGGCATACCAATCGCGGCAGGAACCAAACTGGATGGCAAGGTTGAAGGCGATGCGTTGTTTGTTATTGCGGGTTTCAATCAGGAAAAATATGCGGACAGACATCATCTTAAGATGATTAAGCAGGTAGCAGGACGCTTCCGCGCTATAGGTGGTATCGAAGCGGGTAGTTGGTTGCTTGCGCGTTGCGGGCTGCTCGATGGCAAATCCGCAACCACGCACTGGGAGGATCAGGAAGAATTTGCCCTGAAGTTTCCCCGGGTGAATTTGAAAGCTGACCGTTTCGTCATCGATGGCCGGGTTTTTACGACCGGTGGTGCATCACCAACCTTTGACTTCATGCTTTATTTGATTCGTAGCCGTTATGGCTACCCACTCGCACTCGAAGTCTCCAGTGCCTTTATTTACGATGGTGTGCACAGCGCCACGGATACGCAACCACTGGTGTCGCTCGGGATGCTTGAGAACAATGAACCGAGAGTTGCGGCAGCGATCCAGGTCATGGAGCAGCATATCGATGACACCATTACGGTTGAAACCATCGCTGCGCAGTTGAACCTCTCGGTACGCATGCTGGAGTATCTGTTTGCACAAACCTTGAGTCTGTCACCGGGCGCTTATTATCGACGGTTAAGACTGCAAACAGCGAGGCGAATGGTGGTCGATACGCGCTTGCAGTTGCAGGAAATAGCGATACGAACCGGCTTCAATTCATTGTCGGCTTTTTCGCGGATGTTCAAACAGTATTATCAGCAATCGCCGGGTGAGTGTCGGCGATGTACTGCCTGATTCAGTTTTTTCTGGCATCGAAGCCTAGCCTGCCTTGCTGGCGCTGAACAGACCCCAGCGATGATCGCCAGATTGGGCGCGCTGCAGTTTACCCTGCCAGCTTTGCCGGAGTTTGAGCCGCTTTTCGGCTGGCAGTTCCAGGGTTTCGATTTTCTGGAGCTCACTTTGTAAAATATCGACAAACTGGCGAGTTAAGTCTCTGCTTTCAATATTGATAAAACCTGCGTCATGAATCAGCGCGCTGTATTCTGGCAAGGTATGCAAATAGTATTGCCGGTTCTGAACGTAGTCGACAAATGTTTTAGTCCAGGGTTGTTCACCGCAACAGTAATCGGTGAACAACAGTTTTCCGCCCGCTTTTAACGAGGAATAAAGCACATAGAACAATCGTGATTTGTCTTTAATGTGTAAAAAAACATCGCGACTGTAAATCGCATCGTATCGATTATTGCAATCCAGTTGCAGGCAATCGCCGTGTTGCAGATTGACCTGTTGGTGGAGATGGCGGGCCGTTAGTTTTTCAGTGGCAAGCGCCAGCATATTATTGGACAGGTCGATGCCATCGACCACGAAGCCGAACTCAACGGCCATAATGAAGGCGCTGCCGCCCAGCCCACAACCGACATCAAGCGCTCTTGAACCGGTTGGCAATTGCAGTTGACGGATTAGATCAAGGGCTACTTCGTAGCCTCCGGGGCTGACAAAGTCTTCGCCGAATACGGCTTCGTAAAGTCGTATAGAATCGATGCTGTATTGAGTGGAATCGAGCATAGCCTGATTTAACTCCGCGGCTGTCATCAGGCTGGGCCGTGTTTAACTGCCTCAAGATGGTTTGCAAATGCTTCGGAAGCCATCAGATTTTTGCAACGCTGCAGTCGGCCGACAGCATAACTCCAGAAATCATCAGCAGGATTGTGGTTGACATGTTGTACAACGCCCCATAGCGTCCACAATAAATCGCACATGGCTTTATACATCACCATGCGCCCAACATCGAAAGCATCGGGTGCATGTCCAAAGTAGGCCTCCAGGAAAACGCGATCCTGTTCTGCAGTGAAATCACCTTCCACAGATATATCGGCGAGATCCCACATTGGGTCGTTATTGCCCGCGTATTCGAAATCGATGATATACATCTGTTGGCCATTATCGATACAGTTTTCAACCATTGGGTCGCAATGACAGGGTTTACTGGGTAATTCATGCTGGCTCAGGGCTTCGCGCACCGCTTCGGCGTCCTGCTGTGTTTCACTAAAACCTGCTGGCAGCTCGGCGTTCAGGTCATTCAGCGTGGCAAGGTATTGATCGATTTGTTCGAAGAGTTCGAAACGACCCTGAAACTCCTCGCCACAATCGTGTAGCTGGCGGAAGACTTTGCCCGCCCGGCATAAGACATCGACATTACGCAGAGTCTCTATATCCATGGTGCGGGCTTTGTCAATGTAACGACTAATCATCGTGCCGCTTTCTACATCGAAATGAACAATTTCAGCATTGACTCCGGCTTTCGATGCAATCGATGCGTTGAACAGTTCGGCCTGGCGATCGATATAATCACTGGTTCCTTCGCCGGCGATGCGTAGTACAAAACTGCCTCGCTCGCAGTTTATTTTAAAATTCCGGTTGGTCAAACCCCCCAGTTGTTCGATCGTCATAGTGTGGGACATCAGTTCGTTAAAACCATCAATTTCTGAAAGCGCTTCGTATACTTCAATGCTCATTAAGTTCCTCCGATTAGGTATCGAGCCAGGCCAGGTTTTGTACCAGGATTTTTTCATCTCTTGTGCTCAGCGGGCGAACCGGTTTGCGCACCGAGCCACCGTCAAAACCGCGTATGCGACAGGCTGACTTGACCGCAGGAATATAGTCGCCATGCCAGATGTAAATCAACGATGGAATCATCTTTTGCCAAAGTTCAAGCGCCGCCTGGTGCCTGGCTTCACTCACCAGTTTATATAGCATAACAGCTTCCTTAGGCATATAGTTTGCTCCTCCCCAGATGACGCCCGGCGCGCCGGCCATTAATGCAAACACGGTCGTCGTGTCGCAACCGTTGAGGACCTTGCCACCGGCCTGTAAATAGACCTGATGCGTGGTAAAATTTCCGGCACTGTCTTTAATATAGTTGAAATTATCTAAGGTCAGCAAGCGTTTGTAGAGATCAAGCGATACTGAAACGCCGGTGGCCTGAGGGATATTGTAGCCGATAATATCGGTAGACAGAGATCGATCCAGCTCTGCGTAAAACTCAAATAAGCCGTCGTCATCGGCGGGGCCTTCGAGATAAGGTGGTAATATCATCAGTGCATCGGCTCCCAGATTTTCAGCCTGTTTCGAACGACGCAAGACTTCGTCGAAATTTAATGCCGAGGTCTGGCAGATCAGATTGCAGCGTCCGTCGAGTCGCTTAGCCCCGGTTTCGTACAATCGATTACATTCCTGTTCCGATAAATAGGGATGCTGGCCGGTACCCGAACCGAGCACAATGCCATGTATGCCGGTATCGACGTAGATATCGATGAGTTCTTCCCAACGTCGGTAGTCCACTTCACAATTATCCGTAAAAGGTGTTTGCATCGCCAGGTTAATGCCTTTCAGGTCGGACATGTCGGTACTCTCTTTCAGTTCTATTATGTGCTTCGATTCGATAACTGAGAATTTACACGGCCTGTTAGACACAGTCGACCAATTATTTGTCGGCAGGAGCCCATTTTGCCTATGGCGCTTCGAGTCGGGATTGGAGACAATGCCCTGTATCAGTCCGGATTGACGATCTTCTTCGCCGAAGGAAGGAAGTTGTCGCCGTCTCTTAATCTCAAAACGGCTGTATAGCTTGAACTGGTTCGACCGTCTGCCTGAAAATTCCAAAGGTATCGCTTTTCTGATGCTGGCTTCAATTTTATTTTCGTTGATGGCTTTGTTAATTAAGCTATTGGGTCAACACTTGCACGTCACACAAATTTTATTTCTGAGACAGCTTGGAATGGTGGTTATGGTCATGCCTACGATCATGCGACATTTCCCTGGTTCACTTCGATCCAGTCAACCTGGGTTGCAAATTCTTCGAATGGTTTTTGCTGTTATCGCGATGCTTGGTGGATTCACTGCAGTCATTCATCTGCCGATGGCCGATGCAACGGCTATCTTTTTTGCCAAGAGCTTTTTTATGACGATTTTTGCGGTGCTATTTCTGGGTGAAATTGTCGGCGTTTACCGTTGGAGTGCAGTCGCGATAGGCTTCGTCGGCGTGATGGTCATGTTGCAACCCGGCACGGCCAATTTTTCGGTTTACAGTATCGCCTCCCTGACAGGCGCTGCGGCAGCTGCAGGGGTGATGATAATCCTACGTGTTCTGTCACACAAAGACAGTGCCGATACGATTATGAGCTGGTCAGCGCTGGGTATCGGTATTGCTATGGCGATACCCGGCATTTACTATTGGCAAGAACCGACGGTACTCGAATGGGGCCTTCTCGGTGCCCTGGCGGTGGTTTCCTACTTCGCCCAGCGCTGCAATATTTTTGCTTTTAAGCATGGCGAGGCCTCATTGTTGGCCTCGCTGGATTACGTAAGATTATTGTGGGCAAGCATATTTGGATTTCTGGCGTTTGGGCATTTTCCCGGCTTGCCGACGTGGCTCGGGGCGTCAATTGTGATTGCAGCGGCGATTTTTACGATTTATCGGGAGACCCGTCGTGGTCGGGAGCGGATTGGTGAATTTGGAGAGTGAGTTCCGAATTCTAGTGTAGTGTCATGATGGTCGCTCCCAATGATTTCATTGAATTGTTTTCACTCTTAATGGTGGCGCATTTATGATGCCTCTTGAGAGTGACCATCTCAGACTATACTAGATGTTATCCCAGGAACTGAGACAGCTTGGATCCACAGTGATTTGACCTGCTTTATCAAAGTTTGAGCCGTCCAGGGGAATATTAAATTAGTGGTATTCTATTGTTTATCGGTATTGGGTAGAATCCGAATGCTTTCATTACTCGCGGTTTATTTGATCACTTCGTCGATAATCTCTGCCGTAGTTAAATGAAAGTTTATCCTGTAATATTTTTGGTTACTTCAGCAATATCCGGATTTGCTGAGTAGAGCCCTTTTACTCTGGTTATTATCCATGGATGCTTACCGAATAAAAAAGAATGGCACTGGTCTGGTTGGATATCTGCCATTTTTAACGTGGATGCCCCGGTTAACACGTGACACATTAAAAGCAGATTTTCTGGCGGGTTTGACTGTCGCGCTGGTAGCCATACCGCAATCGCTTGCCTATGCCCAGCTCGCCGGTGTGCCCGCCTATTATGGCTTATACGCCGCTCTGCTACCGGTCATTGTCGGCGCCCTGCTCGGTTCGTCGCCGGCACTGTCTACCGGGCCGGTCGCGATGACTTCCCTGCTAACTGCGGCTAGTGTTATGACCCTCGCGCAACAAGGTACGGAGCAATACTATACTCTTGTTATATTAATGGCGCTGTTATCCGGGCTGATTCAGATAGCCCTCGGTATCGGTCGCATGGGCGTGCTGATTAACTTCCTCTCTTATCCGGTGTTACGCGGATTTATCAATGCCGCCGCCATCATCATAGGCTTGTCCCAGTTACCGGCTATTCTGGGCCTTACCCTGAAAAATAGCTCGCATTTCCTCTTTGATGTGCTCGACGTACTCGAGCAAGCCGCCCATATGCATACCCCTTCGTTCGTTTTCGGCGTAGGTTCGTTGGTGTTGCTGATCCTGATAAAAAAATTCTTACCCAAACTGCCGGGCGTTCTGATCGTGGTTGCCGTGGCGACATTGGCCAGTTATCTGTTCGGATTCGAGGCGAATGGCGGGTCTGTGGTCGGGACCATCCCTGCGGGTTTGCCGAGTCTGTCGGTGCCGGAAGTAGAATGGGCCGCCAGTATGCAAATGATGCCGGCGGCCTTCGTGATAGCCATCATCAGTTTTATGGAAGCGATGTCCAGTGCCAAGATCATCGCCATCAAAACCCGTACACGCTGGGATGAGAACCAGGAACTGATCGGTCAGGGATTGGCCAAGGTGGTGTCTGCCTTTAGTCATTCAATGCCGGTAAGCGGATCGTTCTCGCGTTCGGCGCTGAATTTGGCTTCCGGGGCTAGAACCGGTATGGCATCAGTATTTAGTGCATTATTGGTCATCGTAACCCTGCTGTTTTTTACCGAGCCTCTCTATCATTTGCCGAAGCCGGTGCTGGCCGCAGTAATCATGATGGCGGTTTTTACCCTGATTGACTTCAGTACTATCAGGGATGCATGGAAGGCAAAAAAGGCAGATGGCCTGGCGGCAGTGGTTACTTTCTTTGCAACGCTGGCGTTTGCGCCAAATATACAGAACGGCATTTTGACGGGTATTATCCTGTCGCTGATTCTGTTTCTGAAACGCACCATGAAACCGCGTATCGTGATTCTGGGCGAGGATAAAAACGGTGTGCTTCGAAGTGCGCGAAGCTATAACTTGCCAAAACTGAGATCGAAGGTCACGGTGATTCGTTTCAGTGGCCAGCTTTATTTTGCCAACGTTAATTATTTTGAAGAAGCGATACTCTACCTGTTAAGCCATGACCCGGATCTGAGGGCGATCCTGGTGGTAGGCGACTCGATCAACGAACTTGATGCTTCTGGAGTCGAAATGTTGAAAAACCTGCTCGGGCGATTACAAAAAAGCGGTATAACGCTGGCTTTTTCAAATCTCCAGGAGCCGGTTCGTGAAGTGATCGACCGAACCGTGCTGAAAAAACTGATTCCACCGGAGAATATATTTGCCAGCGTGCGTGAGGGATTGGCGGAGTTTGACGAATGGTTGAAAGAGGAAGAGGACCTCGATGCTGGAATCGCTGCCAAGGAATCATAGGCGGCGCCGAAATTCGTATTTACGGTGGATTGCAGAAATACTTGATGCCGAATTCGGCAGAAAATTGGTTCCACTATTGACTTTGGCCGGCTAACGGGTGACCCCTGTTAGGTATGAACTCGGATGTCCGGTAATGGCAGGGTGACAACAAACTGATCTGTCCTACCGGGGTAGACGGCATACTCTGAATCAGTCACCAGTATATGGGCACTGCGTTCTCCAGCTCGGCCCACTCATCGCCGAGAAACGTAAAGGCAAAGAATTACTCAAATATAGTTGGCGGTAGTAGTGGGAGGTCTCACAACAAACCGTTAATTCCTATGAAGTCACCCGGCGGCGGAATCCGGTATCAGTCTTGCCCGTACACTGGCAGGGCCTGGATGAGAGACAATAGAGGTAATTCACGATTCAAGACCTGGATCCGTATCTCCGCACGTTGGATAACATGCTGAGGCTGGCCTGTTAATACGAAACGGGGTTGTCTGGTCGTTAGTGGACGTTATTTTCGTTGAAAGACCGCAAGGTAGCACTCTAAATGTCAAAATCAAGGAGTCTGACCCCATGATATTTTGATATTCTTTCCTCCAACATAAGGGTAAAAATAGTTGTTAATACTTATGGCAGAGTGTCAGTTAATTTAACAGTACCATTTTAAGATTAATATAAATTATTGAATATAATAACATTTTAAAAATTGGTTCATATAATGCTTTATTTATAATAAGACAAAAAACATAAATGGGTATCACATGAAAAATTTTATTGCACTAACATTATTAATTGCTACATTTGGCAGTACAGTCTCTTCCGCATCGATTATAGATTTCACCAATACAGATTATTATGCCTCTACTTATAACGGTCTTAATACGACAAAGGAATTAATTGATGGTGTGAATTTAACATTTACAGCAACAGC
Source organism: uncultured Gammaproteobacteria bacterium (assembly GCA_964651385.1). Taxonomy (GTDB): domain Bacteria; phylum Pseudomonadota; class Gammaproteobacteria. Next base: position 241 of record CAZYYM010000071.1, on the reverse strand, counting down.
AAGAGGCATTAATGGTTTTAGACAGAACTCAACAACAGGCTTAAGCTTTGGTGTTCCGGGTAACGGCATGTATTCATTAAGCATAGTTGCAGATGCTGATATTGAATATACAAGCCTGTTGGGGCTAGGTCATACACTTACTGGTTATGCAGGCCAATTACCTTTTGATGTTTACACGAACGGCGCGCTTCAACATAACAACCTTACTTTTGTTCCAAATATCTTTACAGCCGTTCCTCTT
>CAZYYM010000070.1:10601-18210 GCA_964651385.1 uncultured Gammaproteobacteria bacterium | reverse complement strand
TCTGCAGGGAAAGGATCTGCCGCCGCCCGAGAAGCCCGCCGCGCTACCCGAGGGTGCCGATATCAAGGCAAGAATCAGTCATATCGCCAATACCGCCGGATATCTGGCGCATATGGCCCGATATGCTGCCAGCCAGTCAACGGCTGGGCAATATGGACAGGCGTTTTATAAGACTTTTACCGGGGTGCCGGGGATATTAAATGGTGGTGGAGTTTATAGAGAAAGTGAAAAGGATCCGTATCATAAAAAATGGCTGGAAGGTAAAACAGATGAAGATTATCACCCGGTCATCGTCGACTGCCGTACTAAAGAAGATATCTATAAGGCCGTTCGTGAATTTGCCCTGACTTACAGCGGTGACTGGTCCTGGATATTCGAGTTTGGCAACAACTGCCACAGCTTTCAAATAAAAGCGATGTCCCAACTGGATCTTGAAAAAGTTAGAATAATTTAGGTAAGCACTATGTATAGCTTTGAAACTGTATTCGAAGGCATTAGATATACCGTTTATTTATTTGCGGGATTTACCGGGATCATTCAGCCGTTTGTACCCGAAGAACCAATCACCGCCGAAGAAATCTATAGAACAATCGATAAATATCAGGAAGCAATATACACGCAAGGCTGGTACGTCGAATCCAAAAACGGCCCAAGACTGGATATATTAAAGAAAATTTATCTAATCGCCGAGCCTTTTGAAATCGACGATGCCTACTCAAAACAAGCCGGGTCGCATTATCACTGCCTGGTAAAAGAAAATAACAGGATCAAAATCGGAAGAGAAATAACTGCAATGGAGGCGATACACGAGATCCACTACTTGCGCTATGTGGTCAACCAAAAGGGTGAGTTGGTATCATCGCTGCATATTTACAATAATGCCTGGGACATAAACAGATACAAATACAATGAACAGGGGCGGCTGATCGATCGAGTCGTCGAAATTAAAAATCCACCGGAAAAAATACCCGACTTCTAAGGTACTCTAAATTGGATCAGATCAAGGGTGAAATGGTATTACCGCCTGATTTGGCAACAATGATATTTACTGTAAACTGAAATCATGATTCCTTTCGAAACCCGCCTGAACAATGCTGCCGAAAGCTATCGGGAAATTCATTCACAGATGGCCGACAACGCCTCATTCCTGTGGATATTGCGCGCTATCGCCGTAGAACAACCGCATTACTCGTTAAACGACGTTCGGGCGCTGGAACAACGCATAGATGCACAGCTTGATGGCTTGATGACATCAATAGATCAAAGTTGGCGAATTTGCCTCGAAGCGCTAGCATTAAATGAACCGGGGGAAGTCTTTACCGCAGCTATACTGGCGTTCCGTAGCCATGATGTTAATAAGATACAGATGGCAGTCGAAGCGGGTTTAGCCAATGAAGAAACCGAAAAGGGACTGATATCCGCGCTGGGGTGGCTACCTGCCCGGCTGGTGCATGGCTGGATCGAAAAATTCCTCACCAGTAAAGACCTGGATCACAAATATCTTGCGGTCGCCGCCTGCAGTGTCAGGCGCGAAAATCCGGGTGCAGCATTGACACGGTTTTTACAGCGAGACGACTGCAAACGGCACGAAAAATTATTCCGCCGAATGCTCCGTTTAATTGGAGAGATCCGACGCCAGGATTTAATGCCGGAACTGGAACTGACCATGCAATCCGAGCACGATGATATCAGGTTCTGGTCGAACTGGTCGGCCATATTGCTGGGAAACCGATCAGCCGTGTCAAACCTGAAAAAATTTGTGTTTCAGTGTGGTACACATCAGCAAAAAGCAATCGATCTAAGTTTTCGCGTTCTTCCCATAGATCAGGCGAGAATCTGGATCGCCGAATTGGGAAAAGACAGCGAACAGGCGCGTACCGTAATAAAGGCGACAGGCATATTAGGTGACCCCCATGCAGTCAACTGGTTGATTCCTAGGATGGAACAGCCTGTGGCTTCGAGGTTGGCGGGTGAGGCATTTACCAATATTACCGGTATCGAGCTGGAACAAAATCGACTGGCCCTGGATGAAGGCCCGGTATTGGTGGAGCAACCCGGTGATGACCCCGAAGACGATGATGTCGCGCTCGACGAAGACGAAAATCTGCCCTGGCCAGATATCGATAAAATTAAATCAATTTGGATCAATCACGGACACAATTTTATCGCCGGGCAACGTTATTTCATGGGTCGTGCAATTACCAGCGAGCTACTCAGGGAAAAGCTGTTGAATACGAATCTAAGACAGAGACATGCTGCTGCAATGGAATTGGCTTTGATTGATTCTGGTATGCCATTGCAGAATACGCGTGCCAGGGTGGTGTACTGATGAGTCAAAACAAGGCGGCGTATTTTTCAGCTTTAGGCGTGAAATCTACCATTTTTTGTGCATGGGTTAACTCGAATTAAACCAGAGAAAATGGCTCGTAACATTTATATCAAAAGTTTCGATTTGAGACGAAAATCGCAGATCAAGCTCACCTGATTTAGTAGCATTACGATATTTACCTTTGAATTCACTCAATTTATTAATTGAGCGATAGGGGAATTGATCTGTGGAATCTTTCGGAATTATTTTATATGGCACGAGTATGCTGGGTTTGATTGGTATCGGAGTTTATATGTATAAGAATAGATAAGCCATATGACGCAGCGGGTGCTATCGCTGGCCAATTTATCGAACCGACTATTTTTACCGAAGTGAATAATAATATGCGTATAGCCCAGGTGGAAGTGTTCAGCCCGGTACTTTCAGTCATTCCATTCGAAGACGAATCGGTCTGGCTGGCCCAGGATTCATCGATCGCTAATCCTTTATTATTCGCTAGTTGATAGCGAAGGAGAATGAATTGATGTGTGAGGTGAGTGAGTGCTACGGTAGGCACCAACGTAATCTGTTTATGGCCCGTTAATACCACTACTATAAAATACCGATTATGAGGATTTCCTTGTTCTGATCGCCTTCGGTATGATGCAAGCACTCATAACAGGACAAACCCCGGATCTCTAATTTGACCACCATTGAAACAGCAAATTACCTTGATGATGACAACCGTGGTAATCGGATCGAATCGCAGACGGAAATTATCGAATCAATTAGTACCGGAACTGATTCAAGTGATCATCCATACCAACGTTTAACCCCGGATGCTGTTATTGAAGCAGTCGAGTCAACGGGTCGCTTTAGCGATGCACGGATTCTGGCTCTGAACAGTTATGAAAATCGGGTTTATCAGGTCGGTATCGATGGCGACGAGCCCGTAATCGCCAAGTTTTATCGACCGCAACGATGGTCGGTAGAACAAATCGGCGAAGAACACCAGTTTACGCAATATCTCTATGATCAGGAAATTCGGGTCGTACCGCCACTGGTGATTCGACCCGAAACAGGAACACCGACTATTGCGAGGCAGGGTGACTTTCTTTTTGCTTTATACCCAAGGCAAGGGGGGCGTGCACCGGAATTGGATAATCTTGATCATTTGCATCAGCTAGGGCGTTTCATCGGTCGATTACACGCGGCCGGAACATCCTTTCCCCTGGTCCATCGTATAAAACTGAGCACCTCGCGATTCGGCTATGATTGCATCGAATATTTATTGTCGAACGGCTTTATACCGTCCGACCTCCGGGAAGCCTATACAGCAGTTAGCAACGAAATAATCGATGAAATTGAGACTAATAATCCGACATCAAACCGTTATGAGCAAATAACCCTGCATGGGGACTGCCATCCCGGCAACGTATTGTGGCGTGATGATCGACCGCATTTTGTCGACTTTGACGATGTGTTAAGCGGCCCTGCCATTCAGGATTTATGGATGTTGTTGTCCGGCGATTCACTGAACCGCCAAAAACAGTTAATTGAAATTATCGGGGGTTATGAAATGTTCATGCCGTTTGATCTAGCCGAATTGCGTCTCATCGAACCGTTACGAGCCATGCGCCTGTTACATTACAACGCCTGGCTGGCACGACGTTGGCATGATCCTGCATTTCCACTGTGTTTTCCGTGGTTTAATACACTGCGTTATTGGTCGGAGCATATTCTTGAATGTAAGGAAATGTTGTCAGTGTTGCGTGAACCTGCTTTGACGATGCCGGATATGGTCTAGTTCGGATGATCGATTTAACCGTTAATCAAGGACTTCGAAATAGCCTGGTTTCGAACCTGGCACGATTTGAATGTCAGTCCATAAACGATTTTGACAAAAGGAAGGCTGCGGTTGCAATGGCCGTTACAAATTACAATTTTGATTCCAGCGCTGCGTTTATCCTGACGGTTCGAAGCGCAAAACTGAGCAACCACCAAGGCCAGTTCGCGCTTCCTGGCGGTTGTATTGACGCGGGTGAGTCTCCCGAACAGACGGCCTTACGAGAATTGCATGAAGAGATAGGGCTTGATCTAGATAGCAGCCATATTCTAGGTCGATTGGATGATTACGCAACACGGTCGGGTTATGTGATAACTCCGATTGTGGTATGGGCAGGTGAAGATATTGAGTTGATTCCGAACCCGGATGAAGTCGAATTAATTCATCGGGTGCCGTTAAAGGAGCTGCTACGCGGCGATGCACCAATACTCGAAGTCATCCCCGAAAGTCCTCATCCGGTGCTGAAAATGCCTATAGGAGATCATTGGTTCGCCGCACCTACTGCGGCGATAGCCTATCAGTTTCGAGAGGTCGCTTTAATGGGTAAATCGACCCGGGTAGCACATTTTGAGCAACCCTACTTTGCCTGGCAGTAGAGGTCCTTTTTATCCCGCAGATGACACGGTCGCCAGGCAGGATTGCGACCAAAGCCGGACCTTTCTACAAACCAGTCAAACGACTATTATTTCTAATACCTGTAACCAGACAACCGCAAACCCGTACATTACCAACGCATAAGGCCAGTTCCACATAGCGGCTTTCCAGCTCGGAATATCGTATCGACCCTGAAATACCAGATTGGTGCCCGATAATGGGCTTGAACAGGTTCCCAGATTCCAGGCCAGCAGATAGGTAATAGCCAGCAAATTTGGGTCGGGATCAAGAGTTAACATCAAAGGACCTAAACTCGAAATCAGGATAACCGGGTGTATACCTATGGCTGCCAGCATTAACATGATTCCCAATAACTGAGCAGCGGTAGACGCATCGAAAACAGAAAACGGGTTGGGCACTATATTCTGTCGAATTAGTGCCGACATACCGGCGGCGATCAACCCGGCAGCAAGAAACAGTGTTAATTCGTTGACGATGCGCGGTAAACCGTCGATTACGTACTGTTTCACTTGCATGATTGATTTGTGCAGGCCATTTCGAACGCCGAGGCTACCGAGGGTAATCAATAAGGCGCTGATCGCAATTATATCCAGAACAGAAGTTTTGGGTAATAACCAGCTTCCGCCTAATACCGCTAAAGCCAACAGCAATGGGATAATGATACTGTTCAGGTGCATTGGATAACCAATAAAATTTTCGACTTCATTTCGGTACCTGATTCGGGCTTCGGCAAAAACAATCGACAACCCTAATAGAGTAAATGGTAAACCAGCCGCAATTAGCCAGGATATTTTTGCCTCGCCGGTATAAGTCAAAACGACTGCCATTGCTGCAAAAAAGGGAGACCAGCTGGAAACACCACAAAATACCCGGGTTAACGATTGGGTTGTGAAACGATCCAGGGGACGTACTCGATGGATACGGTCAGCCATTAGAATGGGAGACGATATATTGATCACCGAGCTGGTAATATTTAGTCCCAGTAAAGTCTGGATATAAGCTTTTATTCCTATGGGCAGAACTTCTTTTTGACTCGATTCCGGTATGGCGACCAGTCGTAAAAAACCAACTGCTGCAACCATTGTCAGAAGTCGTGTATTGCCGCCGATAGCAGCCTCAAGATCTGCATTCCCTCCCAAAGACACGGCGTAAATACTGAGTGAAATGCCGACCAGAATGATGATGCCCACCTGGATGCGCAAAATTCCCGGCGTTTCGGGAAACAGCAGGAATGCCGCTAGCCAACCGCAGATACCGGCGATCAATAGCAGATTAATACCAATCTCCAAATGGATTAACCCTTCCGCGATCGTGACCAGTATCATAACTGATATAAGAATGCCCGCTAACGGCCGACGCCAGCCGAGGCGATGCGGGGAATTTACTGGTTGAGCAAGAGCGATGACTGAAAACCTTTAGCCTGATTGATGTCCGGAATTATGCAGGCGAGTATGTCGACTTGAGGTTCGCTGTCAAGACGGAAGTCTCGCTTTGCCTGACGATCCGATATGGCATATAAAGCATCAAATGATTGATAAAATAGAAACATAAAAACACTGGCTCTCGTTGTAATTATTGGCGGTGGCTTCGACAGTTGCTCGCTTTAATATTCGGGTTTACATTCTCTTGCTGGATGAAAGCAAGACTTCCGTATTGCTTTCCGACGAAATCGTCGACATGAAATATATCACCAAATTCCCGGGAGGGGGCATTGAATATGGCGAAGGTATTCTTGACTGTTTGCACCGTGAAGCGAAGGAAGAACTAGGGCAGGATGTCGAGGTCATTAGACATTTCTATACGACTGAATTCTTCCAGCTTTCCCGGTTCGATCCAGGTGATCAGATTGTCAGCATCTACTATGAATGTCGCTTGCCGGAAAACAGGGATAGACGACGATTACCCCTGTTTCGAGTTACAAACAGTAAATTTGATTTTGTCGAAAACAGGGAGAGAGAAGAAAGTTTCCGGTGGATTGCCCTCAATAAAATTGAAAAAGAAGAGGTGAGTTTCCCGATTGATCAGGAGGTAGTGACAAGGATTAAATATGATTTACTCTGAATACGGGTTAGTATCGAATTGCGACAATTTATTATAATCAATCATTGCACGTAGCTCACTAACGTAATCCGCCCCTCGCTCTGAATATCGATTAAGGCCTGCAGCCAGGGCGTAGCCTGTGACAGGTTCGTTGTTGGCTATTAATCGGCTACGAATGTCCCGAAGGCTTTGGTATGCTCGATTGCTATTGAGATTATTAATATAGCGTCCGACTGACTCTTTGGGTGATTCAAACGCGGCTACTTCATGGGTTTTGTTTTTGTCGCGTCGGGCGGGTACCAGCCCACATCCGGTCTCGTAGCACCATTGCCCAAAATAGTTATTCGCTTCACGTGCAAATCGGGAAGTTCCCCAACCGCTTTCGTTTGCGGCCTGGGCAAGCGCCAGCGAAGGTGGTATCACATTTACCCGACGCATTAGTGTGTCCCAATGAGTCTTGTCTTTGATATTAAATTCCTTCACTCTGTAAAGAACCGCTATTCTACGAATCTGATCCAGATCGCTACTGTTTATCGAGTTGATGTCCTCGGCCCATTGCAAAAGCCCGTGCCTGAAACTTAGGATCGAACTATTCTTTGCTTCGATTAAAGGCAGAAAGTAGCCAAAAAAAGCATCTTTGCGCGCTTGACCGGCCGCAAATTCAGTAAAATTCGGGACGTCTGTCAACCTGCGAATACCGGGTGCAAGTGGCTCTTGGGATACGGGTGGAACTCCTTGTATTTCTGGTACTACAGGTACTACAGGTACTACAGGTACTACAGGTACTTCAGGTGGTTCGA
>CAZYYM010000070.1:0-10501 GCA_964651385.1 uncultured Gammaproteobacteria bacterium | reverse complement strand
GGTACTACAGGTACTACAGGTACTACAGGTACTACAGGTACTTCAGGTGGTTCGATAGAGAAAAAAATAATCAGGACGAGAAATAGACCTCCCACCAATGAACGTTTTTGCCTACCATTCCCAAATGGTATCTTATTAATAACGCCATTAAAATAATTCAAACTTCTGCTGATCGTATCGCTGAACGGATTCCGCTTGATCATTTGCAGAGCTATGCTGGTCCCGAATGTTATCTTGTTCCAAACACGTCCGACAAAGTTTCTGAAGGCATAGCTGTCGGTAAATTCAACTATCGCCAATAAAGTCCAATAAATCGCTATGACGACCCAGGCAAGAATCGTGACAAGACATCGCCGGACATGGCCAATTATCATTCGAACAGTGCGGTTACGAATAACTTCGTTGATAAGATTATTTATGCGAGGGCGATATTTTTTAACAATCTTTTTTATGCTGGCTGTTTTCATAGCATACTGTCTCTAAAACAGGTTCAGTCCAGTTCGTAAAATTTATTGTAGCGAATCATCGCCGACAATTCGTCGCCATAGGCGCCATTCCTTTCTGAATATTGATGTAGTTTTTTGACCAGCTTATATGGATCGTTTGTATTCATTTTTAGATTTCTAAAATCCTGGTAACCCGGGCCTCTGCCAAGCACGAGATAATAGTCCTTAATTGAAGCCTTGATTGAGGCATATTTTTTGAGCCATATCGTTTTGTTTCCGTTCCTTTTTTTTGCAGCAATTTTCGGTTCATTTTGATGGTATGGCCTGATACCAAATATGTTATTGGCTTCTCTGAAAAATCTAGACGTACCCCAGGCGCTCTCGAGCGCTGCTTGGGCAATCGCGATACTTCTGGGGTGAGGTTTTAATGCCGCGAGCAACGCTTGATTACTTTCAGCTTTGTATTGAATACGCAATCGTTTAATATTTTCGCTATCACCTTGCTCGCTCATTTCTTCTCGAATCGACTCGTATTGAGTGAGTAAATCAAAATAAATTGCCTTGATATCTGCTTCGACGAGACATCGGAAACGCTGTTTCATCTCCGCCACTGACATTGCTTCGGGAACAATTGCAGCTGTATAGTTTTTACCTAAGCAGGAGCCTGCAATGTCGTTACCGGCATGGGCAGAATATAGACCGACGCTTAAACAGGTAATGAAAAAGAGCCTGGGGATTAATTTGATTTTATTCATACAAGTCCTACAAGCAAAAACATTCCTGAAGAAAAGCAACGTTATTATATTTTAGATTGTCTAAATACATAACATACTCAGCGAAAGAGACCAAAATAAATTAATCGCCTAAACTAAATTCTGCTATGGTAATTTCCGACGTAAAATTAACCCTGATTCAATAAAAACTGTCTGACATGTGGCAAAACTCTGTCAGTCGCTTCAATTAATAACGAGTGCTTCAATCCCTCAAGAATCACCAGTTCTGAATTAGCTAATTTACCATGAATAAAGCGATTCAAACGCGGATTGCAGCCACCATCAAATTCACCGGTTAATACCAGGCAGGGCTGTTTGATTTCATTTAACCAGGGCGCCATTTCGGTGGTGGCATATATCCAGAATACGCTGAGAAACACCGATTCGGACATATCTTTGATCTGTTGTAGGCGTGCTTCAATTTGCTCGGGATGGTGTTCTATGAAGGCATCGGTAAACCAGCGTTCTACGAAGGTACTCAATACCGAAATCGCGCCTCTCTGCTCCATTGATTTGCCCAGCGCCTGCAATTTTGCGTTATCTTCCCGGGTACGCCCGGCTGCGGTGCTGAGTAGACCGACTGATAAAGTTTTATCCGGGTAGGCACGGGCGTAGGCCGGGCCAATCATGCCACCCAGGGAATGCCCGACCACATGAATTTGCTCATGTCCGAGTTTGTCCCGAAGCGCTTCAAGATCATTAACCAGATCATTCAAGGTATAAGGTGCCGGTGGTACGGGGCTGTCGCCATGACCACGAAGATCATAGCTAACGCAGGTGAAATGGCCTTTTAAGCCATCAATCAATTCATTCCATGTGCTTTTGCGCGAACCGATGCCGTGCACCATATAAAGCGCTGGGCCTTGGCCTTCCACTCGATAACTAACCTCTATTGCTCCCATTTCTTTCATCATAGACTTTGTTTCAGTACTTTCTTGTCGCTGGTGAAATGCGGCATAACTTCTTCAGCGAAACACTGAATTGATTCAAGGGTTTCGGTTTGTTCGACTCCAAAGTTGAGGTTCATGATAAAGCGATCGACTCCTGATTCAGCATAAGGGCCTAGCTTATCGATCATTTCGCCAGGTGTACAGATGGTCAGGTTTTCAGCTGTCTGTTGCAATGTCATTTTTCTGGGCAAAGGTTTGATTAATCCGGCTTCTACAATGCCTGGGCCGGTAAATACATTGTCAAAACGGCTGTAATAGTCGTGCGCCATTTCTATTTTCCTTTTTTGATCAGAAACGGAGTGCGAAAGAAAGGCGATGCGTGAAAGCGACAGAGTCAAATGTTCTCCCGACTGGCCAAGTTCTTCTTTACCTCGCTGGAAAGCATTGACCTGGTCTAACATGTGCTGGTGATCACCGGACAGAGGTGTAGTCTGAATGTGGAAACCGCGTTTGGTACTGTGATATATAGCATCGGGTACCAGTGACGCTATCATAATTGGTATTTGCTTGACCGGACGAGGCATAATGGTTAGCGGCTCGAACTGATAATATTTTCCGGTCCATGAAACTTCTTCATCGGCCAATAATGCCTGAAGAACATTCAGGGATTCATCAAATATTTCACGACTGGATTCCATCGATACACCGAGTCTTTCCAGTTCAAACTTGTAGGCGCCTCTACCGACACCGAGTAGTAATCGATGGTCGGTGAAAATATCCGCACAAACCAGTTCTCCTGCAAATATCCGCATGTCATGCAGAGGTAGCACGGCAACGGCAGTCATAATCTTGACCTGTTTTGTTTCGCATGCCAGTTTCACAGCAAACTGTAGCGGTGCCGGCATCATCAGGATATTTATTAAGTGGTGCTCAGTGAGACAAACTGATTCGTAGCCCAGGGTATCGGCAAGTTTGGCCTGTTCGATCATATCACTATAAACACGATCTCCTCCGTAGCTTTTATCCGGATAATAGGCCGAAAGCTGAATGCTGAAATCCATCGATAAATTCTCTTGGTTAATACAGTGACGCCATTGTCTACGAATTAATAAATGTTGACGAACGAATTTTTTTGGGGATTATGTTCGAAAAATTCGAATTTACCTTGAGTGACTATGAATTTATCCGCTATTAGAACCTTTTTAGCCATTGCTGAAATGGGCCAACTTAACCGCGCAGCCGAGTTTCTTAATGTCACTCAATCGACCGTAACGGCGAGGCTTAGCAATCTGGAAGACGAGATCGGCCAGGTCTTATTTCATCGTCGAAAGTCGGGGGCTGAAATGACTTCTGCCGGTTTTCGATTCGAACGCTATGCTCAGCTTATGGTAGATATCTGGAAGCTGGCAAGGCAGGAAACTGCGCTACCTTCGCAGATCGAAGGCACCTTTAACCTCGGTTGCCATCATGATCTATGGACGGGCCTGGGTGATTTGTTGATCCGGAAGATTCAAGGTCTGCCCACCAATATCGCTATTTCTCTGTGGACTGCAGAGCAGGTTGAACTCGATCGATGGTTGTCAAATGGACTAATCGATGCCGCCATTTGTTATTCACCCTCGATTAAGGACAATCGTACCGAATTCAGGTTAAAGGCCGACGAGTTAATTCTGGTTTCTACTGAACCCCAAGAATTCAATTGCCGCGATTCAAAGTATATTTATGTGGACGCCGGTGAGGAATTTCGTAAGAGCCATGCGGCGGCTTATCCAGACGGTGAAACGCCGACTATGACGATTGGTTCAGCCATACTGGCGAAATCGTATTTATTAAATAATGGTGGTTCGGGCTATTTGCCGAAGCGGTTGATTCAAATTGAGCTGAAGACTAATGAAATTTATCCGGTAGTAGATGCGCCCCCATTTAAACGAAATATATATCTAGTGGTTAACAACGAGGCGGCTAAAAACTGGCCCTGGTTGTCCGACGTAATGGTGAATTTGATATGAGCAGCATCAATAATGTAGAAATAAACCATTGCAACATACTGGCCTGTCAAATGTTGGTACCACAAACGAATACGAAAAGTGATCGCCAATTGCATGTCCGGAGCATGATCAAAAAAATTGATCTGGCCTTGTCGCGCCAGCACGCTGATGTCGTTGTTCTGCCGGAACTTTCCACGATTGAATACTCACGCCCGGTTTTTGGACGGCTCAGCCAACTTGCCGAATCGCTGGATGGGGAAAGTGTCAGTGCGATACAGGCGCTTGCACTTCGGCACCACACTACCGTTGTTTTCGGCATGCCGCGAAAACAGGATGGCGCTTTCTTTATATCGCAGATAACCATAGCTGCGAATGGGGCGTTGCTGGGCTGTTACGACAAATTACATATTTGCCAATATGGCGCTTCGATGGAAAAAGAGTTCTTTCGACGCGGCAACGGCATACACGTTTTCGCGGCTCACGGATATCGTTTTGCCCCGATTATTTGTTATGACATTCGCATGCCCGAACTCTGCCGTAGCCTCGCCACAAAACACCGGGTCGATTGCATATTGCACTGCGGTGCTTACTATCGCGATTTATCCTTTAACAGCTGGCATACCTTTGCAAAAACCCGTGCGATCGAAAATCAATTGTATTTATTAAGCCTGAACAGAGCAGGGCGGCAGTACGGTGATTCGATTTTCTGTCTGCCCTGGATGGATGAGCGACAGACGCCATTCAATTTCTCTGTACATGGCGAAGATTTTCAGTATTTTGAATTAAATCGGTCTCTGATTCAGCAAGCAAGGGAAGAATATACTTTTTTACAGGATCGGCTTGATGACTATGAATCCTTGAAACTTTATTAATATCGATTAATTTAGGTTATTGATTTAATTGGTCGGGGAGACAGGATTTGAACCTACGACCTCTGCCTCCCGAAGGCAGCGCTCTACCAGGCTGAGCTACACCCCGAACAGGGTGATTCTATGCGAGGTTTAGCATGGGTTCAATTATAAAACTCGCTATCTACGGGTTATTATCCCAAAGCGCGTCGAAACGCCTGCCGTCGAACTCATTCAACTGCTTGTACCTGTCAGAATCACCAGTCGCCTGGACCATTCAGTTTTTTACGGGGTAATACGACATTTGCCTAGCCTGTATTATGGCCGTGACAGATTGGAAATTAATTCCTGATATAACCGACTATTTGTGGACGGGGGCTGGTTAATATCGCTAAACAGACAGGATCCTTTCTGTCGAGCTTAATCTTGACTTTAGCAATGCATCGGCGCGATGATTCCATACTGGGATTGATTATTGGAATAGGTCGATAGCCGATGGTATTGTCTAGTCAGACCGGTGGTCAGAAGATTGAGTAAAAAATTACGCCCATCAAGGTAAAACTGCAAGTCAGCTAGCCTTGTTTTCGATACCTGCTTTGGCTTAGGCTAAGCATCCAACTTTATTACTTTCGATACCTTTATGTTTGACCAATTTCCCGTTCAGTATATCGAGCCGGTATTTCGTCCACCGAGTGAGGCAGGTTCGCTGATTCTACAGGTTACCAATGGTTGTAGCTGGAATCGATGCACATATTGCAGCATGTATACTGCGCCACAAAAGAAATTTCGCCCACGTGCGGAAGAGGAGATACTGAACGAGATTCGTCGATGCGGTGAGTCGGGTTTGCTGGTGCGTCGAGTATTTTTGGCCGATGGAGATGCACTGGTATTATCGATGCGTCGTCTACGGACAATTTTAAACGCGATTCAGATCCATTTGCCTTCGGTTAGCCGGGTATCATCCTATTGTCTGCCTGGAAATTTAAAAAACAAGAGTGTCGATGAACTGCGCGAATTAGTATCGTTGGGCCTGAAATTAATATACATCGGCGCCGAAAGCGGCGACGACACGGTATTAAAATATATTGATAAGGGCGAAACTTATGCCTCAACGGCAACTGCGCTAATTAAAGCGCACGAGGCGGGGCTAAAATCTTCGGTAATGTTACTCAACGGGATCGGCGGCAAGGCTTTTAGCGAACAGCATGCTTTAGCATCGGCACGTCTGGTGAATGAAACTCAGCCGCATTATGTCGCAACCCTGGTCCTGACATTTTATGCCGGTCCGGAAAGGGTAATTGACGGATTTCAGGGCAATTTTTTTGAACTCGATACGCTGCAGCTCTGCCAGGAAATTCAGACTTTTATCGGTGCAACCGAACTGAAAAGTTCAGTATTCCGTAGTGATCATGCTTCTAACCATCTGGTGTTGAAGGGAGTGCTCGGCAAAGATAAGCAGGCTTTGCTTGGACAAATAGGGCAGGCGATTGAGTACTTTAGACAGCACCCTGAATTTGAGCGCGGTGGTTGCAGTTATTAACATTGATGACAAATGCCTGACTTAGACCAACTCAGTATCGAGGATATCAGTGCTCGATTGCACGACCAAAACGAGACGACTTATGATGTCCCCCCGGAGCTGCTCGGTGAAAATCATCGACAGGCAGCCGTTTTAATCCCCTTCGTTCGAATTGAAGACGCCTGGCATGTTCTTTATATTCGACGTACCCAATACAAAGGTGACAGACACAGTGGTCAGGTTGCGTTTGCCGGTGGTAAACGCGACCCGCAGGATGCAAATCTTGCAGCGACTGCATTGCGTGAGGCCGAAGAGGAAATCGGCATTTCTCCCGAGCATCTAAACTTGCTGGGTTGCATTAACCATCACCACACCGTAAGCGAATTTCAGGTCACTCCATTTGTCGCCGAATTGATCTGGCCTTATCCACTGGTTCTGGACGAAGTAGAAGTCGCGCGCGCCTTTACGCTGCCGCTAACGTGGCTTGCCAAGGAAACGAATTATCGAATTGAGCAGCGACTGCATCCCGAATCGAGTCGTCCCTGGCCGGTAGTCTATTACGACTACTATGATGGCGAGCTGCTCTGGGGGGCTACTGCCAGAATGACGTTGTCATTGATCGGGGTACTGAGTCAGGCCTGAGCTAGCAGTTGAACAACAAAAGTAAGATGCAGTCATTATACCTTTGTTGTCCAGCCGTTAGTGATATTTCTCGCTGGTATAGTGGCCGGGTTCACGCCGACGATGTTTACGCATATTGCGTGAGTCGAGTATAGAGCTGACTTCGGTAATCAATTCAGTGCTACCACAGATCATCACATGCGAATCGTCTTTCGATATAGGCCTATTGGCGCGTGTTTCCAGATTGCCGTTGGTAATGCTTTGCGGGATACGCTCATGTTGCGCATGCTTGTCTTGTTCCCGGGTAATAATCGGAATAAAACATAATTGTCCCGCATGCTGCTCAACAATTAGTTCGATGGTTTCGAGATATGCCAATTCTTCCCGGGTTCGTACTGAATAGCAAAGAGTCACTGTCTGGAATTTTTTCCAGACAGTTTCACCTTTCAATATAGACAGGAAAGGACCGATTGCGGTACCGGTAGCCAACATCCATAAGTTATTCGATTCAGGTATTTCACTAATAGTTAGAAAACCGGCTGGATTGGTGGCGACCAGAATGTCATCACCGGCTTTGAGGTCGAACAACCTGGGTGATAAAGGCCCCTCCGGGACAATATTGAAGTAAATTTCGAACGCAGATTCATCCGGTGTATTCACCAGTGAGTAGGGGCGTGCAACAATTTCGCTGCCAATTTCGAGACCGACCCGGACAAACTGACCCGATTCAAAACCCTGCAATGGTGCCTCAAACTGGAGAGAGGTTAGTCGATGGTTCCAGCGTTTGTTAGTCAGAACCTTGCCGTTATGCCATTTAGCCATATTTTGAGCAATCAGGCGTATTGCTGCCAACAATAGCTGTTCGCCTTTTCGATGGCGGCCAGATAGAGCTGTTCAAATTCAGGCACTACCGAATTTTGAACGGCCGGTAAAGCCAGAAGGCGTTTTGACCAGGCGTCAACTTTGGGCATTTTATCAGGATCGATTACCGTGAATGCATAGTTAGCGACGGCATTGTGCATGAACAAGGGTGCGAATGCCGTGTCAGCCAGAGTAAATTGATCGCCGTTGAACCAGTCACCTTCACCGAGTCGATTTTCGATCCGTTGAAGCTGTGACACCAATTGATCGCGATATTTATTATAGTTTTCCTGATCGCTAGCCGTTTTCATCATGTAGCTTGTACCGAGCATATTCGAGGCAAATTCTACCCAAGCCCTATTTTTCGCGCGCTGCAATGAATCTTCGGGTTGCAGTTCGCCACCGGTAATTTCATCCAGATATTCATTGATAACAGCAGATTCGAAGAGGATTTCATCGTCTACCTTGAGCACAGGCACTTTGCCTAGCGGGGAGATATCGAGGAACCAGTCTGGCGGATCTGCAAGGTCGACGAAAGTTATTTCGTGTTCGACTTGCTTCTGGTTTAGTGTGATAACTGCCCTTTGTACAAAAGGGCAGGTTTTGAAACTAATCAGGTGGAGCTTTGCCATGGTTATGATTTCTCCCGTATGCAGGTTTAGGTTATGACAAACAAGATATAGTGCTCTGGCAGGAAAACAACCCCGGTGTTTTCATGGAATAGTTGAATGGCGGTTGAAAATGCCAGTTTATGGACTGATAATCTCTTGCGGTCAAAGAGATTAATAACATTTCCAGATTCTCGGCAGCGAAATCGTTATCAATTCTGTTTCGCCTGGATTGTATTGGCTATACTGTGCTAAACGAGGGGTAGTAAAATGGATTCAGAACGCTCAAACCAGGTTGTTGGTGGTTATAAAAAGCATAAAATGAATGTCAGCGTGATGGCAGGTATCCGGCAATTGTTGATTCAGTTTGATGCGGATTATGCCACCGATCGGCATTGGGCCTGGATAGGAGTTGTTGCACTAATCGGTTTGGCGATGCTTGCTATCTATTTTTTTACCGGCGGTTCAAAAATTACGATTTCCTAGATCCTCTATGGCTGGCCAGTTTAAATTTTTCCAGCAAATAATCCATTAAAGCATGGTGCGTAAGATCTAATTCCCCAGTCCTTTTTTGAAGCAATTGGTCCAGCAGTTGTTCATGCAGCGTAGTCGGGATACGCCATAGCACTGGGCCAGTTCGTCCTCTGTGGGCAGGCGATCACCGATTTTAAATCGACCGTTGACGATCGCTTCAGGCAGTTGCTCAGCGATTTGTTTCGATAAACTCGATTTTACGATGGATAATTCCTGCACGGCTCAAATCCGGATACGAAGTCAGGAGATTGTATCTTAATTGTTTTGACACGTATTTGTCTTACAAATATCATTATTCGAAAATATTCGGAGAAAACGACATGTCAAACCATTTTCTGGGCTACCAGATAAATAAAACTGACGAAGGTCAAAGTTGCGAGCTAAAACAACTGAGCGATGATGATTTGATGGATGGAGACGTTACTTTCAAGGTTGAATATTCAACGCTCAATTACAAAGATGGTCTCGCCCTTACCGGCAGTTCACCGGTGGTACGCAAGTTTCCACTCACACCGGGAGTCGACTCCTGTGGTACGGTATTGAGTTCAGAGAGTGATAAATTCGTCGTAGGTGATCGCGTAATCTTGAACGGTTTCGGTGTCGGTGAAGTGCACTCGGGTGGATATGCACAGAAGGCGCGAGTGCACTCAGATTGGTTGGTGAGGTTGCCAGAAGGTCTTGATTCTCGTCAGGCGATGGCTATCGGCACAGCCGGATATACATCAATGTTATGCGTTATGGCTTTGGAGAAACACGGAATTAAACCCGACAGTGGTGATATTTTGGTCACCGGTGCATCGGGGGGTGTCGGCAGTGTTGCAGTGGCACTACTGAGTAAACTGGGATTTCGAGTTGTCGCAGTCACCGGCAGATTGTCCGAAGATAGTTTTCTCAAAGATTTAGGTGCTGCGGAGGTCAAGGATCGTGCGGAATTCGCCGACAAGGCCAGGCCTTTGAACAAGGAATTATGGGCAGGTGCAATCGATGTGGCCGGTGGTAATACGCTTGCCAATGTCATTAGTCAGATAAAATATGGAGGCGCTATAGCCGCCTGTGGCCTTGCCGATTCGATGTCTCTGCCCACCTCTGTCGCACCGTTTATCTTACGTGGCATCACCTTGTATGGTATCGATTCCGTGATGGCGCCAATAGCACTGCGCGAGCAGGCCTGGAATCGGTTGGTGCAAGATCTGGATATGAGCTTGTTGGAGAACCTGTCCTTTGATTTGAATTTTGAGGATTTACCGCAGGCAGCAGAGGATATTCTTGCCGGCAAGATTCGGGGCAGGGCGATTATTAAAATCCCTGAATAAGAGTCTCCGGTTAATGAAGTACTAACTGTTAAGATCTTTACCATATATAATAAATGTCTATAGCATATAGGCATTTATTTTATTAAGTAATTCCACGAAA
>CAZYYM010000069.1:0-18630 GCA_964651385.1 uncultured Gammaproteobacteria bacterium | reverse complement strand
GAAAACATGGTAACTGGTCATGGGCTCAGGTTTGAACAGGTCAAAAGATCCGGCGTATAAAGGACATGGATACCGGGTCAAGCCCGGTATGACGGCCCGGCAATGGCTAAAAAGGTATATCGTCAAACCCGTCATCGATAGGCGCGGTATCCGGTGCGGCGGCCGGCTTTTGGGCCTGTTGCGATTGCTGATTTTGTGGTTCGAAAGGTACCGTATTGTCCGAACCCTGAGGTCGACCACCCAACATTTGCATTTCATTGGCGACAATCTCGGTGGAATATCGGTCATTGCCACTTTGGTCCTGCCATTTTCGGGTTTGAATCCGTCCTTCAAAATAAGCCTGCGAGCCCTTCTTCAAATACTGCGATGCAATTTCCGCGAGTTTATTGAACATGACAATTCGATGCCACTCGGTACGTTCCTGCGCTTCACCGGTCTGCTTGTCTTTCCACGATTCGTTAGTAGCAACACTGACGTTGACGACGGCACTGCCACTGGCCGTATATTTAATCTCGGGATCCTGTCCGAGTGTACCGACGATAATTGCTTTGTTTATACCTCTTGCCATGACCGACTCCGAAAATTGGTAGCATAAAATCTGTGGCCGGTATTTTACTGGTAGTACACTGAAGAAGCGAGATGCATTTTTGGTTTAATCCAGGTTTTTTAAGACACGGTCGCTCTACGGCCAATTCCACGGTATAGCACGCCCCAGTCGTTGACCAAACCGGCATCAAGGCAGTTTCTACCATCGACCACGACCTCGACGGTACTCGTGGCAATATCTAATTTTTTCAGGCTGTCGATAATATCGGTGTGCTCAGTAACAATAACAATTGCCCTGGCGTTTTCGATGGCCTCCAATACCGAATTAACGGTGTTTTCCGCTGTATACCAACTGTCATATACATTTAATCTGGCGCCTTTCTTAGTTAGCAAATCGCGAATTTCGTAAAATGGCGATTCTCTCGGATCACCTACATTCCGCTTGTAAGACACACCGAGAATAGCTATTTCCGTATCTTTTAGCGGATATCCGCAATCATTCAGTAAATCCTGCAACACCGATATGGTGTACTCGGGCATACCATTATTGGTGGCACGGGCTAGATTGATTATTTCGGGCATATAGCCGGCTCTTTTGGAGGCAGCTTTAAGCCATTCGGGATCGACCGCAATACAATGCCCACCCACGCCGACACCCGGATAAAATGGCCCCTTGCCGAAGCACCGAATCCTCTGCAACCCCTACGATTCCAAAAAACCACGACCTGCCATTTCTTTGTTCAAATTTTCTGCTGTTTTCAGCATTTCGGGCAACCAGATGTTTGCCGAGTTAAGCGCATCAGTCAGAATATTTAAGTCTTCAATATATTCATGAACCATCTGGTTTCTCAGTTTTCTCATCTCCATCCAGTTGTCTGCATCGCCGACCCATCCGAGTTTTTCAGCCTTGTCGAGATTATCCACGAACGTGGCTTCCTGCTCCCCTAGTTGCGATAGCAGGTAGGGTATCAACTTGTCTCCCAACGTATCCTGTAAACGACTAAACCTGGATGTAAAAGCTTCCGTTGTTTCCGACAAGTCATCATCAGTTTCAAGCATCGCTGCACTTTCAATTGTGAACGGCCTGGTAAAAAGCTTGCCAGCGGTTGTCTTCAGATGTCGACATTGTTTTTCCACCACCCTCGACAGGAATTGCAATCGCAGCCGGTCTCCTTCATCGGTCATCACAGTGGCATCCCAGACGATCTCGCCTGTTTGTGGATGGACAACTCCCTTACATTAGGCGCTGCCAGTATGACATCGACCTTCCTGCCATTCATTAAGCGGGAAACCCTGGCTGAGAACCTGGCCGATAGTAGAGCCGGGTTTTTAATCGCATGGCGAGTCTCCACCAGCAAATCGACATCACCCCCTTTTTTAGAGTCATCCACTCTTGAGCCGAACAACAGGACAGTGCTGTCTTCGCCGAATATTTCGAGCGCAAGATATTTAATTTGGAGGTGGTGTTTTTGGGAAATTCTCATAGCACAACATTCTATCTGGAATTATTCAGATTGGAAAATACTTACATACCGGCGAAATTGAAGGAATCGCGATAATTTTTAAACCACAAAAGAAAACACGCCGGGTGGCGCGTTTTCTTCTTCGGTTATTCAGAATAACCTAGCATCCCTGCCGTTTATTCATCCCTGTCCGGCGCTTATTTCACCAATATATCTTCCTTGTTCTTTTCATAGGTCGCCTGGCCGATACCGTTGAGGGCATCGGCAATTTCGGTGGCTGACGCAGTACTACAACGTATCAAAACCGACCAGAAACGGATTAATAATCGTGAGATTGCCGATTTCCTGCTCATGCCGCAAATCTTCGCTGACTAAATATGTACAATCCAGCAACAGTGCCGAAGCTATAATAAGTGTATCCCACCAGGAATAGTGGTAGCGATCCTGAATGTGCCAGGCGGACTCGATAAGCGCCGTTGACACAACCAACGGTTGCCAAACCATTAGTGCCCGAATATCGGATCGCGCCTGCGTCTTGCTCAACCCAGGTTTGAGTTTTTGCGTTACGGTAACATAAAATTCGTTTAAAACCTGAGTACTGATGCAACCTGTTTTGTTGGCCCAGAGTTGGATGAGCCATTCTTCGGCCTTTACCTGTTTTTCGGCTTCTGTACTATCTCGCCGGTATACCAGGATATTGGTATCGACGAAGCACTTAGCGTTCATGCAATTCGTCTCGCGATGGATATTTCTCAGCCCTGTTAATCGGCTGTGGCTCGCCATCGAAAAACTGCTGCATCGCAATCGTGTAACCCGTTTTTTCCTGCTTCATCTGCTTGAGTAAATCACCGAGAATCTGGGATACACTGGTATTGTGCTCAGCCGCCCAGATTCGTGACCAATGCGCGACATCGTCTTCTAGTTTTATAGTTACATTTTTCATAGCACGATTATAGTGCTGCACATTTTTCGTGTCAATTTTACAGGTGTCCAGGCCTGAAAAAGAAAAACACGCCGACCGGCGTGTTTTCTGCTGCTATTGCATGCGGCATCCCTGCCGTTCATTCATCCCTGTCCGGCGCTTATTTCACCAATATATCTTCCTTGTTCTTTTCGTAGGTCGCCTGACCAATACCTTTTACATTAACGATATGCTCGGCGGTGCTAAATAGACCATTGGCCTGCCGATAAACAACCAGCGCCTCTGCCTTGACCATGCCGATGCCGTTGAGAGCATCGGCAATTTCGGTCGCTGACGCGGTATTGATATTGACTGGACTGGCCAGTGCGAGTGTTGAAAAGAAAAGTGAAGCGAGGGCTATTACTGTCGATTTAATCATCTTGATTTCTCCATTTTGATGGTTCATTTCCCAATGAACCCGGGTTAAGTATTTCCAATACAGGCTTACAACCTGTGAGACATAGAATATAGGTTTAGTTTTAAATTGCAACTGTTTTTATTGAAAACTTTTAAAATATTAATATAATTCCGGTTACGCCCTGCCTGTCATTTGACTCATTACTTCGCTAAATTCTTACCACTTTGAATACTGGCTATTTCAGCATAAGTATCTAGTCGAGTTTCAAGCTTGATTATGCGCTTGTCTTGGTCTCTCAATTCTTTCGAAATATCAGAAAGCAATCCGCCAGCTTGTTCTACCTTATCCGTTAGCAATAAAACTTGTTTCATTGCTTTTATTGAATCACTGATAACGCTCATTAAGCCGCCTTTTCTTGCCTAATAGATTTCAGCGTTTCTTTAGCTTCGCGCAAGCCTTTTGTTAGTGACTTTTTAGCACGGTCCGTGGACTCGTTGACCTGCTCAACATATGCTTTAAGCATCGCTATTTCTTCGCTTTCCAGAGGTTTCACAGAGCATCTTTTCCGAACCAACTCTGAAACGCTTACCCCTTCTTTTACAGCCTCTGAACTTAGAAATTGTTTAAAGTCGGGAGTCGCTAGTATAGTAATACGCTCTGTTTTCACGGACATATCAAATATCTCTTGCCAAATTATATTGGTATTATAATGCTCATGATAATGTTAATCAATAAGTAATTGTAAAAACCCCCACACTTTTCATTGCCATTTTTGCGGATCAATCACCCATTTTGTTTTTAATATTCAAGCGTATTAAAACATTAGTCGTTATAATTGATTGTTTTGATTAGCCACTAATCCCCCATGGATGCCATCACCATACGCGGCGCGCGAACGCATAATCTCAAGAATATCGATATCACTCTGCCGCGTGATCGATTAATTGTCATTACCGGGCTTTCGGGCTCGGGCAAGTCTTCACTGGCTTTCGATACTATTTTTGCCGAAGGTCAGCGGCGCTACGTCGAGTCACTTTCCACCTATGCGCGACAATTCCTTTCGGTGATGGAAAAACCGGATATCGATCATATTGAAGGCCTTTCTCCGGCGATTTCGATCGAACAAAAGACCACCTCGCATAATCCTCGCTCGACAGTGGGAACCATTACCGAGATATACGATTATCTGCGACTTCTTTTTGCGCGTGTGGGTACACCACGCTGCCCGATCCACGATTTACCGCTCGAAGCCAATACTATCAGCCAAATGGTCGATCACGTGCTCGCTTTAACCGCGAATACGCGTTTAATGTTGCTGGCACCGGTTGTCATTAACCGTAAGGGCGAGCATGTTCAACTGCTCGACAATCTTCTGAAACAGGGGTTCATCCGCGCCCGTATCAATGGTGAAATTTACGAACTGGATGACCCACCCCAACTTGAGCTGCGTAAAAAACACAATATCGATATTATTGTCGACCGTTTTAAGGTCCGTGCCGACCTCAAACTACGTCTCGCTGAGTCATTCGAGACCGCGCTGCAACTTACCGATGGCATCGCAATAATAGCGGCGATGGATTCAGATTGTGATTTTGACGAAATCAAATTTTCGGCGAATTTTGCCTGCCCGGAATGCGGTTACTCTATTAACGAACTGGAACCCCGGTTATTTTCATTCAACAGCCCGGCCGGAGCCTGTCAGGAATGCGACGGCATTGGCACCATGCAGTTTTTCGACCCCAATCTGGTGGTCAAGTCGCCCGAACTCAGCCTCGCCGGTGGCGCCATTCGAGGCTGGGACCGGCGAAATGGCTATTACTTTCAAATGCTTCAGTCACTTGCCAGGCACTTTAAATTCGATGTCGAGCAACCATTCGGCGAACTCGATCAGAGAATACAGGACGTTATTCTGAATGGCTCCCCTGAAGATGTTAAATTCAGTTACCGCAACGAGCGCGGTGACAAGCGGGTGCAGAAACATCCTTTCGAAGGTATTTTACCCAATTTGAAACGTCGTTATCGGGATACCGAGTCGTCAGTGGTTCGCGAGGAACTGTCCCGGTTTCTTTCCAATCAGGCTTGCCAGGTCTGCAGCGGCGAACGACTCAATGAAGCAGCCCGACATGTATTTGTTGCCAACAGGACATTGTCTCAAATTACCCGCCTGCCTATCGACGAAGCGTTTAAATTTTTCCAAACGCTTGAATTACCTGGACAAAAAGGCGAAATTGCCGAGAAAATTAACAAGGAAATTCGCCAACGGCTGAGCTTTCTGGTCAATGTCGGGCTCGAATATCTGTCACTCAGTCGAAGTGCAGAGACGCTCTCCGGTGGGGAGTCCCAGCGCATTCGACTGGCCAGTCAAATTGGCGCCGGACTTGTTGGCGTCATGTACATACTCGATGAGCCGTCCATTGGATTGCACCAACGTGATAATGACCGTTTATTGAAAACGCTTACCTTTTTACGTGATCTCGGTAATACCGTTATCGTCGTCGAGCATGATGAAGATGCGATTGCGGCAGCGGATTTCATTGTTGACATCGGGCCGGGTGCTGGCGTACATGGCGGTCAAATTATTGCCACCGGCAATGCACAAGAAATTTCCGCTAATAATGAATCGATCACGGGGCAATATCTCAATGGTACCCGCCAGATTGCCATTCCGACAAAACGTTGTGAAGTCGATGAAAATAGATGGTTACGGATTAATAAGGCTCGTAGCAACAACCTCAAATCAGTCGATTTCGCGCTTCCAGTCGGCCTGTTTACCTGCATCACCGGCGTCTCCGGCTCAGGAAAATCAACTTTAGTCAATGAAACGCTTTATAAGCTCGCGGCTATCGAGATCAATCAAAGCAGTTTGAATGCTGGTGAATACGCGTCGTTCTCCGGTTTCGAGCACTTCGACAAGGTCATCGATATCAACCAGAGCCCGATCGGCAGGACGCCGCGCTCGAATCCGGCAACCTATACCGGCCTGTTTACACCAATACGGGAGATATTTTCCGGGACACAAGAATCGCGATCTCGAGGCTATAAACCGGGACGATTTAGTTTCAATGTCAAGGGAGGGCGCTGCGAAGCCTGTCAGGGTGATGGTGTCACCAAAGTTGAAATGCATTTCCTGCCGGACGTCTACGTGACCTGTGACGTCTGTAAGGGTAAGCGCTATAACCGCGAAACACTTGACGTTCTCTACAAGGGCAAAACCATACATCAGGTACTGGAGATGACGGTCGAAGATGCCGTACCATTTTTCAGCGCGATACCGGTTCTCAAACGTAAGCTCGACACGCTGATGGATGTTGGCCTGAGCTACATCACCCTGGGGCAAAACGCCACCACTTTGTCTGGCGGCGAAGCACAACGCATTAAACTGGCACGTGAATTATCCAAGCGCGATACCGGTCGAACCCTCTATATACTCGATGAACCGACCACTGGTCTCCATTTTCACGATATTGAGCAACTTTTGGCGGTACTACATAGACTTCGTGACCATGGTAATAGTATTGTAGTCATCGAGCACAACTTGCACGTTATTAAAACGGCTGACTGGATTATCGACCTGGGACCCGAAGGCGGTGACAAGGGTGGAGAAATCATCGCCAGCGGCACGCCGGAGCAAATTGCCCAGGTGAAACGATCATATACCGGTCAATATTTACGGCCGATGTTAATGTAAATTACTGATAAATAGAGAAGGATTAAGATGCCAATTGAAATCTCCTGTTTTAAAGCTTACGACGCACGTGGCAAGGTGCCCGATGAGCTCAATAACGATATCGCCTATCGTGTCGGTCGGGCTTATGCCGAATTCATTCAACCGGAGCAAGTGGCTATTGGTCGTGATATTCGTCTCAGTAGCGACGCGTTGTTCGATGCATTATCGAACGGCTTGATGGATAGTGGAGTCGATGTGCTCGACCTGGGTATCTGCGGTACCGAAAACGTCTATTTCGCCGCTTTTCATCAACAACTCGATGGCGGCATTATGATTACCGCCAGTCATAATCCGGTTGACTACAATGGTTTCAAATTCGTCCGTCATGGTGCACGCCCAATTAGTGGCGACTCCGGTTTAGAGGATATTCGCCGAATCGCAGAAATTGGTGAGTTCTCTAATGTGGCAAAAAAAGGCCAACTCATACCGACTGATTTAAACAACGATTACATCAATCATTTACTCGGTTATATCAAAAACCTCGACCGCTTAAAACCTTTGAAAATTGTAACCAATCCAGGTAATGGCACCGCAGGTCCCGTTATCGATTTACTGGAATCACGCCTGCCATTTGAGTTTATAAAAATACAACACCAGCCCGACGGCAACTTTCCGAACGGCGTCCCTAATCCCCTGCTGCCCGAAGGCAGAGCCGCAACCATCGAGGCTATAGCCGAGTACAATGCGGATCTCGGCCTGGCCTGGGATGGCGACTTTGATCGTTGTTTCCTGTTTGATCACAATGGACGTTTTATTGAAGGCTATTACATAGTCGGATTACTGGGAGAAGCATTACTGGAACAAAATCCAGGTAATAAAGTCGTACACGACCCGAGATTGGTTTGGAATACTCGGGAGTTAGTAAGCAAAAGCGGTGGAGAATCGGTACAAAGCAAGGCTGGACACGCCTTCATAAAGGAAACCATGCGCGAGGAAAATGCAATTTATGGCGGCGAAATGAGTGCACACCATTATTTCCGCGATTTCGGCTACTGCGATAGCGGCATGGTTCCATGGTTATTGTTAACACAATTGATGTCGACAAAGGATAAAACGCTGGCGCAACTCGTCAACGAACGCATAGAGGCTTATCCGGTTAGTGGTGAAATTAATATCACGGTCAACAATTCAAAAACTATCCTCGAAATGCTGGCACAACATTTTGCCAATCAGAATCCAGTTATCGATGAAATGGACGGCCTGGGAATGGATTTTGGTGATTGGCGATTTAACGTACGTTCGTCTAACACCGAGCCGCTTTTGAGAGTCAATGTCGAGGCCCGTGCCGACCAAAGATTAATGGAAATAAAGCGCGACGAGTTGCTGGCTTTGATCAGAAATTAAATTGATCTAACTTTTCAGTCAAAAGGGTCAAATAGCTGGACCCCAATACCCTCAAAGTCGCCTATATTCCGAGTTACCAGCGTTAAATCATTGGTAAGCGCGGTAGCGGCAATTTGTTTGTCCAGCGCATTTTCATAATGTGGTACGCGTAATCGTCCCCAGACCTGTGACTCCTCTGTAGTAAATTCGAGGATAGAGTCCGCATAATCTTTCAGTACCATTTGCAACCAGGTTTCCAGTAACTCTGCCTGCCTATTGTCTCCTCTGTATCGAACTAGCTCCACGCCCCGGCGCAATTCACCGACTGTAATAACACTGATATATCCTCGCCCGCCCTGATTGGAAACTTGCTCAAAGAATCGAATAACACCCGGATTCGTCCGTGCTCCCTTGCGCAACTCACTGATAACATCAGTATCAAATAAATACACTAATCGAATACTGCCCTCACCGGTTCATCCGACACCCGTTCAAAATCTGAATCCTCGCCGACATTCGGAATCTGCCTTAAGACTTCGGTAAAACTTTTCCGCTGAGGTCGCATTAATACCTGTTCCAAAATTATCCGATGCTCTGCCTCAGCGCTAACGCCGTGCCGGTTTGCCCGACGTTTTAACGCATTTGCAATTTCGTCATCGATATTGCGCACGATTAAATTAGCCATTGACTATTCCCTTTTTGAAACTATTGATAAAATAAATGATAGCATTGATATCAAACTATACAAGTGCTTTTCTGTTACACGAACAAGCCTTACCCCCAGCAGAAAAATCTAAGCCAATTTCATAAAAAAAAAGCCAGCATAAAAGCTGGCCTTTAAAATAAGGAACTCCAGGAAGACTATTCTTCTTCTACATCCGGACGATCGACCAGTTCGACATAGGCCATCGGCGCCTTGTCACCCGATCGAAAACCACATTTCAAAATACGCATGTATCCACCCGGGCGCTCTTTGTAACGCGGGCCCAGATCAGTAAACAGTTTACCAACCGCCAACTTGTCGCGAATACGGCTGAATGCGATACGCCGATTGGCGACACTATCTTCTTTTGCCAACGTGATGAGCGGTTCAGCAACCCGGCGTAATTCTTTAGCTTTCGGCAGAGTGGTCCTGATAACTTCATGGTCAAACAATGAAGCCGCCATATTTTTAAACATCGCTTTACGATGTGAGCTATTGCGGTTGAGTTGACGACCGCTATTACGATGACGCATTTTCCTGAACCTCTATAAAATAGGTCTTTAATTAACTAGCCAGCTTGCTATCTTTTTCGATACTGGCTGGTGGCCAGTTCTCTAAACGCATGCCAAGAGACAAACTGTAAGACGCCAATACGTCTTTGATTTCCGTCAGCGATTTTTTACCCAGATTGGGCGTTTTCAGCAATTCAACTTCTGTTCGTTGAATCAAATCACCGATGTAGTAAATATTTTCTGCTTTCAGACAATTAGCCGAACGCACTGTCAACTCAAGATCATCAACCGGACGCAGCAGAATCGGATCAATATGTGATTCGGGTTCGACTTCTTCTTCTTCGTCCGAACCTTCGAGATTGACAAAAACTGACAACTGGTCTTTAAGAATGCTACCGGCAATACGAATGGCTTCTTCCGGGCCAATGGTTCCATTCGTTTCGATGTCGATTATCAACTTATCCAGGTCGGTACGTTGTTCAACCCGAGCCGCTTCAACACTATAGGCAATTTTGCGTACCGGCGAAAAAGAAGCATCGAGTTGCAAATGTCCCAAAGCAGCATCCTCTTCGGATGTCTGGCGCGCATTGGCGGGCTGGTAACCACGCCCTTTCAAAACATGCAAAGACATGTTGAAGTCGACATCTTTGGTCAAAGTCGCGATAACATATTCGGGATCAACGACTTCAATATCATGATCAATCTGGATGTCCCCAGCGGTTACAATGCCGGGACCTTTCTTGCTGATAGTCAGCGTAGCTTCGTCTTTGGTATGCATGATTATACCGACGCCTTTCAGGTTCAGCATAATGTCAATAACATCTTCCTGAACACCGTCGATGGTTGTGTATTCGTGTAGCACACCTTCGATTTTAAAATCGACGATAGCGCAACCTCGAATAGACGACAGCAGTATTCTCCTTAAGGCATTGCCCAAAGTATGCCCGAAGCCTCGTTCCAGAGGTTCGATAGAAACTTTAGCGTGGTAGGTTTGTTGCTCTTCAACCTTAACATGCTTGGGTTTCAGCAAATCAGAGTATAATTTCGATGACATAAATGACTCGCTTATTATTTGGAGTAGAGTTCTACTACAAGTTGTTCGTTGATATCCGGTGGCAATTCACTGCGCAACGGAAGCGTCTTAAAAGTACCTTCAAATTTGCTATGATTGACGTCAATCCAATCCGGAATGCCTGTTTGCTCGGCAAGGGAGATTGACTCTGCAATACGCGCCTGTTTTCGTGATCTTTCTCGAACACTGACAACATCTGATGGCCTCACCATATAAGAAGCAATGTTTACAATTTTTCCATTAACCATAATTGACTTGTGGCTAACCAGTTGACGCGCTTCAGCGCGTGTTGAGCCAAAGCCCATTCGGTATACGACATTATCCAGGCGTGCTTCGAGCAACTGCAACAGGTTCTCACCGGTTGATCCCTTCAGACGCGATGCTTCGCTATAATAATTTTTAAACTGCTTTTCCAGTACGCCGTATATTCTTCTGAGCTTTTGCTTTTCACGCAACTGTAACCCGTAATCCGATATTCTCGGTTTACGTGTGCCGGCGCCATGCACACCCGGAGGGTTATCTATCTTGCATTTAGTATCGATCGCACGACGGGCCGACTTCAGGCTCAGGTCAGTACCTTCGCGACGCATTAACTTACATTTGGGTCCAATATATTTTGCCATGTCTAATCCAGTCTATACGCGACGTTTTTTCGGTGGACGGCAACCATTGTGCGGAATGGGTGTAACGTCGTCGATACGAGAAATTTTAAAGCCTATATTGTTCAACGCCCGAACCGCAGAGTCACGTCCAGGACCCGGACCTTTAACCATCACTTCAAGATTTTTCATACCCATTTCCTGGGCGACCTGGCCTGCTCTTTCAGCAGCTACCTGTGCAGCGAACGGTGTACTCTTACGGGAACCGCGAAAACCCGAACCACCCGCGGTGGCCCAGGACAGGGCATTGCCCTGGCGATCGCTGATGGTAACGATGGTGTTGTTAAAGGTTGCGTGGATGTGTGCGACACCATCCGATACGACGCGTTTAACTTTCTTTTTGCTACGAGATTTGTTGTCAGCCATGGGTTAAACCTATCGTTTCAACGGACGTCGCGGTCCCTTACGGGTACGCGCATTGGTTTTGGTACGCTGGCCGCGTAAAGGCAGCCCACGACGATGACGGATACCACGGTTAGTACCGAGATCCATCAAACGCTTGATATTCATGGAAATTTCGCGACGCAAATCACCCTCAGTGGTGATTCTATCGATCTGTGCTCGGATTAACTCAAGCTGCTCTTCGTTTAGCTCGCGGATCTTCGTTTCCGGGCTGATTCCGGTTTCGTTACAAATGTTGGCAGAACGCGTAGCGCCGATGCCATAAATAGATTGCAATGCAATCACTGTATGCTTGTGATCCGGTATATTTACACCTGCAATACGGGCCATAAAAATAAATACTCCTAGCTAAACGGAATTTAAGCGGGCGCAGATTCTATCTGCCTGTCCCCTGAAAATCAACGATTTAAAACAATCATTCAATGTCTTTGCAACTAACCCTGACGCTGTTTATGGCGAGGATCTTTACAGATAACTCGAACCGAACCATTACGGCGAATTACCTTACAGTTTTTACACAATTTTTTAACGGAAGCTCTCACTTTCATTTTAAATACCTTATCCCCAAATCAGATGACTAGCGTACAGAGCCAGCACCACCATAACCTTTAAAATTCGATTTTTTCATCAAGCCATCATACTGGTGGCTCATCAGGTGTGCTTGTACCTGCGACATGAAATCCATTACCACAACCACAATGATCAACAACGAAGTGCCTCCAAAATAGAAAGGTACATTCCAGAATAGAATTAAAAATTCCGGCAACAAACAAACACCGGTGATATACATCGCACCAACCAGGGTTAATCGGGACATAACTCCATCAATGTAAGTCGCCGTCTGATTGCCAGGACGAATGCCCGGAATAAACGCACCGGATTTCTTCAGATTTTCAGCGGTATCTTTTGAATTAAATACCAATGCCGTATAGAAGAAACAGAAAAAGATAATGGCCGCAGCGTAAAATATCAC
Source organism: uncultured Gammaproteobacteria bacterium (assembly GCA_964651385.1). Lineage (GTDB taxonomy): Bacteria > Pseudomonadota > Gammaproteobacteria. The sequence continues at coordinate 5,931 of CAZYYM010000069.1, read as the reverse complement.
ATAAAGAGGTTGTCCCGGAGACAGCGTTGCTGACAAATCCTGCAACCACCGCATCCCTTCTGCCTGCCCGAACCAACTACCCAGAGTGGCCGGAAATAGAATAATACTGGAAGCAAATATCGGTGGAATGACACCTGCCATATTCAATTTCAATGGTAAGTGACTGCTCTGCGCAGCATACATTTTACGACCTTGTTGGCGCTTGGCGTAATTAACCGTAATACGACGTTGTCCGCGTTCGACAAACACTACAAAATAAGTTACACCGACCACACCAATAAAAAGCCCCAGTATGACCAGAGAGTTTAATTCTCCGGTTCTCACCAACTCAAAGGTATTGCCTATTGCCGCGGGTAATCCAGCTACGATACCCGCAAAAATCAAAACTGAAATGCCGTTACCGATACCACGCTCGGTAATTTGTTCACCCAGCCACATTAAAAACATAGTGCCTGTCACAAGCGTCACGGCCGCAGTAAATATAAACGAGGGTCCCGGATTGACAACCAGTGCTGCGCCACCGCCTCCACTTTGACCTGACAGGGCAATCGCTATACCGACCGACTGGAACGACGCCAGTGCTACCGTACCATAACGGGTATACTGGGTGATTTTCCGACGACCTGATTCGCCTTCCTTTTTCAGTTGCTCAAGGGTTGGAACAGCAACTGTCATCAACTGCATGATAATCGACGCCGAAATATAAGGCATGACACCCAGTGCGAAAATCGACATACGTTCAAGCGCGCCACCGGAGAACATATTGAACATACCGAGAATGCCGGTTCTTTGCTGATCGAAAATTTCCCGCATGACCGTGATATCGATACCCGGCACCGGAATAAATGTACCGATACGAAATATCACCAGAGCAATCAACAGAAAGATGATACGCTTTCGCAATTCGCTCAGGCTTCCACCCGAAAGACTATTTGCAACTTGTGACGCGGACGGTTTAGCCATATTAAGCTTCTACTTTTCCACCAGCGGCTTCAATCGCAGCCCTGGCGCCTTTAGTCGTGGCAATATCTGTTACTGTGACGGCCCGAGCCAACTCGCCCGATAGGATGATCTTGGCCTTTTTGGTCTGTGCTGGAACCAGATTAGCTTCGACTAATGCAGCCAGACTAATCGTATCCAGGCCTGATTTTTCAACATCGTTCAACCGCACTTCGGCCGAATAACGCGACTTTCGCGAGGTAAAACCAAATTTAGGCAAACGCATTTGCAAAGGCATTTGCCCACCTTCAAAACCCACGCGGACACCGCCGCCTGAGCGGGACTTCTGTCCCTTATGGCCACGACCACAGGTTTTACCCGAGCCGGAACCAATACCACGTCCGACGCGTTTGGCGGCTTTGTTGGAACCGCTGGCAGGTTTTAATGTATTCAGTTGCATTACACTTCCTCAACGTTCAGCAGGTATTGAACCCTGTTAATCATACCGCGGTTCTCCGGGGTATCGATCACTTCGACGGTTTGATGCATTCTACGAAGTCCCAGGCCGGCAACACAGGCCTTGTGCGAGGCAAGACGACCATTTTTACTACGCGTCAAAGTGACATTTAATTTCTTCGATGATTTTTTTGCTGCAGCCATAACCTTTACCCTGCAATTTCTTCTACAGTTTTGCCACGTTTGGCTGCAATGTCTTCCGCGGACTTCATGTTCTGCAAGCCACTGATCGTTGCTCTTACCAGATTAATCGGGTTACGAGAGCCATTACATTTAGCCAATACATTATGTACGCCTACTGCTTCGAAAACAGCGCGCATGGCACCACCGGCGATTACCCCGGTACCTTCAGATGCAGGCTGCATGTATACCTTAGCCGCACCATGACGTGCATTCAGCGGATATTGCAACGTTCCATTCCTGATCGAGATACTAGTCAGATTAGAGCGGGCTTTTTCCATTGCTTTCTGAATTGCCAACGGCACTTCACGAGCCTTGCCGTAACCAAAACCAACCTTGCCATTGCCGTCACCGACCACCGTCAGCGCGGTGAATCCAAATTGACGACCACCTTTGACCACTTTAGCGACGCGATTAACCGCGACCAGCTTTTCGATCAGATCGTCACCAGCATTCGAATTTCTGGGATCTGCCATTCCTGTCTCCTGCCCGCGGCAAGCTTAAAATTTTAAACCGTTTTCACGGGCAGATTCAGCTAACGCCCTGATCCGACCATGATACTTGTAACCAGAGCGATCAAAGGCAACAGTTTCGACACCTACTTCCTTTGCTCTTTCCGCAATGACTTTACCAACCGCTGTCGCAGCGTCAATATTACCCGAATATTTAATCTGCGACTTTACATCCGCACTCAACGTGGATGCTGATGCAACTACGTTACCAGTCTCGCTTGAAAATACCTGGGCGTAGGTATGACGTGGAGTGCGGTGAACGCTCAACCGATTTGCACCCAGTTCAGAAATTTTTGCTCGGGTACGACGCGAGCGCCTAATTCGGGATGATTTTTTATCCATGACTCACCTATTTCTTCTTCGCTTCTTTTCTGACGATTTGCTCATCAGCATATTTAACACCCTTGCCTTTATAGGGCTCAGGTGGTCGGAAGGCACGTATTTCTGCACAGACCTGGCCAACCCGTTGCTTATCACAACCCCTGACAACTATCTCCGTCGCAGCAGGCGTTTCAATTTCTATGCCCTCAGGTACTTCGAAGTCAATTGGATGCGAGAACCCCAGTGATAGACCTAGTTTTTTACCCTGTGCCTGCGCTCGATAACCAACACCCACCAGCTGCAATTTCTTTTCGAATCCAGCAGACACACCAGTGACGATATTTTCGACTACTGATCGAGTGGTACCGGTTACCGCTATCGACGATTTTTTATCATCACACGGAGTAAAATTTAAAACATTGTCTTGCAGGTTCACTTTGACATCGGGGTGCAGGGTTACCGACAACGTCCCTTTGGGGCCTTTTGCTGTCAGCTTACAACCGTTAACCGTGAGTTCGACACTACCTGGAATTTCAACCGGTTTTTTAGCAATTCTGGACATGTTACTTTCCTAAACCACCTGGCATATGACTTCACCACCGTGACCGGCTGCGCGCGCCTGGCGATCGGTCATCATACCTTTTGAGGTTGAAATGATTGCGATACCCAGGCCGCCATTAATCGACGGAAGTTCATCTTTAGATTTAAATATACGCAGGCCAGGACGACTGATACGTTTGATATTGTCGATAACCGGCTTGCCCTGATAATACTTGAGTTCAATCGTTAACTCTTTAATAGTGTCGCCAGACACCGCAAATTCGCTAACGTAGCCTTCATCTTTCAACACCTGGGCGATATTCACCTTTTGCGTCGAGGAAGGCATAACCACATTAACCTTATTCGCTTTTTGTGCATTGCGAACACGAGTTAACATGTCAGAAATCGGATCTTGTAAGCTCATAATTTTCTCTCTTACCAGCTGGCCAGAACCAGGCCCGGTATGTCTCCCCGCATCGCAGCTTCCCGGACTTTGTTACGACACAGGCCAAACTTGCGATAAACGCCATGAGGCCTCCCGGTCACGCGGCATCGATTGTGCTTTCGTGACGCAGATGAATCCCTAGGCAATCTCTGTAACTGGTCAACCGCCGCCATTTTTTCTTCATAACTGGTCGTCGTACTCTTGATAATTGCTTTCAGAGATTGTCTTTTACCAGCGTAACGAGCGACCAGTTTGGCACGCTTTAATTCGCGCTGGATCATGGAATATTTTGCCATAATAATGTCTCGACTAGTTCTTGAATGGGAATTGAAACGCGGCCAGTAATGCACGTCCTTCTTCCTGTGTACGAGCTGTTGTCGTGAATGAAATGTTCATACCACGCAGCTTGTCGATTTTGTCATAATCAATTTCGGGGAATGCAATCTGTTCAGTAATACCCATGTTATAATTACCCTGCCCATCAAAACCCTTTGGGCTTAAACCACGAAAATCTCTGATACGCGGTATAGCGAAATTGACAAGCCGATCAAGAAATTCATACATCTTGTCTCGACGTAAAGTGACTTTACAACCAATTGGCATACCTTCTCGAATTTTAAATCCAGCGATCGCCTTTTTTGCCAGAGTAACCACGGGCTTCTGCCCCGCAATAAGGGAAAGATCATTTACGGCGGCTTCGACAATTTTTTTGTCAACCGAAGCCTCGCCTATACCCATATTTACGGTAATTTTAGTCAGGCGTGGTATTTCCATCGCTGATGCGTACGAGAACTTTTCCTGCAGCGCTTTGGCTACATTGTCCCGATAATGTTGCTCTAATCTAGTCATCACTAATACCTTTAGATATCGATCACTTCGCCATTCGACTTAAAAAAGCGAACCTTGCGGTTATCTTCCAGTGTCTTAAAGCCGACGCGATCTCCTTTTTGCGTATGCGGGTTGAATATCATTATATTTGAGATCTGTATAGGCGCTTCTTTATCGGTAATGCCGCCATTTTCACCCGAACGCGGATTACCCTTAACATGCTTTTTCACCATGTTTACGTTCTCCACCAGCAAACGATTTTCATCGAGCCGCTTCAGCACATTGCCACGCTGGCCTTTGCTTCGACCAGCGATTACGATGACCTCGTCACCTTGTTTTATCTTTTGCATAATCGTGATATCCGATACTAAAGCACTTCAGGTGCGAGTGAGATAATTTTCATAAATTGCTCGCCACGCAGTTCACGGGTTACCGGTCCGAATATACGGGTTCCGATTGGTTGCATATTGTTATTCAAAATAACCGCAGCGTTACCGTCAAATTTAATCAGAGAACCATCGGGGCGACGCACGCCATTCGCTGTACGAACTACGACGGCATTATAAACTTCCCCCTTTTTGACCTTACCACGCGGGATCGCATCCTTAATGCTCACCTTAATGATGTCACCAATGGCCGCGTAACGTCTCTTGGAGCCACCCAACACCTTGATGCACTGCACCTTGCGCGCACCGCTGTTGTCCGCCGCATTCAAAACTGTTTGCATTTGAATCATGACTGCTTACCTGCTCCGGGCCTAGTTTGCTTTTTCTACGACTTTTACCAGCGTCCAGGACTTGGTCCGGGATATTGGGCGACATTCCGAAATCTGCACGGTATCACCGACATCACATTCATTTTTTTCATCATGAATATGTAGCCTGGTCGATTTCTTGACGAATTTTCCGTAAATCGGGTGCTTGACCTTGCGTTCGATTAATACTGTCGCTGACTTGTCCATCTTGTCACTGACGACAGAACCGGTCTGTATTCTCTGTACTTTAGATTCGCTCATGACTGCTTACCATCTCGATTCGCGCTCATTACTGTTTTTACACGAGCGATATTACGACGCACCTTGGTGAATTGATCCGGACGTACGGCGTCGGGATTCATGCCACGTTGCATGCGCAGGTTAAATTGTTCACGCAACAGCGCGGTTAATTCTTCGCGGAGCTCTTGCTCCGACTTGGAACGTAATTCAGATGCGTTCATCCCATTACCTGCCTGGATACAAATGAGGTCTTAAACGGTAGCTTGGCTGCCGCCAGGCGAAATGCCTCGCGTGCAATTACCTCACTGACGCCTTCCATTTCGTAGAGCACGCGACCGGGCTGAATCTTGCAGACCCAATATTCAACGTTACCCTTACCTTTACCCATACGAACTTCGAGCGGCTTCTTTGAAACCGGTACATCCGGGAATACACGAATCCAGATTTTGCCACCACGTTTGATATGGCGGGTCATTGCTCGGCGAGACGCCTCGATTTGATGCGCGGCTATGCGACCACGTTCAATCGCTCTCTCGTCGTGCTCACCGCGCGCGCGCTTCAGTCGAGATCTGCCCGTCTGCGCGCGCGCCGTGCCGTGCGTGGCCCGTCCATCCCGCGTCCACCAAGCCGCTGTTCGGCCGGTGGTGGGGGCAAGT
>CAZYYM010000068.1:0-18656 GCA_964651385.1 uncultured Gammaproteobacteria bacterium | reverse complement strand
TATAATAAATGTCTATAGCATATAGGCATTTATTTTATTAAGTAATTCCACGAAAGCATCCATAGTTGATTTGAGATATAAGGCCAAAGACATCTTGAAAGCACTCGAACGAAACGAGAGTGTCACAGTGCTTTATCATGGCAAGGTTAAGGCCGTTATGAAACCGGCGGGTGGTGATTCTAATCAACGGGTTCAGGAGCATGCTTTCTATAACATGGCTGAGGCCGACTTAATCACTGTCGAAGAGGAGTTGGCTAACCTGCGCAAGCCCAGATATGATTTTTGATACTGAATATTTTAATCTGGGTACAACGAGGCCATACTAAAGCAGCCAGTCTGATCGATAATGAGTCTGAGCGTTGCCTGTCAATACAGAGTTATATGGAATTGTTACAGGGTGCTCACAACAAACAACAGCATAAAATTATCAAAAGTTTCATATTCGATTTTCAATTTGAAATATTACCGATGACTGAAAATATTGGGCATAGAGCCCTTATTTATGTTGAAGAATTTGCCCTTTCATCCAGTATGGATGCTGCTGAGGCAATCATTGCAGCTACCGCAGTAGAAAATAATAAAGTTCTGGCCAGTGGTAATTTCAAGCATTTTAAAGTCGTAAAATTCCTTCAACTAAAATCATTCAGGCCCTGAAGTTTTGGAGCGTCGATACGGTTTTGGAGTAACACTGGTAATTATCGGTGGCGCTTTCCTCAGTCTGTCCGGAATCCTGCTACGTAATTTGGAGTCGGCTAACGGTTGGCAAATTCTGTTTTATCGTGGATTTGCATTTTCTGCGACGCTGTTTCTGTTGTTATTGATTAGATATCGAAAAGGCACCGTCCAGGCCTTTCGTGAGATCGGTATTTCTGGTATCTGGGCCGGCACCGTATTGGGTCTGGGTTCAATCTGCTATGTCTTTGCAATTCTGACGACTACAGTAGCTAACGCTGTCTTTATTATCGGTGCAGCACCATTGGCCACTGCGTTTGTCGGCTGGTTGATACTTGGTGAAAGAACCTCACGTTTCGGCATAATAGCGATGGTGGTATCACTTGGCGGAATCAGCCTGATGTTCGCGGATGGTTTAATAGAAGGCCGATGGTTGGGTAACATAGCGGCCTTGGTAGTTGTCGCCTCTTTCGTGGTTTATCTGTTGATAATACGTAATCGACGCCACGTCGATATGTTGCCGGCGACTTGCCTGGGAGGTCTGGTCATGTCCTTGGTTTCGGGGTTCTTTGTCGATACGTTCAAAATATCGAATCATGACCTGGTCATAGCGTTACTCATGGGCTGTGTGCAGTTCGGCATCGGTTTTATATGTTTTACCATTGCAACCCGCTACATCATGGCTTCTGAAGTTGCACTTTTTGCATTGTCCGAGTCCATTCTTAGCCCTATTTGGGTGTGGATTGGAGTGGGCGAGGAACCGAGCGTATTGACACTTTGCGGCAGTGGTATCGTGCTGGTGAGCGTTTCTGCTTATTGCATCGTAAGTATTCGTGAGGAAAGGAATAAGATGCTGGCCGCGACTGTCGCTTTACAGGGTGCTAGCCAAAATATCGGAAATGGGAGAGCTTGACTTATTCTAAGACGAGGAATGCATAAGTTGGCCTGTGCCGGTTCACCAGTCTGAAAAATGTCGGCGTAGATTAATAGCAGCCTTAAAAATCAGGCCAAAGACAGCAGAAGTATTGTCATATCAAATCGTTTAGTAGCATTTAGGTGGAGATTTTCGGGCTAAACCTGACGCATCGTTAATCGCAGGCAGCTTCATTGGCCCGACCCTTCAAATCTTCAGGGTAATATCATCCTGAAACTGCCACCGCTGAGTCGGTCGCCATTTCTGAGCCGGATATGGCCACGGCGATTTTTGCGCACATGGCAGTCGGCGATCGTATGCGCGAAATAAAGACCAAGGCCGGTACTTCCGCTGGAGAATTTTACCCGGGATTTGAAGTCTTTGACTTCATCCAGCATTTTCGTTGGATAGCCGTCGCCATCATCGTCGATGTGAATAACGAGTTCTCCGTCTTTGGCTACAACTGAAATTCGAATTAGTGATTCTGCATATCGAATCGAGTTACCGATAATATTGCTGATCGCGATGCTTACCAGATCGGCATCGAAAAACCAGATCAGCGTGTTATCGCAGTCGATTTCGATGCGAACATTCCTGCTGGTCGCGTGCTGCGCGGATGCTGCGACGCATTCCTCGACAATGTCGATCGCAATGACTTCCTCGATGTGGACCGCGAGCTGTTTGTTTTCTAGCTTGTAGAGGGCCAGCATTTCCATCAGCGATGTGTTGATGCGACTGGCTTCGTACATGACTGTCGATATTGCTTGTGAATCTTGTCTAGGCAGGTCGATGCTGACATTGTCCAGCTGGTTCATTATAAGGCTCAGTGAATTTTTCATATCGTGCACGGTTGACGCGAGCACGGTTTCGAAAAGAGAGTTAGCCATTAGGTAGCCTCCCACGTAACATCATGTACAGGGGACGCCTTTGGTCCCTCGGCTTTAAATTAATGCGCTGCATCCAACTGCGTGCTTCGGTCATAAGTTTGGAATCGTCACGCATGTTATCGTCAAGTAATATCATCTGGGCCGCGTTTAGCAAGTAGTTCGGATTTTCAGGCATTATGTCGATTGCTTCCCGGAATTTATCCATTGCTTGCTGGGATTGATTCTGCTTGAGCAGAAACAGACCCTGCTGATTTATTTCGCGCGCAATCTCATCTTGCTTTTTCTCCGTCTCTATCGCCTGTTTGAAATCTTTCATACGGGTGGTTATTTTCGCAATCGATTTTTCATTACCATCACTCGATGACAGCGACTGCAGGCTTTCTTCGATAAAGGCGAAATTCTCTTCGGACACCCGGCATTCGGGGTGCTCCAGCGTTTTGGATAGCTTACCAAGAAAACCGGTGGATTTCTCTTTGCGATCCACCGACTTGAAGAAGGTCGCCAGGGCACAAAGGTTCGATGCCAGTGCGGTTGGATTATTGCTAAAGCGTCTTTCCATTTTCTTCGCGATGAGTTCGGTGTCGGCAACAACACGACTGCGTTGGCGAGCGCTCATGTCTTCTACGGCCTTGCGCGAATTGTCGTAGTAACGCTGGTAGTGTTCGGCGGTGACCATGCAAGAATGCTGGCCCTCTTGAATGGTGCGGGAGTAAGCTTTCTGCGCAGTGTCGTAATGGCCCAATGATTCGGCGATTTCGCCAAGATGGGACTGACGAGTGACCGATTTCGGTGATATTTTGATCGCTTCGTCGAGAGCCTTTTCGGACTCCTCGATTTTATCCATTTTCTCCAGACAGTAGGCGATCCAGTCGATAACGCTGACCTGATTCGGAAAGGATACCTTCATTTCTTGAAAATGACCCAGTGCTTCCTGGTAGCGTCCGGTATTGAATAAAAACTTGCCCATGCCAACCATTGCCCATAAAAGAGGTTGTTCCTTGATGATTGCTTCGTAAATGGCTTGCGCGGCATCGAAATCTTGCTGCTGTTCGAAAATTTCGGATTTAATGCGCTGGCAGGAAAAACGAGTGGTGGGTTCCCGTTGTTGCACCTGGTCACATAGGGCTTTTGCCTCGTCGATCAATCCGTTATCGAGCGCCTGGTAGATCACCTTCAGTGGCTCGGTGCGGGCTAGCAATCGATCCAGTCGAGTTCTAAACTGTTCGTAGGCAAACGGCTTGGCGAGGTATGCATCGGGACGGTACTCCAATAAGCCAATGACCTGTGCCGATATCATCTCCGCGGTTACCATCATGAACAGGCTGCCACGGGACATTAACGACCTTTCGTGCAATTCCTCGAGCAACTGCTGACCATCCTGACCAGCACCCAGGTTGTAGTCGCAAAAGATGATGTCGTAGCGGTTTTTGGCACAAAGATTAACAGCATTAACAGCATTGGCGGCCTGGTCGATATCGACCGCCCCCTGGAGTTTTAACATGCCAATGAGGGTCAGTCGAAACTGGGAAAAGTCATCGATGATGAGAATCCGGGACTTTGTAAGTTGGCGGTTGTACATCTGTTGTATTGACGGAATTCGAAATTAATAATCCGACTTTCGATAATTGGATCAGGCAGATAGTTTGAACTGCGCGACCGCAGTCTTCGGCTCTGTCGTGAGCTGATTGATTTTATTGCCCGCATTTACATTGTTCGCCATTTGCCGCCTTGCTTCCATCATTGTCGTGATTTCCGCTGCAATACCATTTATCTCCATGCCCTGTTTTTCGATTCCCTGGTAGGTCTGCAGGCAGAGTAAATCGATATTGGCGGCAGCCTCGGAAAGAGTGCCACTTCTGGCGGCCACTTTGCCGACGATCGTGTGAGTTTTTAAAAGAAGTCGATTTAAGGAGCCGACAATTTGTACAATGATGTCAGATGGTTTGCCGGTTAACCTGAAAGACAAATCTGAATTTGTTTCGATATAGTCGATCTCACTGGCGAGCCGCTCTACCGGTTGAATCAAACGCAAGGTCAGCAGCCACCCGAACAATACTGCAATAACGACCATTACTATCGCCTTAGGGATGGAGATAGATACCAGCATGGGCAAGGTTGCCAGCAGAATCAGGCCTATAAACAACTTCTTTTTAACTGTCATATTTATCCCGGGTTGAGAAGCTTTAGGTAGGCAAAGTTCTCTACATCAGGAACTATCGGCAGATAAAAGCGCAGCTTTAATAAAAAGCTGTGTGAATAGTCCAATTTTAAAAAACGAATGTTGCCGCTTCAGGTATCATGAACAGGGTCGTCTATTGCAATCAGCATTTTTTCTGAGGCACTGGAATATCTGTGACCGCGACTGCCTGATATAAACAGGGGTAATGTTTTACTTCAACCTCCCAAAGAATCTACCAGGCCGCTCAATTTTTTTATTTGTCCAATTGAAGATTTTTCATTGCCATATTTAATGCGGCTGTAAAGATCAATAATCCGCGCTATTTGTTGGCTTTGATCGGTTTTGGTTAGCATTATTCGTTGCAGAAATTGGCGAGCATCCTCCGACTCGTTTTTATGATAACCTAGCCGTGACATTTTTTTTGTAAACCGTTTGAACAATATTTCATATGGTGCCGGTTTAGCAGGGCGCTCACGATACCAGCTCGTAAACCAGAATACGCTGCCTAACGACGCCAACAGAATTACCAGCGCAATGATCATATCGCCAGCGTTTTCAATACCCAGGTCCAGTTTTTTAAGAAAGCGACGTTGCTTTTGGTCGTCGTAATTGATGACCCAATCATTCCAGCTATGTTGCAGGTTATCCCAACTGTAGAGCAGGTTACCAAATAGCGGGTTTTGGTTTTGAATGCGGAAACTCGCGTTTCCTTCGCCAAGGGCGTTGTCTATGCCTTGTTCGATGCGCAGTGGTGAGACTGCGGCAGTCGGGTCGACCCGTACCCAGCCACGATCCTCTAACCATACTTCGGTCCAGGCATGTGCATCCGATTGGCGCACGATCAGGTAGTTTCCAACTTCGTTATATTCGCCGCCCTGATAGCCCGTGACGATACGGGAGGGAATACCGGCGGCGCGCATCAGCAATGCAAAGCTTCCGGAAAAATGCTCGCAGAATCCACGTCTGCTTTCAAACAGAAATTGATCGACGGTATCGCCCCGGAGCAATGGTGGCTGCAAAGTGTAGGTATACTCCTGCTCGCGAAACATGGTGAGGACGTGGTTAACAATATCCTTCTTGTCGCTGAATTGATTTGCCAGTTTCTGGCCAAATTCTAATGTTTTTGGATTGGAATGCTCTGGATAGTAGCGTGTAAGCTCCAGATAGTCTGGGTCTTCTTTCTGACCAATCTGATAGGATAATATGGAACTCAAGGTATACCGGCGCAAATCATTGATGATTTTGGTGCTGGCTAGTTGATAGTCTGGCGTCATGATGCTTTCACTAACCAGCTGCATTGGTATGTCAAGGGCAAGTAGCCAAAAGGTTCCGTTGGCTTCGAGTGTTACTGTATATTTAGTCGGAGTGCCGAAAGTATTTATCTGCAATTGGTTAATTCTTCCACGTCGTGCCTGATACCAACGCCTGCCATTGAATTTAGCCATTACCGGTCCCCGCCAGTAAAGCTGCTGTTGTGGTGGAACATCACCTTCAAATTCCACCCGAAATGCGACCTCGTTGCTGGGAATAAGATTACTAATATCACCAGGCGACATATGACTACTCAATCCGGTGACGCCACCTCTTTGTTCATTCGTTATACCCCATAGTGGTCCCGGAATCCGTGGAACCAGCACAAATAATATGAGCATAATGGGGATTGACAGTGAGACGAGTCTAACGCTGGTTTTCAGTCGCTGCTGATTCGTCACCTCGTCATTTCTCTGGTTCAGGGTGATTAGCGTAGATGTGATAACCACCAGTGTTACCAGCATTAAGGCTGCTGTGAAAACGCTTTGGGAAAACAGAAAATGTGTCGCGATCAGGAAATAACACAAAAAAATCAGAATGAGCAAATCCCGATGATTTCGGCTTTCCAATACTTTAAATGAGGTCATGACGGTGAGCAGAGCCAGACCGGCATCGCGACCGACGATGGTCCAGTACTCGGCAAATACGCCGATGCCGCCCAGTAAAACCATGGGAACCAGAAACCAGTTGTTGATGGCTTTGACATATCCAAGATTCTGCAGGCAACGCCAGCTTAGAGCAATGACCACGAAACCGGTAACCCATAAGGGTAAATTGACAAAATGAGCGGCAATCGAAAAAAGAAAGCAAAAGCAGACCGCGAATATGCCGTTGCGATCTGCAAGCTCCAGATGGATCGAATCCATCGGCAAAGTGTGTTTATTGGTCTGGTTCATGTCCGGCTTCAAATTCGCTGTTCAAATTGGTTTGCCGGAACCTGGCCAAGGCTGCTAAGCAATCCTGTCGGTGGCCCGTGCCTGTTTGTTGTTCAATGGTCGTACCCGGAAGTTTGAGACCGTACTTGTGATTTTCATATTCTGCCAAAAGTACCAATGATGTCATATAAGATAGCCGGTCTTCGATGGATGCAGGGGGGATGCTGGTCCAGTCAATCCAGAGTGAAGGCTGTGCATGTCCTTGAAAGGTTTTAGTCAAGAGACCTTTCCCCTGTGCGTAAGCTTTCCAGGAAACGTGCCTTAGCGATTCGCCTTCCCGATGTTCCCGTAGGCCGGCAAAATCGTCACCCTCAATGGTACTGGTAGCGGCTTTGCCATAATATTGCTCCGCCAGCGTATGCTGTAACACAGCCCTGCTGGCGGGTTGGGGATAAATCAATATCGGGACATCAAACTTGAGCCAGCCCCAGGCGTGAAATAACCCGGTGGGATACCGCGTGTAAATACTAACACCTTTAGGACTGAACTGGCCGCGCCGGGCAGTGGCAACTATTAGATTCGCCTCGACACTGCCTTCTGGCGGCACAGTTACATAAACCGGTGTTTCGCGCATGTATTGCAAGCCGATGGCATAACGCGTCCTGTTATTTATATTTTTCAGCGTGAAAATGAATTTACAGGATTCTCCTTTAAACACGGGCTTGGGAACTTGCATACTTATCTCAAGACTAAGCAAATTCTTATGCGTGTACCAAAGGCTGACAATGCCCAGAGCGGTTAGCATAAAGGTCAATACGAACGCCATGCTGTTTTGGTAGTTTATAGCGGCGAGGAATAGTACGAATAACATGACCGCGAACAAATAACCGAAACGAGTGGGCAGTATATAGAGTCGCCGATTGTGTAAAAGAATGCTTTCCCGGCTCGAAGGACTGTGACGTTCGATCCATTTATCAATCCTGCGACGTATTTTGCTCGGCATGGCTAGGTTGTTAGACTACTAGTACCATAAATGCCATGAGTGTGGTCTCTAGGGAATTGCCGTATTTTCGAGTAGCGATTCGATCAATCCGGCTACCGGCTTACTGTGTTGTTCCGAGGCAACCAGACGGTGCTCACAGACAGCCGAAAAAATGGCCTGTACATCGGCCGGTTCAACATGGTTGCGACCTTTCATCAACGCCCAGGATTTACTGGCACGAATAATGGCAAGGCTCGCACGCGGTGAAATGCCGTAGACGAATAATCCAGGATTGCGTGTGGCTTTGATAAGTGCCTGAACATAATCTAGCAAAGGCCCGGAACAGTGAGCAAATTCGACAGCCCGCTGAATCTCAAGAAATCGACCGATACTCAAAGTTGGTTGAATGCGGGGCAAGAGCTCGCGTGGATTTTCACCAGATAGTAATAGGCGCTCGGCGTTGGCGTCTGGATAACCGAGCTGAATTTTCATCATGAAGCGGTCTAACTGTGATTCGGGTAATGGAAAAGTACCGGACTGATCCAACGGGTTTTGAGTACCAATTACGAAAAAAGGTTCGTCAAGGGGATGCGTTGAACCTTCTACCGTAATTTGGCGTTCTTCCATGGCCTCGAGCAAGGCACTCTGGGTTTTCGGTGTCGCCCGATTGATTTCATCTGCCAGTAGGAAATGGGAAAAAATTGGTCCGGAATGGAAATTAAACCGTTGCTGCTCGGGATCGAATATGGAAACACCAAGAATATCGGCGGGTAAAAGATCACTGGTAAATTGAATACGGTTAAAGGCCAGGCCGAAAACCTGTGCAATGCTTTGTGAAAGCGTGGTTTTGCCAACACCCGGTAGATCTTCTATCAGACAATGACCACGTGCGAGCAGGCAGCAAACTGCCAACCTGATTTGAGTCGATTTACCGAAAATAATAGTTTCGATCGAGGTTACGGCTAAATCAATATCACTTTGATAATGTTCGATAGTGTTTACGGTCGTGTCCAGCATTTTTTCAATGGTTACATATTAGTAAGCGTTATTGATAAAGTGTAGTTGATTCCGTTTATTTTTGGGCGAACAAGATGGCAATTTAAACTGTTTTGCGAAGACCTGAAGGCTTCCACGAGGGTGCGATTACGTCGGGCATGCTGGAACGATTAAGTAGACGCGCTGAGGCAAGTGTAAGACTGCCATATCGCTGGTTGATCGAATCCATGACCTGGTGAGATCGAATACGCTGGCCGCTTTTGCGGTGAAACAAATCGGGCTGCCGGGCCAATCCCGGCTCTAGGGCGATAATTCGAATTTGCCAGATTCCCCCGCCCCGCCAGTGGTTTTTAATCCAGTGTTGACCCAGGCGGAATATGACTTGATCATCATCGCTAGGCAGCGTCGAACGAATCGTGGTCTTTAGCCAGCCACTATAGAGTCGTAATCCGAATAAAAACTGCTGTGCAACCAGTTGGTGCCTGCGCAATCGTTCCCCAAGTTTATGTGACATATGGCGCAGATAAACCAGTATAGTCGGTAGATCCCGCGTATTGGGAGGCAACACCTTACTATGCCCGAGCGATTGAGAATTTGGAAGCCGCGTCTTAACCGTTTCCGGATCCAATCCCTGGGCCATTAACCAAATACGTCGACCCGGATTACCGAATTGCTTACCGAGGACGCTAATTGGCAGCTTCTGTAAATCACGGCAATACTTGACCTGGAAAGCGGCCAGATAACTGGCGATGCCGCTATTGACGCCACAAAGCTCGGTTATAGCGAGATCTGCCAGTTTGTCGCGGGCTTGCCAGGGAGGGATAATGGTCAGGCCATCGGGATTATTACATTTAGCCGCGTATTTAGCGGTTGTCTTGTCACCGCTAATTCCGATAGAGCAGTGTACGCCTGATACCTGATAAACCTGCTGCTTGATCAGTTTCGCGGTCTCAGCGGGTTCACCGGTTAAATGCCGACAATGCGTTAAATCGAGAAAAGCCTCGTCGACCGAATAGACTTCGATATCCGGCGTGAACTCGCTCAATGTCTTCATGATATGACCTGAGACCTCGGCATAACGTCCTGGCCGGCTTGTCGCATGAATTAAATCCGGGCAAAGGCGTTTGGCTTCCCTGATATGCATGCCCGTCTTTACACCGCAGGCACGAGCAGGGTAAGAACTGGTAATTATACAGGTGCCAATTTTGCCATTCGTAATCGCCAGTGGTTTGGCACGCCATTGCGGGTGATCAACCTGTTCAACCGATGCAAAAAAAGCGTTCATGTCGACCAGAGCTATAACGCGTGACCAGAGCCGGACCGAATTCATTTATATTGCCTGACCTGGCCGACGACTTTTCCCTGTATCGTAATTCTGTCAGCGTCGTATACTCGGCTTTCGGTATTACTATTATCTGCGAGTAATTTGATCCGGCCATCGGGCAGGTATCTAATGCGCTTCAGCGTGACTGTTTCCTGATCGATCAGGGCGATCACAATGTCTCCATTCATCGCCTGTTGTAGACTTTGTATTATTATAGTGTCACCGTCAAATATACCGGCGTTGATCATCGAGTCCCCGCAGGCGCGTAACGCATAACGTCCGGGCGCGGTAAGCAGGGCCAGTAGATCGTCGCGTTCGTTGTCTTCGATAGCATCGATCGGAATGCCGGCCGCGATGCGACCTAATACGGGTAAAATTTTCCTGGAACTTTTGATGGTTGGAGCAGTATCGATTGACATGGTGTAACTATAGAGAACAAAACGAGAACTAACAAGTGAAAAATGGACCAGTACTCTATTCATTTCGTCGATGCCCCTATGCTATCCGGGCGCGTATGGCATTGCTATACGCTGATGTTCGAGTCGAATTGCGCGAAGTTAAATTAGCCAAATTGCCGGTTGAAATGTTGCAACTTTCACCAAAGGCCACCGTACCGGTTCTGCAGTTGGCAGATGGTTCTGTGTTCGAAGAAAGTCTGCATATAGTCGATTGGGCGCTGTCCGTAGCTGATCCGGAGCATTGGTTACGGGTGACCGACGAAAGTTTGGTCAAGGAGAATGATGAGGGCTTTAAACCCTTATTGGATAAATACAAGTATGCGGATCGATTTCCAGAATTGAGTCAAATGGCCCACCGGCAGGCAGCGTCAGGTTTTCTGTATAAGCTCGATGAGAAATTACGGCAGTCGACATTTTTAGCCGGTAGCCACCGGGGTAAGACCGATATAGCCATTATGCCGTTTATTCGCCAGTTTGCTGGTGTAGAGCCCGAATGGTTCAGTCAATGCAGGTTCACCGCTTTACGTCGATGGTTGCTGGTTATGGTCGGTTCCAGCCTGTTTTTACAGGTCATGCAAAAGTACCCGGTCTGGTATGCTGGAGGTGAACGCACTTATATTTGATCAAATTTATGAGCGTTGCCCAATATCGATATAATCCCGGTTTTCTTCACCCATATATAATTGCCTGGGGCGACCAATACGCTGCTCCTCGTCGACCATCATTTCACCCCATTGCGAAATCCACCCTGAAGTTCTTGCCATAGCGAAGATCACGGTGAACATGTTTAATGGCATATCCAGTGCTTTTAAAATGATGCCTGAATAAAAATCGACGTTGGGATATAGGTTACGCTCGACGAAATAATCGTCTTCCAGGGCTATGCGTTCCAATTGTTTGGCGGTCTCGAACATCGGCTGATTAATATTACCGAGCTCATCGAGTAGATCGTTGCAGGCTTTTCTGATAATGGTGGCTCGTGGGTCGTGATTTTTGTAAATTCTATGCCCGAAGCCCATTAACCGATAATCATCATTTTTATCCTTGGCTCGTTTGATGTACCCGGGTATATCCGCCGGATGGTTAATTTCCTCAAGCATACGAATGACTGCTTCGTTAGCTCCGCCGTGCGCGGGCCCCCACAAAGAGGCAATGCCTGCAGCAATACAGGCATAAGGGTTTGCCCCCGAACTGCTCGATAATCTTACCGTTGAGGTACTGGCATTTTGTTCGTGGTCTGCATGCAGGATGAAGATTAACTCCAATGCCCGTGCTGCAATGGGACTGACCTGGTAGTTTTCGCTCGGAAAACTGAACATCATATTTAGGAAGTTTTCGATATAGCCGAGTTCGTTTCGAGGATAAATCGGTGGCTGACCGTTAGCATGCCGATAACACAGGGCAGCGATAGTCGGTAACTTGGCCAACATACGAAGCGCTGACCTGTTTCGGTGGTTCGGATTACTGATATCCAGCGAGTCGTGATAAAAAGCCGACAATGCACCCACCACGCCGACCATCATCGCCATAGGGTGAGCATCATTGTGAAATCCGTTAATAAAGTGGAGTAAACCTTCGTGGACGATTGTGTGATTTTTTATCGAATCGACAAATTCACGGTACTGATTTTCTGTTGGCAGATCACCGTACATTAACAGATAGCTGGTTTCCATGTAGTTGCTTTGTTCGGCGAGTTGCTCGATTGGATAGCCCCTGTACCGAAGAATGCCCTGTTCGCCATCGATATAGGTAATATCGCTCTTACAACTGGCGGTGGCCTGGAATCCTGGATCGTAGGTAAACAGGCCGAGTTTTGAAGTCAGCTGGCGCACGTCGATGCACGAGTTACCCACTACAGGGTCGAGTAGGTCGAAGTCAGCCTGTGCTCCATTGCGATTGTCGGTAATGGTGACATTGTTATTTGGCATGTGATATATCCTGGGATCAGTACTCGGGTCAGCCGTAGATTATAGACTAATTTATATTCAAGTGGATGGTTCTGGGGTTATCATAGGACTGACATCCAGGAAAACGAACCCGAAATTCGAATAAGATGTGGTAATTATATGATCCATTGAGCGTTTATTATATGCGTTGATGGTGACCCCTTAAAATCCTGATTTTGGAGGATCTACGCGCCGAAATTATCGGATTAAAGGTGCCAGGATGTGCTATCAGAGCGTCGGCATCCATAAAGAGTCAGAATCTACCAGGCGGCCGGAGCGACCTGTCAATATCTCGATTCCGATCTGGTAGGGCATCGCAAATTCTTTGCGTAAGACTCGAGCGCGATGACGCCTCGGGGAAGGTCCATCACATCCTTTACTATGGGTTACGCGCAATTAACGCATGATACTCGACCGTGCCGGAATCTGAGGAATCTGCTTTGACCTCCAAATACAGATCACCGAGTGAGACACCGTAGATTGCATCTAAGCTATTCATCAATGGCGACCGGAACTGGTCTATGGGATTCTTGCCCAAATAGTCAGATTTTATTCGTGAAAAGAAACTGTCCGATATCGGTTGAAACGGATGTCTCCTGACCAGTGATCAACGGGCAATCCCGCCTTTGCCATCAAATGCCGGAGAAACTCTTCCGGGTCGGTTAAGCTTTCCCAGACCTTAGGCAGGAAAGTCGCGCGATGTTGGCCATCTTCGAGCATTAGACCATCAATATTCGGTTGGAGCTGGTTTAGTAGGTCTTTGCGGTTGGTGATGAGCATGGGTTCCATAGGTGACAGGACCGATATTTCGATGTCTGTGTCAGGCAGTTCCCGATCGGTTAATTTCGGGAATCGAGGATCACGAAAAGCGGCATTAAAGGCGGTGTTGGCAACTGATTGGGCCAGGGCCTCGCTTGCCTGCAGGCTCCCCATGCAGCCGCGTAGTTCGTTATTTTGCGTCAGGGTGACGAAACTGGCGGATTTTTTTTCAAGAGCTCCACTAAACCGGTTGGCGTCTATGTTTAGGGCATCGGCGCCATTCAAACCCGAATCAATCGATTGCCGCGCAATTTTGAGTAGTTGCCGCCTTTCTTCAGCGGTGATATCAATGCAGGATAAAAGCGCCATACCCCACCACACGGTTTTTGTCCCCAGCCGTATCACCGGAATTGCAGATAGACAAGAGGTCGATGTTCAGCAATTGAAGATGTTTTGATCGCATCAGGCCATTTAGCGCCCTGGCGCCACAGGCTTCTTCGCCGGTGAGGTCATCCGATTTGTCGAGGATCCGCTGGCAGGTAGCGGCATCTAATTGCTGCGCCGAATCGTAACTGTGGAAATGGGACAGGTCGCTACTGATGACGACGAGACTGTCGCTATCACCCCATAGTTCATCAATCAGGGCTGCAACGACGTCAGCACTACATTCGCCAACTACGACCGGAATCAACTTGAAATCATCGAGTATGGTTTGTAAAAACGGCAATTGAACTTCCAGACTGTGTTCCTGCAGATGTGCTTCATCGGATACGACGACACCGGGCAGGGTGTTGATGCGGTCGATAGTATCCCTGTCCAGGGCAATTTCTCCCAGAGGTGTATTGAATGTGTCTACTGAAGGTAGCGCCATACCTTTCAGATACACTCGATGGGCAGGGCCAAGCAGAACGACTCGTTTAATTTCATGGCAACAGGATTCAAGAGTTCGATAGGCTTGCGCCGCAGTATTACCCGAGTAGATATAGCCGGCATGCGGCACGATCAGTGCTTCGGGTTTTACGTTGGGTGGAGCGGTGGTTACGGCCATTAAGCGAGTTATTTGCTCCTCTAAGCGCGTTTTATTGGCTTCGTAAAACTGTCCTGCGACGGCAGCCTGGCGTATGCTCATGATTCTACCTCGGTGAGTAAAGTAAACCTTACTTGATATGTGGTTATATAACCTCATTTACAAGACATGATCAATAGTATTGTATCGACAAAATACTGGCATTTAATGGATGATGGTCGTCTGCAATGCGACCTTTGTCCGCGCCATTGTCATCTCAAAGAAAACCAGCGAGGTCTGTGTTATGTCCGACAGCGTCTGGATGACGGGGTTAAACTGGTGTCTTACGGACGTTCGAGCGGGTTCTGTGTCGACCCCATTGAGAAGAAACCACTGAATCATTTTTTTCCCGGTAGTTCGGTATTGTCCTTCGGCACTGCGGGTTGCAACCTGGCTTGCAAGTTTTGCCAGAACTGGGATATGAGCAAATCGCGCGAGATGGATACGCTGGCAGATAGTGCCTCACCCGAACAACTCGCCCAAACCGCGAAGCAAATGGATTGTCGAAGCATTGCTTACACTTACAATGACCCGGTTATTTTTCTTGAATATGCCGTCGATGTTGCAGCTGCCTGTCGCGAGCAAGATATCAAGAACGTTGCGGTCACCGCCGGATATATCGACGCGGAACCTCGCGTTGAATTTTTCGAAGCCATGGACGCAGCCAATGTGGATTTAAAGGGTTTTACCGACGAGTTTTACTTTAAAATCTGCGGTGGTCATCTGGCACCAGTCCTGGAGACCCTGGAATACATCAAGCACGAAACCGATTGCTGGCTGGAACTGACAACTCTGTTGATCCCCGGACAAAATGATTCGGACGATGAGCTACATGCCATGACTCGTTGGGTGGTCGAACATCTTGGCCCCGATGTCCCCATGCACTTCACCGCTTTCCATCCTGATTGGAAAATGCGGGATATAGCGAACACACCCAAGGCCACTCTGACCAGGGCAAGGCAGATTGCAATCGATAATGGCGTTCACTATGCCTATACAGGCAACGTGCATGACAGCAGTGGTTCCAGCACCTGGTGTCATAACTGCGGGGAATTACTCGTCGAGCGCGATTGGTTTCAACTTGGGCGATGGGGACTTGATCAAAATGGAAGCTGCGGTAAATGTGGAGAAACGCTTTCAGGGCGCTTTGATACAAGGCCGGGTGGATTTGGTGCAAACCGTATTCCTGTCCGGATCAAGTGATAGTAATCTGACCTAAAAAACCACCCCGTCGTTCCGGCCCGCGAGCCGGAATCTATTGCAATAGCGCCTACCCCGGTCTGGCCGGAGATACCGACAAAGATTAAGTGCTTATACCCCTGTTCTGGTAGTATCACAGCAAAACCAATTAAAAAAGAGGGGAAAATGATTGAGACCTATGCAGCTTCAGCCTATGACTATCCACTTTTAATTAAGCACCTCTGGCACACGCCGTTGAACAATTCTCCCGACCAGGAGATTGTCAGCGGATTCTCAAAACGTTTCGATTATCGAACACTGTATTCACGTATCGGCAAGCTTGCGGCCGGCCTGGCTTCAATCGGTGTTAAATTCGGCGATACGGTCGCGGTGATGGATTGGGACAACCATCGTTATCTGGAGTGTTTTTTCGCTATTCCTATGATGGGTGCGGTGCTGCATACCGTTAATATACGGCTCTCACCCGAGCAGATGCTTTATACGATTAATCACGCTGAAGACGATGTGATTCTGGTACATGCCGATTTCATGCCGATTATTGATCAGATTAAAGATCGTTTTGAGAAACCCACCAGGTTGATATTTCTCTGCGATGATGCGGATGAATTACCCGAAGCCTGTGTCATCGAATACGAAGCAATGCTAGAAGCCGCAGATAGTGAATTCGAGTTCGAAGATTTTGATGAAAACGCTACGGCGACAACCTTTTACACCACTGGAACCACCGGCGATCCGAAAGGCGTTTTTTATAGTCATCGTCAACTGGTGCTCCACACAATGGGAGTCACCGCGGGGATAGGCTCGATGACGGGTAATAATCGGTTTCACAAAGGCGATGTTTATATGCCGATTACACCGATGTTTCACGTACATGCCTGGGGTATGCCTTACATTGCGACACTAATGGGCGTAAAGCAGGTTTATCCGGGGCGCTACGAGCCTTCGCTTTTACTAAAATTGATTGAAAGCGAGGCAGTTACTTTTTCACATTGTGTACCAACCATATTGCATATGTTGCTTTCGGCACCTGAGGCTGAAGAGGTCGATTTGTCTCGCTGGAAGGTAGTCATAGGAGGTTCGGCCCTGTCCAGAGGGCTCGCTATAGCAGCGGCCGAGAAAGGAATTAGCGCATTCACGGGCTATGGCATGTCAGAAACCTGTCCGGTGGTTTGTGTCGTTGAGATGTCCTCGATAGAAGGCGTTTCTGCAGATGAATCAGAAACTACAATGCGATGTAAAACGGGTGTGCCTCTCCCGATGGTCGAGATCCGGGTCGTAGACGCTGAAATGAATGATATTCCTGCAGGCGGAGAGGTGACTGGTGAAATTGTGATGCGCTCGCCCTGGTTGACTCAGGGTTATACCGGAAATCCCGGTGGCTCTGAGGCTTTATGGCAGGGTGGTTATTTACATACGGGTGATGTTGGCTATTATGACAAAGAAGGTACGTTGCAGATAACCGATCGATTGAAGGATGTCATCAAATCTGGTGGCGAATGGATATCGTCAATCGAACTCGAAGATATCATTTCGCGCTGTGCCGGCGTAGGCGAAGTCGCCGCATTTGCCATTCCTGACGATCGTTGGGGCGAACGGCCAATGATTGCAATCGTGAAATCGGATCAGGACCTGAGCGTTAAAGATGTCCAGGCAATGGTAGCGGTCGAAGTTGAGCAGGGTCGTTTGTCAAAATGGGCAATACCCGAGCGGATTGAATTTGTTGAAGACTTACCCAGGACCAGTGTTGGCAAACTGGATAAGAAGGTTATGCGGGCGACGTACGCAGGATCTTAAATGAGCAAATGCGCCGCGATTCAACGGCTGACGGGCTGATTGCATTGTTGACCGGAAGACGTTGCAGAATTAGTATTTTGGTATTGATACCACTAGATATCATATCTTCTGCTTATTCGAGACCGTCGTCTGTCCTTACAACGTGCCCGTCTGGAGAATTCAGTCTTATTAGGGAAAATACTTGATCTTCTATCCGATATATCCCGACGATCCCAGCTCGGGCTACGCCGTTCTACTGTTCCCGTATCTACAGGTTGATCTCGACACTGATTTCTTTGCTGAACCAGGAAATCGATCAAAGCACCTTTTAATTCTCTTCGAGTAGCCATAGCCTGTAATGTATAAGTCTGTAATTAAACGTGAGACAGCGGCAACATAAAGGCGAAATGAAAATGGGTATTTGATCTGAATCACAGTTCTGGCCGATATTGGTGGTGAAGAAAAGCTTAATGTGAACTGCATAACACTGAAGAGTACTTTTAAATCAACATCTTGTATCGGGAAGGTGAGTTTGATTCTAATTTAGTCAATAGGATTCAGGATTTAAAGCCCCGGCCAGAGATTACATTGGAGTCAATTCGAGGAATCGAAATAAAGTCCAATCCAAAGGCCTGGCCAGGGTCTGATGCTGTTATTTAAAACAAGATTTTCGGATAATTTTATCTGGGCAACGTTTACTAGCCGGCCTTTGGAATACTGGCCACCATGCGCATGGACGCACTGAGTTCTTCCATCTGTAACCAGGGGCGCATGTAGGCGATCGCACTGAAAACACCTGGTTGCCCCGGAACTTCCTTAACTTCGATGCTGGCTTCTGCAAGTGGATAGCGTGCTTTCATTTCGGCGCTGGCTCCCGGGCTGGCATTCACATAACCTGATATCCAACGGTTCAACCATTCTTCGGCTTCACCGGCTTCCATGAAAGAACCTATCTTGTCCCGTGCCATAACCTTGAGGAAGTGAGCAATCCGAGATGTCGCCATGATATAGGGCAAGCGCGCCGAGATCTCCGAATTAGCGGTCGCCGCAGGATCGTCGAACTTCTTCGGCTTTTGCGCTGTTTGAGCGCCGAAAAAGACGGCATAGTCGGTATTTTTGTAGTGGCAAAGTGGTAAGAACCCGAGTTTGCTCAATTCTGCTTCGCGGCGATCTGTGATGCCGATTTCAGTTGGGCATTTCTGATCCACGTCACCATCATCGCTGATAAAGGTATGGCTGGGTCGTACTTCTAATTTTACTCCGCCCTGCACACCACCGCTACCGGTGAGAGCACTCGAGTGTGTATAGGTCTACG
>CAZYYM010000067.1:16496-18723 GCA_964651385.1 uncultured Gammaproteobacteria bacterium | reverse complement strand
GTCGAGGCGAGAACAGACATATACAGATTGATGTGTTAACTCGGTTGCTAATCCCCGGAATTTTATTATTGGTCCAGACCGGTATCTATCTGTTCAGTGCGGCTGTTTGTCTGGTTATCGCATGGACCGGCGCTGGCTGGATTCAACTCGATTACACAGATCAGATCACCAGTTTTGTTGGAGTGCCTGCCTGGCTATTGGAAATTATTATTCCGGTTAGCTTCGCCATTATTGGCATGCGTTTTATTCTGCACGCTATTATCAGTTTACAACAATTATTCCGATCCGATCGTGGTAATCGGGAACCTGATCAATGAGCCTGGTAACGCCTTTATTGCTGGTTATGGCATTATTGCGAACGCCTTTATTCGTCATCATTGCTGCAAGCGCCATGGCGGGTTTTTATAGCGAAGAAGTCGACCTCTCGGTTATCAGTATCGAAATCTACCGACTGGCTGAAATGTCGGTATTACTGGCAATTCCATTATTTACCTTCGCCGGTTATTTACTGGGTGAAAGCCAGGCATCGACCCGACTGGTGAATATCACTAATAGTCTGTTCGGCTGGATGCCGGGCGGCCTGGCAATTGTGGCTATATTTGCCTGTGCTTTGTTTACTGCATTTACCGGCGCTTCGGGCATTACCATTATCGCACTCGGTGCTTTACTCTATCCGGCACTCAAACAGTCGGGTTACAGTACCAAATTCAATCTGGGATTGTTAACCAGTTCGGGCAGCCTGGGTTTACTGTTCGCGCCTTCCCTGCCGCTTATCTTGTATGGCGTAGTTGCTCAGCAGGTCAGCCTGGATCAACCTGTTGGAATCAACCAGTTATTCCTCGCTGGAATTTTACCGGGTCTACTGATGCTGGTGATGTTATCAATCTATGCAATGATGCAGCCGGGCGTCACCAAGCATTATAAAAAATTCAACCGGGATGACGCATTCGCTGCCCTCATAGCCGCTAAATGGGAAATACCACTGCCAATACTGGTGCTGGGTGGTATTTATGGTGGATACTTTGCCGTATCGGAAGCAGCAGCAGTAACTGCGCTTTATGTAGTTATTGTCGAAGTTTTCATCCTGCGCGAAATCTCGGTGAAACATCTGCCAATTATTATGCGCGATTCGATGGTTCTGGTCGGCGGAATCATGATTATTATCGGCGTATCACTCGCTTCAACCAACTATCTAGTCGATGCAGAAATCCCGACCCGATTATTCGACTGGATACAACAGCACATCGATGACAAGCTGACTTTTTTGATATTACTGAACCTGTTTTTGTTAATGCTGGGTATGATGCTCGATATATTCTCGGCGCTGGTCATTTTTGTGCCCATCATCCTGCCTATCGCGGTGGGATATAACATTCATCCGATTCATCTTGGCATCATTTTCCTGGCAAACATGCAGCTCGGTTACTTCACTCCGCCGGTCGGTATGAACCTGTTTATCGCCAGTTACCGGTTTAATAAACCGGTCATGACGCTGTACCGGGCAACAATCCCGTTTTTCCTGATCCTGTTGGCAGCAGTACTGATCATTACCTACTGGCCGGCCTTAAGCCTGATGTTACCGGGTTTGCAATGAATTCGACTATAGTAAATAAACCCGATAGAAACATTCACGAGTTACAGCTTTGGGTATTTATGGCATTATCACGCCTGACAAAAACCGCAGACGAATGTGAACCTATGAAATACTTTCTGCTCCCAGGCTTATTTATTTTATTGTTGGGTGGTTGCGGTACCAACGCCAAGACACTGGATCCGTATATCCAAAAATTACAATGGCTAGATGCCGCCAACCCGCAAGATGATGCCCGACAGGCCATCAAAAAAGGAGACTTGCGTTTACTTGGCTTAGCGACTCGAGCCATTAATATCCCGGGTGTTAAAAAAGAAGACAGTTATAAGTACGAAAAAGCCTGTGGTGTACAGCTCATTGATGGTATTTCGGACGTAGTTCGCAGCGATGAACATTTACGTTTGATGCAAAAAGCGCGCAGTTACGCGCTGAAATACAACGCCATTATCAAGACTCAATGTAAGCCCTGACAGCCACCGGATTTTTACAGGCCCGCGGCCTGCCTGCGCCTGCCAACAGCAGCAAGACCAGTAACCACACTGGATGGGGCGCACCGCCGCCTCCGCTACCGCCACCACCAACGCCAAAACCCGTGGGTGATCCGCTTGCGTTAGAAGCCCCGCAAATAGCGGCGTT
>CAZYYM010000067.1:0-16396 GCA_964651385.1 uncultured Gammaproteobacteria bacterium | reverse complement strand
GAAGCCGATTTATCGCCGATGGTCACCAGTGCGGTGCCATTATTGGCAACCGCAGTGGCTAATCGAGTATCGGCAAAGGTCGATTTGTCAGCTGAAAAGGTCAACAAATCGATATCGACAGTCGCGCAGTTGACGGGGGCCATATCGGTATTCGCAACATTCCAGCTAACTATCTGTTGCGTGGTTCCGTTGAAAGGCGACGTACCGGCACCATGCGATGTAACACGAAATGGTCCGCTAGAAGCATCGACCGTAACACGCACATCGTCAAAGGCCTGGCCACTCTTACAGTCGCGGGCAGTCATGCGGAAGGTCAGGGTTCTGGCAAGGACCGGCAGGATTTGCCCGGTTTCCGAACTTAAGCTTAATTGATTAGCCAACGAGGGAAAATGTCTGACCGCAATGGTTTGCGGTACATTGCTGCGAAACAGTGGGTTATTGCCCTGGTCGGAATTGAATGTCGCGGCCGTGGTGGGTACTGTCCCTGCATCCAGCTGATCCCACTGGTAGGACAATGTATCGCCATCGACGTCTGTTGCGCTACCCGTTAAACTGAACGGCGTACCCATCGGGATGGTTCTGTCAATAGCATCTGCAGCAACCGGGTCGGTATTGGCGGGTGTCGTGGCCAGAATAGTGGCACAGCTACCACCGGTGTTTGTATCGGCAACAAAGGCGTTAATCTCGGCAATGGAGCCTGCATGAAACGTCGCTTCACTTTCGGTTTGCAGGTTTTCACCACCGCAGATATTCGCATAAGCCATTATTGTAGAACCGCTGCCCGGCTCAAACGCGGTAGATCCATTACGATTTGAAGGATTGCCACCACAGCTACCGGTCGAACCATTAAATGTATGATTCCCCCCAAACTGGTGACCCAATTCGTGGGCGACAAAGTCGATGTAAAACATATCACCAGTCGGATCCTGCAGACCCGTAACACCTTGTGCTTTACTACTACCACAAACCGATCCCAGTTGTGCCACGCCACCGCCGCCGGTACTGAAGATATGGCCTACATCATAACTGCTTGAACCAATTTGAGAATCGATCCAGTTTTGATTTTGACTTAGTAACAAAGGGCCGTTGCTATTATCGAAATTAGCATTACCCTGTACATCGATCAATTTATCATTGTCAGCCACCAAAAACAGTTTAATGCCCAGGTCGCGTTCATATATCTGGTTGACCCGATTGATTGCTGTATTGATTTCGGCCATGGCCTCGCTTAAGGACGGCGCTGCGGTACTCACGGCCGCGACGTATTCGGGCGTGGCTGAAACAGCGAGCCGATAAGCGGTAATGCTCCCGGGAATCCTATAACTGTTTGTCGATTCCCGTTTGAAGGCCCGCAGCGGCGACTGTTTATTGGCATCCAGATTGTAGACGCCACACTGAAAACCGTGCGAATGACTTTGAGCATCGTTGGTGCGTGCCAAATACCGATTTGAACCGATTGTTTCGGGATCGATAAATACCCGGCCAAAAGGCGTATCAATCATGCCGCGGAAACCCTTCGAGCTGATATCGACACGCCCAGCCGATCCCGGATGATCAATGCCCCGAACGACATAACTTTTGATTTCGGGAAATTTCGCCGCCAACCCCGGCTGCATAATACCGGATTCATAAATCAGGTAGGCGGCGAGGCTGCCATCCGGCATAGGTAGATCAATTTCCAGACTTTGGCCTGATAATTCATCCGGCACCTGATTGAGAAGACGCCTGAGTTCGCTATCATCGTTTATGAAACGACTACCATCCAGGGTATCGACTGCTCGATTCGATGTAGGGTCGACCTCCCACATAGCCGCATAGGCGCTAGAGCTTATTAATAGTAAAACTGTCAGACAGCTATTGAAAATCCATTTTATATTTAGTTTCTTCATAGAGCACTTTCGCCCGTTTACATCATATTTTTGATATCGATGCTCTAATTGTTACCGATATTGGCCACTTTACCAGTTGAATATTCGATTTATCACCAATTAAACAACAGAAATGCCTTCTAGAGAAACTGCTTTATCCTAGAATTCTCGGCTGAGCGCGAAAAAGATGTGCAAGATATTGATGTGCATGGGGAATATGAAAAACGCGTAGTCACCTTGTTGGTGATGAGCGGTTTTTCAGATTTTCCAAGTGCGTCAAGAGCTTGTGCATACTTTCGTGATCCAACTGAGGATTCTAGGTTTATGCAAAAGGATGCTTCAATACAATAGTCTCTTCGCGATCGGGGCCCGTAGAAACGATATCGATAGGAACACCCGATAAAGACTCAATTTTCTTTAAGTATGACTGAGCGGCACCGGGTAATTGTTCGTATGACTGCAACCCTATGGTAGATTCCTGCCATCCGGGTATTTCGATATAGTTCGGTTCGCAGGCTTCAAAATTTTCGGCTCCGGTCGGAGGTACGCTTATTGTTTGTCCCTGATAGTTATACGAAACAGCGATTTTCAGAGATTCGAGGCCGTCGAGTACATCGAGCTTGGTGATGCATAGGCCGGTAACCGAATTAATCTTCAGTGAGCGTTTCAAAGACACCATATCGAGCCAGCCACAACGACGTTTACGCCCCGTGGTAGCGCCGAATTCGTGTCCGCGCTCACCCATATGCCGACCACAGTCATCGTCGAGTTCGGTGGGAAACGGTCCGGCGCCAACACGTGTCGTGTAAGCTTTAACGATACCGAGGATATATTCAAGATCACAGGGGCCAACGCCCGACCCTGCGGCGGCACCGCCGGAAGTGGTATTAGAAGAAGTCACATAAGGGTAAGTGCCGTGATCTATATCCAGCAATGCGCCCTGAGCGCCTTCAAACATGATGCGATCACCTTGCTCTCGCATCTGGTGTAAAATGCCCGGTATATCACCGACCATGCCACGAATTTTTTCCGCCTGTGCGAGCGCTTCGTCAAGCACCCGATGATAATCAACCGGGTCAACCTTAAAGTAATGCTCCAGCGCAAAATTATGATAGTCAAGCACTTCCCGCAGGCGTTTCGCGAATAGATCCGCATGCAGCAATTCACCCAGGCGAATTCCCCGACGTGCGACCTTGTCCTCGTAACAGGGGCCTATACCCCTACCAGTGGTACCGATGGCTTTTTTACCACGCGCCATCTCGCGGGCCTGATCCAGCGCTATGTGATAAGGCAGTATCAGAGGACAAGATTCACTAAGGGTGATTCGCTCGCGGGCCGGTATACCATTGGCTTCAAGTTCTCTGATTTCTTTTAACAAGGCTTCGGGGGATAACACCACGCCATTACCGATCAGGCACTGGACGCCATCGCGCAGAACACCCGATGGAATTAAATGTAAAACGGTCTTTTTACCATCAATTACCAGCGTATGGCCCGCATTGTGGCCGCCCTGAAAGCGCACCACCGCCTTCGCCTGATCGGTGAGTAAATCAACGATTTTACCTTTGCCTTCATCACCCCATTGGGTTCCAATAACAACTACGGTTTTGGCCATGAATGTTTATACCTGTTTGACAACCCAGTTGTCGCTCTGCTGAATTAAAATTCTATCGCAATTTTGTTCCCGGGCGGGGCAGCCACCATGACTTAAATCGACCACAACCCGCTGTTGTTGTAGTCTGAGAGTCTGAATCCTTTCTTCCAGCAGTTGATCATCGAAATCTGGCGCTAATATCCCCAGTTCGACCTGCCCATGCCGATTAGACAACTGATACAGGCTAAGCAAATCGGCACTGAAACCGGTTGCAGGCCGGGCGTTACCAAAGACTTTACCGACATCGTCATAACGCCCGCCACGGGCAATCTCTTTACCCTGCCCCGGCAAAAAGGCCGAAAACACCAGTCCCGTGTGATAACTGTAGCCACGTAATTCGGAAAGATCGCAGTGGATTACGGTATCCGGATATTTACCTTGCACACCTGTTACAACGGCTTCGATGTGATCGAGTGACTTTAATAATTCCGCCGAACAGCCCGCATAGGTCTGACGCGCTTCGTCAACGATGGAGACATCGCCATTGAGCAGGGCCAACTGGGAAATCTGCTCCCTAAGTTCATGACTCAAAGGCAGTACGGCCAGATAATCGTGCAGTTCCGGAATCGACTTTCTCTGTAACATATCGAACAGGCGATTTTCCTGCTCATAGTCAAGGCCGGTATTTCGCACCAGGTTGCGGAAAATACCAACGTGGCCGATATCGATTGAGACACGATCGAGCCCGGCAGTATGTAAAGTAGCTATCATTAGGCTGACCACTTCAACATCGGCCGCGATTGTCGCGTTGCCGAATATTTCGGCGCCAATCTGTAACGGAGTACGGCTGGAGGTAATACCATCACCCTGTGCATGCAATAAATGACCGCAATAGCACAAACGCGAAATCCGATAACTTCGCTCGGAATCAGCCAGTAAATGAGCATCTATTCGAGCCACCTGGGGCGTCATATCGGACCGTACGCCCATTTGCTTACCGCTGAGTTGGTCAACCAGTGTAAATGTTTTCAAATCCAGGGAATGTGCCGTCCCGGTGAGCAAGGAATCGATATATTCGATCATCGCCGGCATAACCAGGTCGTAGCCCCAGGACGCATAGGTTTGAAGAATTCGTTGTCGCAGGTTTTCGACTGCCTGGGCATCGGGGGCCAGCGTTTCCTGCACGCCATCGGGTAGAAGCCAGCGATTTTTTGATGGCTTGTTCATGTTTTTACCGACGCACCAGAAATAATGCAATAACGCCGGCAATCATCAATCCCAGACCGATAGACCTCAGTGTCTTATCCGGCATCGACAGCATTTGTTGCACGGTATTCTTATATCCCTGCGGGCTAAGGAAAGGGATGATCCCTTCAACCACCATTACCAATGCCAGCGCGGTGAGTAAATCGGTCCAGTTCACAGAATTCTCGCAAAAAAAACGGGCGTTAGACCGCCCGTGTATTTAAATTATTGTTCTCTATCGCTTTCTGGAGTCCTTGAAAAACTTAAAAAAGTCAGACTCGGGACTCAATACAATCATATCGCCTCTATTCCCAAAACTTGTTTCGTATGCTTTCAGACTACGGTAAAACGAGTAAAAGTCTTTATCCTGATTGAATGAATCCGCATAGGTTTTAGCCGACTCAGCATCACCCTCGCCTCGAATCTGTTCAGATTTTCGATAAGCTTCCGCTAAAATTTCCTCGCGTTGACGGTCGGCGTTAGCGCGTATCTGCTTGGCCTTCTCCTCACCGCGTGAACGAAACTCTCTGGCAACGGTTTGTCGCTCGGTGGCCATACGACGGTAAACGGTGTTACTTACCTCTTCTGGTAGTTCCACCTTTTTAACACGAACATCAATCAGCTGTA
This sequence comes from uncultured Gammaproteobacteria bacterium, assembly GCA_964651385.1. Classification (GTDB taxonomy): domain Bacteria; phylum Pseudomonadota; class Gammaproteobacteria. Next base: position 11,062 of record CAZYYM010000067.1, on the reverse strand, counting down.
TTCCCAGATCCCTGATTTTAATACCCGCGTTATCGGTCACCTGCTTCATGATGGTGGCACGTTCCCCCGAAATAACTTCGCGCATTGTTTTCGATGCTATCTGCCCTTTCAATTCATTGTTGATGATGGACGCCATCCGCGCGATCGCCTGGCGTTCATCACCGGCAGTCGCAGTATAGAAAGTCTTCGCATCCGATATTTTCCATTTCACAAACGAGTTAACAATGACGTTTTTCTTTTCCGCCGTGAGGAAACGCTCAGAGGGCGTATCCATGGTTAATATCCGGCTATCGAATTTACGGATATTATTGATTATCGGAATTTGAAAATAAATACCCGGTTCATAGTCAAATTCGACAATTTCACCCAATTTGAATTTAATGGCCAATTCGCGCTCGTGCACCATAAAAGTCGACATGGATACAACAATGGCCGCGAGTACCAGAACGACAAAACCAAATCTTATACCACTATTCATTGCAGTAACTCCCGGCTCCTGGAGCGTTTGACATTTCGACTGAATTGATCCGTCAGCGACCCACTGTCACCACGGCTACCCGGCATACGTTGTGCAGGCGATGTGTTCATATCGCCACCGCGGGAAAGCAGCTGATCGAGCGGCAAAAACATCAGGTTATTACCATTTTTAATATCAACCATCACTTTGGATGAACGCGATAATACACTTTCAATTGTATCGATATATAGACGTTCTCGCGTTACTTCGGGTGCGAGTTGATATTGTGCCAGGAGTTGGTTGAAGCGACTGGTTTCACCCTGGGCTGATTTGATAACGCGTGTTTTGTAGGCCTCGGCCTGTTCCAGCAAGCCTTCGCCTTCACCGCGTGCCTGCGGAACTACGCCGTTACGATAGGCGTTAGCTTCATTAATAATACGTTGCTCGTCTTCACGCGCCTTGATCGCGTCATTGAAGGCATCCTGTACTTCTTCAGGTGGCTGCGCTTCGTCCATATTGACGGTAACAACATTAATTCCGGTGCCATAGTTATCTAGTATCTGCTGCATGATAGCCTTGGTTTCACTACCGATGACGGCACGACCTTCGGTAATGATCAAATCCATATCATTATTACCGACGACTGTACGTATCGCGGTTTCAGCAGTTTGATGCAAGGTCAGATCCGGGTCACGAACATTAAAGGCGAAATCCTGCGCATTTTTAACGTTGTACTGAATCTCGATACTCATGACGACGATATTTTCATCACTGGTGAGCATTTTTGAATTGTTCCTGGCAGTACGAATATCGGCCACGTTAATCAGTTCGACGTCTTCGATTGGATACGGAATATGCCAGTGCGGGCCGGCCTGGCTAACATTCGTCTTGGCTCCGAAACGTGTCTCGACGCCACGCCAGCCTTCGTCGACGATGTAAATTCCAGTCAAACTCCAGACAACAATCAACGCAATAACGACAAATCCAATGATGCCGGACAGGTTACCCGGAGCGGAAGGTACACCTCCGGAACCATTGCCCCGGCTTTTACCACCACCAAACACCCCGCCAAATTTCTTTTTCAAATTACTAAACAATTCATCCAGATCCGGCGGGCCGTCATTTTTTCTCTGACCCCAGGGATCTTTGTCTTTACCCGGTTCATTCCAGGGCATAAATATTCTCCGATAACAGGTATATCAATTGGATTGAGTACTAAACTCTCAAAGAGTGCGGATTGTAAAGGCTATTATGCGGCTCCTGCAAGCGTATCCGAATGCAATGTGACGCGATCCTGAGAGAGCAGGAATTTTCGATACATCCTTTTTAGAAGTGCGGGCGAAATGGATAGATTCAAGCTGATATCGCCATTGCTTTCGTAATTTTCATCCTCAATAGCCCCTTCTTCAAATAAATAGGCGCGTATCTGACCTTCGTCCGGCCGGATTGACAAAGTACAACTCAAAACTGTTTCACTAAATCGACGGCTTAACACTGTCAGGAGTTCGTCAAAGCCTTCACCCGTTTGTGCGGACAACCAAACCCGCCAGGCTTGACTGTCTTCATCTTCATCTATGCGGGCTCTATATTGTGGCAGGTCGATTTTGTTATAAACAACCAGTTGAGGTACATCTTCAGCACCGATTTCTTTTAAAACCCGATTAACCGCTTCGATTTTCTCCTCCCGATTATCATCGGCACAATCGACAACATGCAAAATTAAATCAGCTTCGCGGGTTTCCACCAGCGTTGCTCTAAAGGCGGCAACCAGGTCGTGTGGCAAATGACGGACAAAACCGACTGTATCCGCCAGAATGAGCGAACGATACTCATCGAGCTTGAGTTTGCGCAAGGTGGGATCAAGCGTTGCAAACAATTGATCGGCGGCATAAGCCGAAGCCGACGTTAAAGCATTGAATAATGTCGATTTACCGGCATTGGTATATCCAACCAGGGATACACTCGGAATTTCAGCTTTATTGCGCGCCTGACGGCTCTGATCGCGTTGGCGAGCCACTTTAGCCAAACGGTTATTCAGATATTTTATACGTTTACCCAATAAACGACGGTCAGTTTCTAGCTGGGTTTCACCCGGCCCGCGTAACCCGATACCACCCTTCTGGCGCTCAAGATGTGTCCAGCCACGTACCAGTCGCGTAGACAAATGTTTGAGCTGAGCCAACTCAACCTGAAGCTTTCCCTCAAATGATTGCGCACGCTGAGCAAAAATGTCGAGTATCAGTCCGGTGCGATCAAGTACCCGACATTGGAGTTGTTGCTCCAGATTGCGCTCCTGCGATGGTGTCAGTGCATGATTAAACAGCACAACATCGATTTCCCGGGCAGCTACCTGTCCTGCTACCTGCTCGAGCTTACCTTTGCCGATAAAGGTTTTTGCCGACGGCCGCTGCCGACTGCCAACAATAATATCAACATCAATTACATCGGCGGAACGCGTGAGTTCGACAAACTCGGCCAAATCATCCTGATCTGACTGATGGGAAAAATTAACGTGTACCAATAACGCCCGTTCGCCACCACGGTGGCGTTCAAATTCGAACAAATCTGACTCCCGACAGAATTTTAACGATTACCCTCGTCTACTTCATCATGCGGCGTATCGATGTGCACGTTTCTGGCCGGAACGATAGTCGATATGGCGTGCTTATAAACCATCTGACTGACATTATTTTTCAGCAACACGACAAATTGATCGAATGATTCGATCTGTCCCTGCAATTTGATTCCGTTAACCAGAAAAATTGATACCGGTACATGCTCTCTTCTCAGCGCATTTAAGTAGGGTTCTTGTAACATTTGCCCTTTAGACATAGTTTATGCTCCATAAATTTATTATTTTCGAATCACATCGACGAACCTTAACCCCGGTCACCATCGATGCAATTAACCGGTTCACTAACCTGGTAAAAGATCTTTCAAAATGAATAACTGACCATTTCAGTTGCAACGCATCACTCCAAAATTGGACTATCAATCTGCGGACTGGAATAGCTTTTATAAACTGACCATAAAGATGCGGGAAAGTTTGCCAATGGCTGAATCAAATACGCCACATGCTAGTCCGAAAAAGACTCACCAAGCAGCTTAAATATAGCATCTTTCTGGTAATTCAAGCAATCATAGGCATTTATTTGCGATTGTTTTCTCAGCCAGGTGATCTGGCGTTTGGCAAGCTGACGAGTCGCAGCAATTGCCATTTCAGTCATTTCCCGCTTCGAAACATCGCCTTGCAGATATTGCCAGACCTGTCTGTAGCCAACACATCGCATGGACGGCATCGACAGATCAAGATCGTTCCTGTCTTTAAGTGCGGCCACTTCTTCGATAAAACCCAGCTTCAGCATGCCGTGAAAACGCCGTTCGATACGACCATGCAACAACAAACGATCTTTTACTGTTAGCGATATTTTTAGTAAATCACCTGAATAACCCTGCGTCTTTCCAAGCTGTAATTCCGACAAGGAGATCCCGCTGATTTCAAATACCTCCAGAGCGCGCTGAATTCGTTGCCGGTCACCGGGCTTAACACGTCTGGCGGTCACGGGATCTATTTCGGCCAACCTGTCGTGCATCGCCGGCCATCCAATCGCGCGAGCCTCTCTATCTAACCTCAGCCGTATGGTGTCATCTGCTTCGGGTAACCGATTCAAACCCTGTTCAAAGGCCTGATAATACATCATGGTGCCCCCGACCAACAACGGGATGTTGCCTCGAAGGCCGATCTCCTTAATTAACCGACCCACCTCATTAACGAAATCCCAGGCAGAATAGCGTTCAGCAGGATCAATGATATCGATTAGAAAATGTGGTGTCTTTTCAAGCAGATCGGCGGTCGGTTTGGCGGTACCGATATTCATGTCACGGTAAATCAACGCAGAATCAACGCTTATCAGTTCAACGGGAAATCGTGCCGAAATATCCACAGCCAGCTCGGTTTTACCAGTGGCGGTTGCCCCCATCAGGCAAATAATCGTCGGTTCAGCCGATTTACTGACCACGTTTGAAGAACTTGTCGAGCGCATCCAAACTCAATTGCTTCCAGGTTGGACGACCGTGATTACACTGGCCGCTGCGTTCGGTCATTTCAATATCACGCAGTAGAGCGTTCATTTCATTAATCGTTAATAAACGATTGGCTCGAACCGAAGCATGGCAGGCCATAGTTCCCAGCAACTGGTTTTCATATTCCTGGATTCGCCGCGATTGCCCGAATTCAAGCAGATCGGCCAATACATCACGGACCAACTGTTCACAATCCGTTTGTTTTAACAGGACAGGAATGGCTCGAACCCTGATCTGCTCCAGACTCAAGCGCTCAACATCAAAACCAAGATGAATAAAATAGGCTCGCCGTTCTTCAACCAGGTCGGCTTCGGACTGACTGACATTCATCGAAATGGGTACTAATAGTGGCTGGCGAATAACATCTTCCTGTTCTGCATTTTGTTTCATACGCTCGTAGACAATACGCTCGTGTGCGGCGTGCATGTCAACAACGATCAAACCCTGTGAATTTTCCGACAGAATATAAATTCCCTTGAGTTGCGCAATGGCATAGCCCAGCGGCGGAATCTGTGTATTGGTTTCGACACCCTCAGTTGGATTACTCCCGGCCTGGATCAGTGAAGTATAAGCGGCTGTTTGCTCTCGAACATCTGGCGCGAACCTTGATAAACCAGCATATTGAATAAAACCCATACCGGTTTGATGCGATGGCATCGTGTCTGACAGCTCTGATGCATCACTCAATGCATAATCAGGAGATTCAATTTGCCGATCGGGTTGAATGTCGGCGACCGCCTGTTTCAGACTGCGATAAATAAGGTCATGCACCTGCCGCGAATTTCGAAAACGCACCTCGTGCTTCTGCGGATGCACGTTCACATCGAGCTGACGGCTATCCATTTCCAATGACAAAACATAAGCCGGGTGGCGACCATGAAACATCACATCCTGATAAGCCTGGCGAACGGCGTGATTGATGAGCTTATCCCGAATCATGCGCCGGTTAACAAAAAAGTACTGCATATCGGCCTGACTGCGGTTGAAGGTCGGTAATCCGATCCAGCCTGTAAGATGGTGCCCGTCTATTTCGACGTCAATCGAGATCAGGCTTTCGGAAAAGCTTTTACCACAGAGTATAGCCAGTCGTTGTTGCTGTTCGGGAATACTGTCGGCCCCCTTTAACTGGTAGACGATTTTTTGATTATGAATAAATTTAAATCCAACCCGTGGGTGACTTAAAGCCAGCGTTTTGAATAACGATTCAATATGTTTGTATTCGGTTTGTTCAGTACGCAGGAATTTTTTACGTGCGGGCACATTATAAAATAACTCGCGGACTTCGATTATCGTCCCGCGTGGTGCGGCGTCTGGAACCGCCGCTGCCTCATCACGGGCAAGAATTTTCCAGGCGTGATCAGCCTGTTCGTGAAAGGAGATCAAGCATAACCGAGATACCGAAGCAATACTCGGTAGAGCCTCACCTCGGAAACCCAGAGAAGCGATTTTTTCAAGATCCTCCAGATTTCTGATCTTACTGGTTGCATGACGTGACACTGCGATGGCCAATTCATTTTTCTCAATGCCCTTGCCATCATCGGTTACACGAATTAAACGGGTACCTCCTGCTTCGATTTCGACTGTAATCGAACAGGCACTGGCGTCGAGACTGTTTTCAACCAGCTCCTTAACCACCGAAGCCGGCCGCTCAACCACTTCGCCGGCGGCAATCTGGTTAACCAGATGGGAAGGCAGGGTCTGGATATGCGCCACAGTCAGGCTCTCGAAAATAAAGCCGGACTATAGCGTTTATGGGCGCGATAGTTAACTCAAAAACCTGTGCCAATATAAATTATAAGCGCAATAATTACGATGAACTTTAAAATTTGCAAAATACCGCTCAATGAAGAGGGCCTCTGAATTTTGGCATCCGTCGGGGTTGGTTTGTACTCTGGATCAACTAATCTGGCTATTCTGTCGCGTTCTCTTTGTTCAGCCGCAGGATCAACCCTGAATCCGCCACTACGCGTAGCGGATATTTTGGCAAGCTTGCGTATGGCTTCCTGTTGTATCTGATCCTTTTTATTCAATTAGCTTACCTTTAAATGAGATGACATTGACATAAGTGTTTGTACTTCTTTTACCATTATCCCTGTAGAATTAACTGTAAATTTATCCTGTTTACTAGTAAAAGTTCAAGGTATGAGCAAATTTCACAAACAATATCTAGCCCGAATTCCGGTAATTCTGTTGTTGACCTGCTCGGCGATGCTGTTTTCGGTATCCGTAATTGCACAATCGCCAATATCACCCATTGCAGGAACGACGCCCGATATACTGGAAAACCGCATTAGCGAAACAGTAACCGCAGGCGATCTCGACGAGGCTACCAGAGGCGCATTGCTGGAACTTTACCGTAAGACAGCCAGCCTGATTTCCCAGCAACAAAGCTATGAAACCGCCGTGGCAGAATTCACCCACGCTCGCGAATCCGCACCGGAACAGGCACGTGCCCTGCGCGGCGAACTGGGGAAGCTCGAAACAAATAACACGCCACTAGTGCTGTCCGAAGTTCTTCTACTCAAACCGCTACCTGAACTCGAGCAGCAACTGCTTGGCGAAAAGGCCAACCTTTCGGCTCTTTCCGACAAGCTCAGCGAACTTGAAAAGATACTCGAATCACAGACACAACGTTCAACTCAGGTGCGCAATCGACTGACCGAAGCAAAAAAACGATTGGCGGCAATAGCCGAAGAATTACTGATACCGGTCCCCGAGGGCGAACTGCCGCTTCTCGCTGAAGCGCGGCGCTGGGCACTCGAGCAGGAGAATCTGACGCTCAGCGCCGAAATCCAGATGCTTGATCAGGAGTTGCTGAGCCAGCCTATGCGCATCGACCTGTTGAACGCACAGCGAGATACAACAACATTGGAAGTAAAGCGTTTATCCGAGACAGTAGGAAGCCTGGAGACTCTAATGGTCGAGAGACGTGGTGCAGAGGCCAGAACCGCACAACAGGAAACAGGCGAAACACAACGTCAGGCGTCCGGAAAGCACCCGCTGGTGCAGGCGCTCGCCGAGAAAAACACGCTGCTCAGCAAGACGCTGAGCCAGTTGGCGAAATCACTCGAAGAGGTTACGAATGAAGAAAATACGACCAGCGAGCAGGCCAAACGTATCACCGATAATTTTCGCCTGGCGCGTCAAAGGCTCGAAATAGCCGGCCTGAGTCAGGCATTGGGGCAAGTGCTGCTTGAAGAGAGCCGGGGGCTGCCGGATTCGACAATGTTTCGCAACGCTGAACGTCGTCTGCAGGAAAGGGTAATTGATTCAAGTCTACGCCAAATCCAGAACCAGCAGGAACGCGGTCGTTTGCGCGATATAGCCGATTACGTCGAGGAAATGGTAGCCTGGGAGGCGTTTTATGAACGCGATAAATTACGCGACGAGTTGATGGTCCTGGCCGAGACACGACGCCAGCTTCTTGACAAGGCAATCGCTGCCGATGATATCTACCAGCAGGCTCTGGGCGAACTCGATTTCGCCCAACGGCAGCTATTCGAATCCACCAATGCCTACCAAAAGTTTCTCGACGAACGTCTGCTTTGGATCCGTACCGGAGACTTGCCTGACCGTGATACGATTACATCGATCCTGCAGCCTCTGGCGATTTTTCTGTCGAAGGCACACTGGCAAACATTCGCTAAGGCGCTAATATCGCTGAATTCGAGTACCTGGATACTCATTCTCGGACTGATTCTATTTGTCGTTCTATTGATCCGCTCACGTCAAATCCGCGGCGCTTTGAGACGCAGCGGTAGTAAAATAGGGCAACTTCGCCACGACCGCTTCAGTAATACTATCAAGGCGCTGGGCTGGACACTATTGCTGGCGATACGCTGGCCGCTGCCTTTCATTGCGCTCGGCATACACTTGCTCGGCACAGAAACCGGCGCGGTGGTCGAGAACTTTGTGCCGACCCTGGCGACAAAAGGCCAGTTTGTGCCAGTACTTGGTTATGCCCTGTACCGGGCCGGTTTATTCGCATTATTTTTCGAAGTGTTTTACGCGTTCTGCAAACCCTACGGAATGACGGTGGTACATTTTCGATGGCATCCTGAGAGTACCGAATTGCTGGCCCGTGAAATTCGCCGCCTGGAGTTTATCTTCCTGCCTGCTGCTTTTATTGTCACTACAACAGTTGCCTACCAACCGGCATCATTGGGCGGCGGCTTGAGCCGACTCTGCTTCCTCATCGTATTGATCGCACTGGGATTTTTTCTCAGTCGCATACTGGCACCGAAAAGCGGCGCCCTGCGCCAATTTTATGCCACACATCGCACTAGCCCGCTGACCTGGTTCCGATACCTCTGGGTTGCACTGGGTATAGCGCTACCGCTAACGCTGATGGGGTTGTCACTGGTAGGTTATACCTACACCGCGATGCAATTTGGAACCCGCTTGCTCTACATGCTCTGGCTTATAGTCGGTATCATCTTTATCCATCAACTCATCGAACGGTGGGTATTGCTCACAGAGCAAAAGCTAAAGTTTCGCGCTGCACTTGAAAAACATCGCCAGCAACGGGCCGCAAGAATCGCGACTCAGGGCGAAGATAACGCCGACGACGTTGATCTATCGCCGGTTGAAGAACGCGAAATCGATTTTGGTGCACTTAGCGACGACACCACCAAACTGATTAACACCGTGTTGATCCTGGTCGCTGCGCTAGCCCTGTGGGGAATCTGGGCCGACGTGTTACCGGCTTTTCGAATACTCGACGATATATCGCTATGGCATTATAGCGTGATCGTCGAGGGCGCCGAGAAACTGGTTCCGGTCACACTTAGCGATCTTATACTGGGCGTGCTGGCCATTGTTATCGGGATTGCTGCGGCTCGGCGCTTGCCGGCACTGCTCGAAATTGCACTGTTGGCACGGCTGAATATCAGTGCTGGCAGTCGTTACGCGATTACAACGCTAACGCAATATGGTATCGTTGCAATAGGTGTGGTACTGGTTTTCAACCTGTTGGGCGGGAGCTGGTCGGGAATCCAGTGGCTAATCGCAGCACTGGGTGTCGGTATCGGATTCGGCCTGCAGGAAATTGTCGCCAATTTCATTTGCGGCATCATTCTGCTGTTTGAACGCCCGATACGTATCGGTGACGTGGTTACCGTCGGTGATACCGACGGTATCGTCACCAATATTCGCATCCGTTCCACCACTATCCGTAACTGGGATCAACAGGAGCTATTGGTTCCCAACAAAGAATTTATAACCGGTCGGCTGCTAAACTGGACGCTTTCGGATCCAATTACCCGCATCGTAATTCCGGTCGGCATCGCCTATGGCAGCGACGTAACACAGGCGATTAAACTGGTTCAGGAAGTTGCCGTCGAACATGAGCGCGTATTGGAGGACCCACCGACAATGGTGTCGTTCGAGAGCTTTGCCGACAATTCACTGACCATTGTGCTGCGCTGTTTTGTGGGCTCGATGGACTATTGGCGACAAACTATCAGCGAGCTCCACCAGTCGATAAACCACAAATTCGAAGAAGCCGGAATCGTCATTGCATTTCCGCAGCGAGATGTCCACCTGAATACTTCAAAACCACTCAATGTGCGTATTCACCGGGTTAAGAGTGATGACGATAAAATGGTTGAAACGCGGTCTAAGATGACGCCCGCTTAGAGATTAGTATTTGAGGATTGCAGTGAGATATGAACCCCAATAAAATTAACAGCAAACCGGTTACAAGCACTACCACCATGTTGCCTTCTTTAATTGACAGTTATTTTTGCAGGAATCATAGAAAGCCTGAAACGATAATCTATTTTATCCTCTCACTCTGTCTGAGTTGGAGTGTGTACCTCTCCCCAACCTTTGCGATCTCTGCCCGGGCGAGCGATCTTTTCGGTAGTCATGGACCCGCCACGATGACTATAGATATCAAACCCGGCGATTCAGAAAATATTGTCCACACCAGTTCCGGTCGCGTTATTTCTGTCGTGATTTTCGGCACAACTGACCTCGATGTAACCGCGATCAATCCGCGCACTATCAGGCTAAATGGTGTCGACGTCTTGCTAGTTGGCAAGTCTGATAAAAGTTTATGTCGCAAAACAGATATTAACGACGATAACCACGAAGATCTCGTCTGCGACGTACACACTACGGGATTCAAAGTCGGTGAAGGGGTATTCAAAATTATCCTCAAGGCAGCAACCTATCATGGCGGCTCCTTGAGAGGCGAAGATCGTATCAGGATTGTGGGTAATTAAGGAATGTCATTCCGCAGGGGCATACTCGTGTAGTGTCTGACACTAGTGGTCGAATGTACCCGGGGAAATTTAGCATTGGCCGACATAAGAATATTTTGCCCGAGCCATCGATAACTGACCAGAAAACCAATTAACGGGATGCATTTTAGAGTAACAATAATGCTGTTAGAGTTACTGGCAGACCACCTGAAATAGTGGGTGGATTAATTTTCAGCGGGTATAATCAAGAGCTTGAGAGTCCCGAGTTCTCGCCAAAATTTCTCTGGGTGTTGAGGGGAACGAGTTAAACACACAC
>CAZYYM010000066.1:0-19676 GCA_964651385.1 uncultured Gammaproteobacteria bacterium | reverse complement strand
CTATTCCAAAGGCATGGTACAAAAACTCGGTTTAATCAGTTGTTTCATGCTGGAGCGGGATTTCCTGATTCTGGATGAACCGCTAAGCGGCCTCGACCCGCAAGCCCGTTATCACTTTAAACACTTGTTACTGGAAGAAAAAGTCAAAGGCCGAACGATTCTGTACAGTACTCATTTGCTGGCCGATGCCGAGGAAATCTGTGATCAATTTGGTATCCTCCATCAGGGAGAAATGCAGTTTATTGGTTCTCCCCAATCGTGCCTGGAAAGATTCCAGGCCCAGACTTTGGAGCAAGCCTATATGAAGTGTATCTCGAACCACTAACGATACCCTTTCAATTTTCTGGTCAAAGTATTCCGGCCCCAGCCCAGGCGTTTGGCGGCTTCCTGTTTTCGCCCATTTGTTGCGACCAGAGCGCACTCGAGCAAAATTTTTTCGAAGTCCTTGATAGCCGTGGTTAAAATATCGTTGTCGCCGTTGGAAAGCGCTATATCAGCCCATTGTTCCAATGCCTTTTTCCAGTCGGGTGGTGTTTGGTCGGTGACGACTGGAACGCCCGAATCACTAATGCGGGTTAATTTTGATTGTTTGTAAGCCCTGGTCACCAGATCAATCGCCTCATCGATGTCGAATGGCTTGGCCAGGTATTCAAAGGCGCCTTCGCGGTAAGACTGAACCGTCGTATCAAGATCAGAATAGGCCGTCATAATAATAACCGGAAGCGCGGAGTCGATATTGTTGATTTGCTTTAACAATTCGAAGCCGTTGATTCCCGGCATGCGGAAATCGGTTAAAATAAGCGCCGGGCGAGCGGATTTTTCCGAGCGTTTGAATCGAGTCAGTGCTTTTGATGCGGTTTCAAAGGCCGTTATTTTAAATCCGGCATTTCCCAGTGCGCGTTCCAGTATCCAGCGTATCGATTGATCGTCATCGATAATCCAGATGGACGGCGCTGGTGACATTGCGTTGTTCATATCTGCTCTAGCGGTAAAAGCGTTCTGAAAATAGTTCCGAAGTCATAACTTTCGACTTTGATTATGCCGCCATGCCGCGAAATGATCCCCTGCGCAATGGGTAAACCCAACCCGCTACCTTCGGCCTTATCGGTAACCATGGGTAAAAAAAGTGTATCGCGCAGGTCCCTGGAAATACCCTTGCCATTGTCGATTATATCGATTTGCAGGACCAGCGGATGGTTGGTTTTGTCGATTGTTATTTGCCGATCTATACGGGTTTTAAAGGTAATTTGACCCTCGGCTTCGAGGGCCTGCACTGCGTTTAATGCAAGGTTGAGCAGGGCCTGAATCAATAAATTCCTGTCAGCCGGGAATTCGGGAATACTCGGATCATAATCACGCTGAAACTTGAATCTGGCCGGCTCGGCGGTTTCGAGTAGCTTGCGAATGTGTTCAAGCACCTCGAGGATATTAACCGGCTGCTTATCGAGACTGCTACCCGGCCCGAGCATATTATCGATAAGTACCTGAAGGCGGTCGACCTCTCCGATAATAACGTCGGTAAACTCTCTCAAATTAGCATTCGGCAATTCCCTGTCGAGTAGCTGTGCCGCACCCCGAATACCGCCCAGGGGGTTTTTAATCTCGTGGGCTATGCCGCGGGCAAACTGGCGACTCACCTGGTTTTGTAGATTACTGAACACATCGCGAGCAATTTCAACCTGTCGCTCCAGTGGACGAATTTCAACCAGAATGTTAGCTGAATCGTGCTCAACATCGAGTGGATAAATGCTATAGTCGACTAACATGGTACGACCGTCTACCAGAGTTAAACAAGCTTCGTGCTCGGTGACGGTTTGTTGTGAATTGGAGAAACCCTTCAGTTTTTCGCCGATCGTATTCGGTTCTACCCGACTTAACAGCTGTTGGAAAGGTTTTCCGGTGAGCGATAGTGCACTGGCGTCAAATAGCATTTCGGCCGTTGAATTGAGATAAATAATGGTCAAACTACCGTCGAGGCAAACGATAGTGCAATTAAGCGTATCGAGAATTTTGTTGACCTGTGTTGGCATGGCATCGAAAAAAAAGGCTCCTTGAACGGGAGCCTTTTCAGTCTTTTAAGGTCCTGTGTTGATTAACAGCTATAGTACATGTCAAATTCAACCGGGTTTGTGGCCAGGCGGAGACGTTGTACTTCTTCGTACTTGAGCGCGATATAACCGTTGATGACGTCATCGGTAAAAACGCTACCTGCCTTGAGGAAATCCCGGTCCTGATCGAGGGCTTCCAGTGCCTGGTCGAACGAGAACGCGACCTGCGGGATCTCTGCTTCCTCCTCAGGGGGTAAATCGTACAGATCTTTATCCATCGCTTCACCTGGATGAATGCGATTCTTAACACCATCGAGGCCCGCCATTAACATCGCGCTAAATGCAAGGTAGGGGTTTGCAGTTGAATCAGGGAAACGTACTTCGACTCGACGACCCTTCGGGTTGCTGACATAAGGAATACGGACAGAGGCGGAACGGTTGCGGGCGGAGTAAGCCAGCATGACCGGTGCTTCGAAGCCGGGTACCAGTCGCTTGTAGCTGTTGGTTGCGGCATTGGCGAAGGCGTTAATAGCGCGGGCATGTTTGATGATACCACCAATGTAAAACAATGCGGTATCCGACAGGCCGCCGTATCCGTCACCCGAGAACAGATTGTTGCCATCTTTAGCCAGTGACATGTGAACGTGCATGCCGTTGCCATTATCACCGACGATTGGCTTGGGCATAAATGTAGCTGTCTTTCCATAACTGTGGGCGACGTTATGAACGCAATACTTGAGAATTTGAACCTCGTCAGCTTTGTGTACCAGTGTATTAAAGGCGACGCCAATTTCACACTGTCCAGCCGTTGCCACTTCGTGGTGGTGAACTTCAACTTTAAGGCCCATCTCTTCCATCGCCAGGCACATTGCCGAACGCATGTCGTGTAATGAATCGACTGGCGGAACCGGGAAATAGCCGCCTTTAACACCGGGCCGATGTCCGGTATTTCCGTCTTCATAAGACTTTCCGGTATTCCAGTCGGCTTCTTCGGAGTCGATCTGGTAAGAACAGTGGCCCATATCTGTCGTCCATTTAACATCATCAAACACAAAAAATTCGTTTTCCGGACCGAAATAAGCCGCGTCAGCGATACCGGAGGCTTTTAAATAGGCCTCAGCCCGATTTGCAATCGAGCGAGGGTCACGCTCATAGCCTTCGCCGGTAGCCGGTTCGACGATATCACAGGTAATGTTAATGGTCGGTTCATCAGTAAATGGGTCGAGTACAGCGGTAGAGGCATCGGGCATTAAAATCATGTCAGATTCATTAATGCCTTTCCAGCCTGCAACAGACGAACCATCGAACATCTGGCCTTCGGTAAAGCTGTCTTCGTCGAGGCATTTAGATGGTATGGAGACATGTTGCTCCTTGCCCTTGGTGTCGGTAAAGCGAAAGTCGACAAATTTAACGCCGTACTCGTTAATAGTGTTCAATACATCAGAAGCTGACATGGTACTGGGTCTCCGTTACAAATAGATGCGGGAATAGAAATCGAAACAGGAGCATTGTACTGAAAATTGTGCTTTTACCAATTTTTTTGATCGATTATGGCGCATGCGTAGTGCTTACGGAAACTATTGCCCCACAGCGGTGCAATATTAGTGATGATGATCAGAAACGCTGACTCAATCTTCACCAGCCACTTTTTCAACCACGAGAATATATTCGTCGTTTTGCACCAGCGTGGACATGACCAGGTGTCCGTTGATTCGGCACCAGGTAGGAATATCATTCATGACGCCGGGGTCGGTACAAGTGATTTCAACGCGTGCTCCGCTTTGCAGTCGATTGATGCAATCCTGCAATCGGATGACCGGCATTGGGCATAACAGTCGGCGGGCGTCTAGTTTTACGGTGGAGTCACTCATGCGATATACCATGCCTGAGGAATCTCATTTGGTGTTAATGGCTTGATCTGGATAGCCGTCGTTTCCTTATCGCAGTTACTGTATGAAAGCTCCACGGAATTTGCGTCGCGCCCCTTGCTGAATCGAGCGGTTATGGCACAAGCCAGGTTAATTTGATCCTGATCGAGTTGTTTACCTTCCACCAGAGCCAGTGGTCCTGCATGACTGACGGTTTTGATGGTTTGAAACTGATTTTTATAGCCACTCAAAAATCGGTTTTCTCCTTCCTCGCGGGCAATGATCAATTTATATGCGGGCTCGGGTCGGATATGCCGGCCAACCTTCAATAACATGATATCGTCGATTTCATACTGCTTTTGGCCGCGATTGTGCCATAGATCCTGTAATTTCACCGAGTAGCTGGCATCGGTTAAAAAACAGCAGCCTCCGGCTGGTTGCGCATAGTCTTCGAAACCGAATCGCCTGGCGAGCGCCATCTGGGGTTTACGGGATCGACCGCTGAAATCTTCCAGTTTCTCTCTGTCTACCCAGCCTTCCAGCTCGGCCCGGGTTGGGGGCAGATTTTTTGCGCAAAGTGGTCGTAATAATAAATCATCAGCGCCGGATTCAGCCGAAACGATCGGCATGGTTTGCTTGCGTTGGGACATGGGCCTTTGACCGATAACCTCGCCAGTAATGATGAAATCAAAGCCATGCGACTGAATCCATTCGTGTGCTTTTTTTACCATGAATATTTTGCAATCGAGACAGGGATTAAGATTGGCACCATAGCCATGTTTCGGATTGATGACGACATTCTTGTATTCTTCGACAATATCGACAATATGCAGTTTGATGCCGAGCTGTTCGGCAACCCAGAGCGCATTGTTACGTTTGACCTTGTCCCGGTCTTTTTTGCGAATGGCGTGGGTATGACCCTCAACACAAAAACCGGTAAAAAAATTAATACCTTCGACATGAATATCCTGTTCCTGAATCAGTCGGGTTGCGAGTAACGAGTCTAATCCACCCGAAATCAGGGCAACTGCTTTGCGTGTCATTGTCAGAAAAAAGAAATGGTGAAAGTAGTATTATAGCAGAACGGGATCAGGGAATATCAGACTGAAAACAGGGTTATCAGGGGGTGATCACCCAATACAAGATTCCAAATCCACGTCAGCTCAATCGGTCCAGGCCCGCTGGGTCACCAGCATTTGTTTCCGGCCGCGGGGGTTCCGCCCTTGACGCCGATATTGTTTAATGTCATCGAGGTGCATTCGTTGTCCCTGGTCTGCGAACCGGCCGGCGTCGCGGTTAATGTATAGGTGGAAGCTGCCGTGACGGATGAAATCATATATAACCCGTCATCTGTGGTGAATGGCAACGCGACATTACAATTGGCATTATTGTAGGAGCCATACAGACTCCGACATTTTTCCAGAGAAGCCGCGGTTTCGTGCAGGGCCTTGCGGCCGTCAGTACGCTTGGCAGCGAGGACATTGTCTCCGTAAAAACCGACTGCTATAGCCGATATGATGGCTACAATAGCTACGACAATCATGAGTTCTATAAGCGTAAAACCTTTCGATCTAACAATTTTCATTTTTCAGACTCGTATTTGATTATTCGTTTTCAGGTTCATTCTTTAGGTAATAAAAGGTATCTACCTTCAGGTTCATTCTTCAAGTAGTAAATGGTATCTACCAGAAGGCGACCATTGAACTTGAGCAGTTTTACACCGACATAGTCACCTTTGTGTAGATGCTTAAGCGTCGTCCTGCCGTAACCGGTGACTTTGACGGTAGGACTCAGCTCAAATGTCAAATCGCCTACATTGATTGCATTGCGCTTCAACTCGATAATTTTACCACTGGCCTGTGCATCGAGAACTGTTCCCTGTGCCCTGATATTACTTGGCCAGGCCAGGAACGATAAAGTCACAAGAAAAATACTTGATAAGACATTACGATTAAATATTATCACTGTAATAGCTCCTGCCACGATAAGCGGCCTCTGGTAATATTAGGTAATTCCCGTACCTTCGAGGGCGTTTCACCGGTATATGCGATATCCTCGATGAATACCGGTTCAGGTAAAAAACCTTCCTGTTTCAGGGCGCTTACTGATGCCTTCGCGATTCCATTGTCCGCCTGGTCTTGTGCGTCGACGGTTCCATCCTGATTGACATCGGTTTGGGGCTCTTCTGTCGCACCGCCATTGACGAGGTCTACGGTAAAGCGGTAGCCATAGCCGCCAACTGAACAGGGATCTGAGTTCGGCACAAAGGTATTAAAGAAGACAGCCGTCCCTCGAACCACCGGCCGGGTGACCGAACGTTCACCGGTGTCGGGTAGTCCCAGGAACCAGCCGTACTCACCACCCCCATAATTCACCGGGTTTCTGGTTAATACCCGGGGTGAAAAGCTCGTATCATAGGTTTGCTCAACCAGTGTCGTGCTGGTCAGGTTGATATCACCTTTATCCCATACACCATAAAAATAATCGTTATAAAATGGCGCACCCTTATCGGCATCAACCAGATATTGTCCGGAGCCAAAAAACACCATGACATTGGGTTTATTGGTATTGTCTGTCGATATGTTAGGGTGCTTGGCCAGAGTGGGTTTAGCGGTGATCGGCCGGTTACCTTTAGTCGTAAACAATAAATCCACACCCCAGTTTGCTGGCGAAGCATCACTTAAATCAAATGCCCACATCTGCCCTTTCAAATCACCCGCATAGGCCCGATCTATGGTGCCATTGCCATCGAGGTCGGCCAATGCCGGCGTGGCCAGGCCATTGCGATTTGACATTGACCCGGAACCTGTGGAAATGACCCGAAAATCGCCGACGTCCCAACTGCCATCGGCGCCCTTGGAGATATCCAGTATAAATAATTTGGCCTTGCCATCGCCGGTATCATTATAGCCGTTACCGAATATAGCAACCCAGGAATTATCATTTACCATGCCGATTTGCGGCTTGCTATAGGTAAAACCGAGATCATTGTCGGTAAACTCCCATAATACGAGTTTACTTGCATTGGTGCTTGTTTCGCTAAACGATGCAGGGTTGGTGACATCGAGCGCGTAAATTCCTCGACCACCCCCTCTCAAACCGCTGACAAGAACCGAATTCCATTTTAGCCCGCCGCCAATGTTGGCATAGATATCAGAAATCGTCGGCGTTAAATCGTTATAGTATTGATGTTGATAACTCTGGTCTGTCAGATAATGCAGTCCGTCGGCATTGGCCTTCGAAAACAGGCTTCCTGGAATATAGGCGAGAATCTCTTTGCCGGTGCTCTCGGCAAATCCGTGCAACATACCGTCGTTGGCGCCGGCGTATATCACACCGTTTCGTGTTTTCGCCGAGCCATTTTTAAAATCGGAATAGCGTGATCCCGGCATTGTCGGGAAGGGCGCCGTGTCAGGGATTTTTAAACTCGGGGCGCCGACAAATACAGGGCCCGAGTTCACTAAATCACCGAGTAACGAAGCGCGTTCACGAAAAAACTGACCGGCGCCTTCATTACTGCGGTCGCCTCTCAGATAAGCCAGCCGGGCCTTGGCGATAGTGTCGGAATCGATGGTACCGGTTGGGCTGATGCGCAGATCATCTTGCTGGAATGATCCCAGATTATTCCACTGGAATGGTATTCCATCTGTTCCATCATAAGTTAAAATGACGCGGGGATCGGTGGAAACATTTCTTGCCGTTAACACCGAAGAGGCGCTCCAGTCCTCGGTGGTTGCCAGCTGTCCTGTATTCAAATCGACGATCTTGAAAGCGAACAGGTCACCCTGCCAACGATTGGTATTGAACTGGGCGAGGTATACGACTGATTCGGTGGTTAATTTAGCCGAGTTGATGGAGACCGCTGCGGCAGTTGCGGTACGTTCGGCTATATCGGAAATAGACTCATTGAGTGACTGCTCCAGCTCAGCCGGATTTTGAGCGCTTAAAAATTTGCCTCGCCCATTGTAGGCGGTGTGCCACATGTCATCGACCGTGGTAATCGAGCTCCTACTGGGTCTGGGCCAGGAAAAACCGGCGGAGAGCGGGTCATCGGTTGCCGGATCAAGCTGGCCGTTGAGTCCGAAAGCGATGGTATAGGTAACCAGATGCTGGTGATCGGCCTCATCGATTCCCGGCGTGACTGGCACCTTGTTTAACAAGCTAGGCCGCAAATCATTTTCATAATAATGCATGGCGACATCGGCCAGCGTAATCGAGTATGAATCGGCATAGTTGCCACCATCATTCGATTGCGAGGCATTGCCGTCGAAAGCGGTATTGACGTCACCGTCAGCATTGCCGATACCACCGGGATTCCAGCCATTCCAGAAACCGTCAGACATCAGTATATTAAAATTTTGCTGGCATTCGCCACCCTGGGCCGCCGGCAGGATGGGTGCATTGGTGCCTGTGGATTTAAATAATTCGCCAACGCGCTTGAGCGAATTTCTGGCAGGCGTACCGCCGCTGGAATTAATGCTGTAAAAGGATTCGAGCATTTTTCTCTTGTTGGTCGGGTCGGTCATAGACTTGAGATTCACCTGATGTCCCGCGTTATAAACGTCGAGTCCCATCCTGGTGGCATCGGTGTTGTTGATTACCCGCCCAATGGCGGCTTTAGCGGCGTATTCACGACTCCTGTAATAAACAAACCAGTTGGCAAAGTTTTGCATTTCGGTCGAGCCTGCTGCAATCGTGACTTTGCTGTGCGTGTCGCCGGGATCAATTTTATTATTACCATTCGAATCGGACCAGGTGTAATAAGTTGGCAGATAAACCGAACCTTTTCTCCAGCACCAGCAATCATCGTAGTCGAAGTAATTCTTGGCGACGGTTAAATTGGTACGGGTACCCCCGGGAGAATTAGGATCAAAAAGCGCCCGGGTCGGGTCAGCATTGAGATACATAGGACTACCATCGGCCTTCACACCCGCCCAGGGGACATAATTGATAGCCGGGTTGTAATAGTTTTTATTGCCTTCGGAAGTGCGAAAAATCCAGATATCGTTCACCCAGCTTTTTTTTTGTCCGGCAGACGGTGGTAGCACATACGCATTAACAATCCATTCCGGGTTGTAATAATAGCGGAAATAACGGCCGATTAAAGGCAGGCCACTGGATGAAAAAAACCCACCCGTGCCGTCCCGCACCATTTGTTCCCAGTCCATGCTGCCGGAGTCATCCAGCGTAAAAAACACATTGGGTTCGACAATCGTTGATAAAAACAAAGGCGCTGTTGCCAGCGTGCCGGGGGCGGCGACCGCAGAGTGGCAGGTCATTGTACTCAATGCTAGGGCAGCTAATGCTGCGGAAATTCGGGATCTGACTGATTTGTTACTCATCTTAACGCTCCTGAATGTTCGGAGTTACGGGGCATCTCTGCCCAGGTAGGACTGCACGAAGCGGAATGAATTGCCGGTTACGCCGGTACCACGGGAAGTCGATCTGTAAATAGAAACAATATCGCCTGTTTCCTGTTGGCCGTATCCGCCCCCAATATTCAGTCCTGTTGCCAAAGGGTTTTGCGATCGGTCACCGAGGTACTCGATCATAAAACGAGGTTGTTCCAGAACATCTTTGATAAAAGTGGCGGCGAGTTGCGAGCCGGTTGTCCAGCCGTTGGCATCAAAATAATCCGGACCGACGAAACCCGGATTATCATTCGCAGTATGTATGTCATACAGTCCCTTGCCGGGATCGCTATAAACCGAGTTTGAAATTTGGTTTTGGATAAAGGTCTCAGCTGACCTCAGACCCATTTCGGCGGCTTGAAACATCAACCCGGATTCGCGCTGGTTACCTGCCATAGTCAGTTCCGAGGTGGTCCTTTGAATCGATGACAGGCCCAGCATGGTCAAGGTGACTAATATCACCAGACTGACAACCAGGGTGACTCCTTTTTGATGACGCGGATAATTACAATTCATATTTCACCTATATCCGGTTACGCAGCGCAATGGTGCTGGTAAAGACCTGGCGCAGTCTTCTGTCGGCTGCGACCGTCTGTGTGCCATTGAAGGTAAAGACCTGAGGCTGTTCGGTGACCAGGTCATCTACTGTGCGTACCAACAACATCACCCTGATCGATATAACATTGCCAAAATTGGCCACATTGTTACTGGTGTTGTAACGGTTCGGCACGCTATCATTATCGGTGTCTACACCATATAGGATTTGCATATCCTCGACGCCTTCAATTAATTCCTGATCGACGCCGAATTCCGATCGAAACAGCGCAGGCACCGGATTGCCCATTCGGTCGACAGCGGCGCCGTTCTTTATCGAGTAGGTAACGGTCTGTAATTCCTTGATCGCGGCATCGTTTTTATACATCAGACTCATAGTGCCGTTATGAAGAATACGTCGATAGGCCGGTGAGTTAGTACCGACAACGACACTGGTCACTTTAATAATATCGGCATCGGTATTGATATCATTTTCACCACAACGTGTTACCAGCAATATGTCATTACTGGTGATGGTATTAGTCGTTGTTGTTTCGATGAAATTCTGACCGGGCGTGGCGAATGGGCCGACGACATTGATCTGCCCCGGCTTACTGCCGCGAAGGGTGATAGTGTCAGAATTGTTAAGTCCGATGTCATTGGTGCCTTCGATCGCATCGTTTCCGATGAAATCGTGTAGTTTCGATTGGTAACCTGTTACGGTCAAAGGGCCGAGACTATCGTTAATCCGCTTACTGTCAAAATCTATACAGCCCCAGTCATCAATCTGTCGAATGTCCTGGCTTATAATATCCAGTGAAAAACGACCGTTTTCCTGAACTTCCGAAATAGCGTTCGAAAATTTGAACGTTGTCTTGTTACCGAGATAGACCTGAACGATGCCACCAAGCAAAAATAAACTGATGACTAGTGAAACCAGGATTTCGACCAGGGATATGCCGGATTGAAAATTACGAGTAATCATTGCAGCTCCACCGAAAAGCAGGTTAAATCGACGTCCGGATTATTTCCGCAATTGGTGCCAGTAGCGCCGGTTCCTTCATCGTCCCACATAACCGTAACCCGCAGTCCTGTTGCTGTA
Organism: uncultured Gammaproteobacteria bacterium; assembly: GCA_964651385.1. Classification (GTDB taxonomy): domain Bacteria; phylum Pseudomonadota; class Gammaproteobacteria. The sequence goes on along the minus strand of CAZYYM010000066.1, from coordinate 8,713 downwards.
TTGGTAATCATGCCTCTACCGCCGGGCAGAGTATTCATCATAGTGATCCAGTCTGCCGCATCTGCGGTCATCATTTGTTGGGGAGTGCAAGCCTGGGACAGGCAATCCTGGTTATAACTATTGTTGGTATCAATGCCTGCGTAAGCGTTAAACTGGCCGTTACCGGAGTTTGCCCGAACCCGATCAGAAATGTCGTAAGCAATCCAGACCGCCTGGCTATGATTCAAGGCGCTGGAATTTTGGCTCATAGCAGTCAGTTGGAGCGCGGCTATTCCGAGCAAACCCACGGAAATGACGATTAATGCAATCATCGACTCAATCAGGGAGACACCTTGCTGGCATTTGAGCTCTAGATGCATGAAGTGCTTCCCCCCTGTCTGACACGTCCTGTTATCGATATCGATATCGATTTCATATGTGCTTCCATGCGGTTATCGCATAACGAAAACGAGCCGACTGAATTTGCCGCGAAACCCCGGTAATCGTATATGACCACATTACCAATGGTGCCGCTGCTGTTTAAAGTATTATTGCCCTCGAGGGCCTGTTGTACACGAACAACCGTTTCTGCGGCATCCGGGCTGCTATTGTTATTGGCGTCGACAAACACCATCCATCCCAGATTCCAGTTGGCGCCACAGGTTGCCCCGTCGCTACTGCCGCATACTACGACTTGTTGATGCCGAGTTACAGCCTCACTGCGTGCCAGTGCAAGATGTCCGACGAGCGTGTTTATCTGCGTTGTTAATCGTTCATTCTGAATATAGGTTTTCATTGCAGGAATAGCGAATACCGTAACAATGCCTGCTATTGCAATTGTGGTTAGTAATTCAAGTAGCGTAAAGCCCGAATGCGTTTTCATGTTGGTATCCTAGTCAATATAAAAGATAATACCCGCGAAAGAAGATAGGATATTAAAAAGTACCGATAAACGGTATTTGTCATTCGATTGGTTTAAAATTGTACTATTCTGGGACACCCACAATCGGGTTAATTGATTTACCGATATGACCGAAAATTTACCTCCAGCTGGAACCATTAAAAGTTTTGTACGGCGGTCAGGACGTCTAACGACTGGACAGAAAAACGCGCTGGATCAGCACTGGACCGAATATGGTTTCGATTTTAGTCAGGAGGTCATTAATTTTGAAAATATTAGCGGTGATTTTAAAGCGATAAAGTTTGAAATAGGCATTGGAAATGGTGAAGCATTGGTGCAAATGGCTGAGAATGATCAACAAAGTCTCTATATCGGAGCCGAAGTTCATCAACCGGGAATTGGACGTTGTTTGAACAGAATCGTCGACAAGTTACTTCCAAATGTCCGACTCATTTCCCACGATGCAATCGAAGTTATGCAGCACATGATGCCAGCTGATTCGTTGGATCGGATATTTCTTTTCTTTCCGGATCCCTGGCATAAAAAACGGCATAATAAACGACGAATTGTTAACCGGCAGTTTTGCGATTTATCGTTCAAACTACTAAAAACAGGGGGCGCTATTCACCTGGCTACCGACTGGCGGGAATATGCCGGGCACATGGCTTCCGAGCTCCTATGCGATCCGCGTTTTATCAATCAGGGTGACTCAGCCGGGTATTGCGAGCGTCCGGAATATCGCCCGATGACGCATTTTGAGCAGCGTGGACTAAGACTGGGGCATGGTGTCTGGGATCTGTTGTTTAAAAAACGATGAAAGGCTTAGAATTAGCGGAGGCCGTGTCAGAATAGAATACGCATCATAATCATCATGACAATCAGGAACAATATGGTCATGATGATGCCGGCCTTCATAAAATCCGGAACACGGTAGCCACCCGGGCCTTTTATCAGGGCATTAACCTGATGAGTCGGCAGCAGAAAGGAGTTCGAAGTGGCAATCGCAACGGTCAGTGCGTATACAGCGGGATTTTCGCCAACACCGATAGCAATGTTCACCGCGAGTGGCACCAGCAGTACGGTCGCGCCGACGTTCGACATCACCAGAGTGAAAAACGTGGCCAGCGCGGCTACCGAAACCTGAATCACCCATGGCGGCATATCACCGACCAGAAGCAATGTTTGTTCGGCTATCCATTTGGCAGTACCGCTGGTTTCTACGGCGAATCCGAGCGGTAACAAACTCGCCAGTAGAAACACGGTACTCCAGGATACGGCTTTATAAGCCTCTTCCATTTTGAGAACGCCGGATATTACCATGCCAATTGCACCGCACATCAGCGCCACCGAAAGTACCAGATCGGTAAATAACACCAAAAACAAGGCCAGGCCGAAGAAGAAACTTGCCCAGCCAACCTTGTTTGGGCGTATCTCCTCACGGGGGTACTCGGTGGTGACAATAACAAAGTTGCGATCCGATTCCAGATGTGCAAGATCCTGCCATTTGGTATGCACTAATAGTGTGTCGCCGACTTCGAATGGCATATTACGAATATGATCTCCTTCGAATAAAGTCACGCCATCGCGATGCAAGGCTACTGTTGAGAGGCCAAAGGATTTACGCATCCACAGGTCGCGTGCGCTCTTACCAATCAATGATGAACCTGGAGGGATAACAACTTCGGCAATGCCGGCCTGGCTGGAAGACAGTTCTTCCGAAAACGCGCGTAAACCCTTTTGAATTTTCAGGCCATAATTTTCGACAAAATCTCTGAGGTGGGCCGGTGAACAGAGAATGCCTATGGCAGCATTTTCGGTGATATCGACGTCACGCGAAAGATCACCCCGGCTCGCACGCAGGCGTTTACCGCTACCGGCGGCCTTAATCGCGATAATGCGAATGCTGTTGGCGGATTCAATATCGTCGAGTACCTGCCCAACCAGCGGACTATCTTCGGGCACGGTGGCTTCGAACAGCATGTAGTCGACACCGTAAACCTCTTCGAGATATTTCGCGCTGCCTGCTATGTTAGCCTGTGAATCGGTCGACACATTGGGTAACACGTATTGACCGGCCAGGACGAAATAGGTAATACCGACTGTCATCAATGCGATGCCGATGGGCGTTACCGAAAACAGGCTCCAGGTTTCCATTTTTGCATCCGCTGGCAAGGCGACATTGGAGGTTAAAATCAGGTCATTGAGCAGAATTAGCGGAGAAGAGCCGACCATGGTCACCGTACCGCCGAGAATCGCAGTAAAACCCATTGGCATCAAAAGACGCGACATAGGTAAGCCGGAGCGCGCGGAAATTCGGCTGACAACGGGTAAAAACAGGGCTGCGGCGCCAACGTTTTGCATAAAAGAAGAAATGATACCGACGGTGCCTGAAATGATCGGGATGATGCGTTTTTCTGTCGTGCCACCGACATTGAGAATTATGCCGGCTACCTTGCTCATCATGCCGGTTTTATCGAGTCCGGCACCGATAATCATCACCGCGATGATCGATATTACCGCGTTACTGGCAAAACCATCAAACAAATGAGCGGTATCGACCAGGCCATTTTCTAATCCCATGATCGGTGCCAGCAAATCGGTTATACCCAGCATCACCATGATCGACACCGCTGTCTCATCGACACCGATGACTTCGAATGAAAAAAGATAAATCGTCAACGCCAGAATGGCGGTTACCCAGGCGATTTCGGCGTTGGGGGTAAATTCCAGGATTCTCCAGACGCCATAGCTGAATAAAACCGCCGCGAGCCATTTGATATTTTGAGATTTATTCAGTCTAAACAAGCTTAGTCCGAGGCTTATCCTGTTTTGATCGGCAACCGCTAAAAAATCGAATTATGGTATCAATTCAAAGAATTAAAAATAGTTTCCGAATCGGACGATACCCTCCCGGTTTATTACGAAGTAAAATCTCCGGTGCAGCCTAGTGTACACAAATTTGCCTGCAAGAACCGCTGAAAAATTCCTGCTTTGCGAGGTCGCAGTATTTCCAGGAAACCGCTAGAATTCGAAAGCAGTGTATAACCAGTCGAGTCGGAGTTATTCATGAAGCAATTAATTGCCGGGATAATTTTGGCAAGTTGCCTTCCGCTATTGCAGGCGGATTATTATCAGCATATTGAAGTTGAGGCCTTGCTGGCAGCCGATACGGAACCCGATGGGGTTGTATTTGAAATAATCACCTGGGAAGATAATAGCTGGGATTGGGCTGCACCATTATTATCGGCATTGACGCAACAGTTACGGGATAAATACCCGAATCTCGATATCGCCCTGGTGTCACACGGCAATGAACTGTTCGATCTTGCTCTCGATCAGAATAATCGGTCCGAACCCGCAATGCAGGTACTGCAAAGCCTGAGTGACGACCATGTCGATATTCATGTTTGTGGCGAATTTGCCAGGTATAAGCGGCTCGGAACAAATGACTTCCTGCCCTTTGTCGACGTTTCTCCGAGCGGTCAGGCGCAGATCAACGATTATGTTAATTTGGGCTTTACCCGCATCCTGCTGGTAGCACCCGATGGCTCTGATTGACACCCATTGTCATCTCGACGATGACCGCTTTGACCGTAATCGTAGCGAGATTGTCGAGCGCGCCCGGCAACAGGGTATCCAGCAGATAATTTTACCGGCTATTACAGCCAGTCGTTGGGCCAAAGTAAGGCTGGTGGCGGCACAGTATTCGGGGATTTTCCCGGCTTATGGCCTGCATCCGATGTTCATGGGACAACACCTTAGTCAACATATCGGAGACCTCGACGAATGGCTGGACAGAGAAAAGCCGGTTGCCGTAGGTGAATGCGGACTTGATTTTTATCAATCGCGGGACGATGAAAAATGGCAGCTTGAAATATTCACTGAACAACTGGATTTGGCTAGAAATCACCAGTTGCCGGTTATTGTTCATGTGCGTAAAGCCATGGATCAGGTTATTGGCCTTTTACGTAAGACGCAACTCTGCGGTGGTGTAATTCATAGTTTTTCAGGAAGTCTGCAACAGGCACGACAGCTGGCGGAGTTCGGATTTAAACTGGGGATAGCCGCAACAGTGAATTTTGATCGAGCGAAGAAGTTACGTTCGGTAGTTGCCGAAATCAATGAGGAAGTGCTGCTGCTCGAATCAGACGCGCCGGACCAGCCCGGCATCAATCATCGCGGCGAGTTAAATGAGCCGGCTTACATTGTTGAACAGCTGCAAACTATGGCGAGCTTGCGAAATACGTCGGTAGAAAATTTGAGTGAAGTCATGAACAACAATGCCCGATTGTTGTTCAGACTTTGAAACGGTTAAACGACTTACCCGGCCATCGCCTGCATCGAACTGCCTATTGCAGGGGACGGTTTGGTTGATAATGTAAACATTGTTACTCGCCTGGTTTCACTCAATTCACAAGCATTACCTGGCTTGAAATTCAGGGTCGGACGTAAGCGTAACCCTGTTCCTGCAATTCTAAAATACGCGCCACCCCGGCCGGTACCTGGCCCACGCCCTCCAGTAACTTTGGCATTTTTCCACTTTTCTCGGCGACTTTTTTCATCGTGTTGCCACAGGCGCTGAAGGTGATGTCCTGCATGGCCAGGCTGGTGATGCGAGTCGCCTGCGAGCTCTTTTTAGTTAACATGCCGAGCCCCGGACCGTAAGCAACAATCTCGATTTCGATGTTATCCATACCATAATATTTTTGCAGATTTACCGCGTTATTGAGTGCAATTTTCTGGGTACGCGGGTCGTCTGTGCTAACTTGAATGACGAGTTTGTGTTGGCTTTGCGAATCGGCAAAACTGGTTGCCGAAAAAGCTATCAGCAGGGTGACGATCAATATGGTGCTCAATTGTTTTGACGGGGTCATGTCTTTCTCCTGAGTTGCGAACAGGGTGTTAGGGAACAGTTTACGCTTAAACTGTCGGCAATTGAAAGTCTAAGGGATCGATTTCCGTAGTGACTCCCGGTGAATGACATATAACCCGCTACCGATGATAATAACGGCGCCACTCCACATTTGTATCGAAGGCAGATCGCCCCAGACCAGATATCCGATTAACGCAGCCCAAATCAGTGACGTATATTCGAATGGCGCCAGTACCGAAACCTGTGCCCGGCTGAATGCCGCTGTGATCGCGATATGGGCCGTCAAGGCAATCAGTGTCATTAGCAGCAATACACCTATGATTGGCCACTCCATCGGCACCCAGAACCATGGCAACAAGGCAGAAGCAACCACTCCCATCATCAGGTTCACCGAGAAAACCATTGAAATTACCGAATCGCTGGCTGATAAATGTCGGCCCGATAGAAACAGCAACGAATACATAAATGCCGCGCACAGCACCAGAAAATAGGCACTGAGTTCACCATCACCCTGAGGGTCCATGGCGATAACAACACCGACAAATCCGGTTACAATGGCCGACCAGCGATGTATACCTACCTGTTCTTTTAATAATATGGCGGATAGAGCCGTCATAATAAAGGTTGAGCTGAAAAAAACCACGGTGGCATCCCCCAGGGGTAAATTTTTTAACGCGGTGAAGAAGGTGAAGGGGGCAATAAATCCGAGCGATCCTCTAATGGCATGCGCAAACGGCCGTTTAGTTTGTAATTGTCGGGTTTTGCCACGTATTGTCAGAGTCAGCAGAATAATCGGTATCATCATCCATCCTCGCACAGCGATAATCTGGATTGGAGACAGCTTGGCGATAACCAGCCATTTGGCGACGGCGTCCATCATCGGAAACAGCATCATTGCCGTTAGCATTAAGGCAATGCCGGGCAGGTTATGTTGATTTCTTCTCAAAAGATTTATGCTCTGGAAGTTAGAACGCAGGATGCGAGGAAAATGGCGGCATGCCCAGAAAAATTGTCGCCTGGTCTAATTTAATTGTTGCGCGTGGAAAAATGCAAAATTGTTTTTTCCGGAATGTTTGACCCGGTACATGGCTCTGTCAGCCTGGCGGATTAGCTCCTCGGCTGTGGTGCCATCATCGGGGTATAAGGCGATGCCAATGCTTGCACCGACCGATACTTCCTGCTGGTTTATATGTATGGTCTGAGAGATTTGTTCGATTAAATTTCGCGCGACACGTTGAACGATCGCAAGGTTTGGTAAGCGCGACATAATGACGATGAATTCATCGCCTCCGATGCGGGCAACGGTATCGGACTCGCGAATCTCGGCTTTAATGCGATTGGTTGTAACCTTGAGCACAATGTCGCCGAAGTCATGACCGTAGGAATCGTTGACGGATTTAAAACCATCGAGATCGACAAACAGAACGCCTGTCATTAACTGGTTACGCCGAGATTCGATTAGCGAACGCTCGAGTCGATCCTTACAAAGCCGTAGACTGGGTAAACCGGTGAGTGCATCGTGGTCAGCGAGGTATTTCAGCTCGGCGGAAACTTTTTCGCGTTCGGTGATTTCTTCCTGCAGTTGCTTGACCGTAGCAGCCAGTTCGCGGGTACGATCCGCCACTTTTTGTTCGAGCATCGCTTGTGCTTCGAGCATCTTAGATTCGGCTTCCTTTTGCGAGGTAATATCCTGTATAACGCCGAGGGTCTGCAATATTTGACCGTTTTCAACTTTATGTGCTGTACCGAGCTCTCTCAACCAGCGAATCTTACCATCGGCGCGTAATAGCCGATATTCAATGGCGCAATCCTCCAGTGTTTGCATATAGTGAATGTATTCATCTTTGACCCGCTGCCGGTCATCTTCGTGGATATCGGAAATATCATCTTCGTTAGATTGGGTTCTGTATTTATATTCTTCGACAGAATAACCGTGAATCCGTGCGAAACCGATACTTATATACAAATACCTCTCGGCTTTTTCATCGTAGATAAAGTGTCCGATGTCAGTGATCGACTCAGCTTGTTGGGCGAGCAATTCCCGATTTTCCAGGTCCTGCTGGTATTGTTTTTGTTCGGTTACATCCTGTAACACACCCAGTGAATGTCGTTTTTTACTATCCGGGGAACTGAACACTTTTCCGACTTCACGAATCCAGCGCATTTCGCCATCGGCGCGGAGGATGCGGTAATCAATATTTATTTGTCCGTCCATGTCGCTGGAACGGCGGTATTCCGCGGCCACGCGTTCGTAATCATCCGGGTGAATCTGCTCTAGTGTCTTCTCCCTGGCAGATCCTGCCGCCATCATTTGTTCGATGCTCATGCCGAACAAGTTGGCGTATTCTTTTGAGCAATTTTTCAGGCGGCCTTTTTCGTAGTCCCACTCGTAATGGCCGATATGCACTACGGCTTCGGTTGCGTTGAACAATTCTTCGCGCTCAAGGAAACGTTCGAGCGCTTTAATCAGCTCGGTTTTGCTCATACTCTTTATGTTAAGATGAGCCGCAATAAGAAGTTACCTCTCGGACATATGGTTGTTTATTATTGAGTCTAAAGTATATGCGCAAATTACGATTTATCCATGTTACCCATGAACAACACCGCTAAAATTCCGGCCCAGACGATTCAAAGCCTCGTTATTCGTCTTCGTGAATTACTGGGTGACCGAGCTTCTACCGTGGACAGTGTGCGCGAACAACACGGTAAGGGCGAGTCCTGGCATCCACCGCAATTGCCCGATGTGGTCTGTTTTGCGCAGTCAAATGAAGAAATATCGCAAATAGTCAAGTTTTGTGCCGAGACCCGGACGCCGGTCATTGCCTATGGTACCGGCACCTCGCTGGAAGGCCAGGTACAGGCCGTAAGAGGCGGTGTCTGTATCGATTTAAGCCAGATGGATTCGATTATGGAAGTTAATAACGAGGATCTCGATTGTCGTGTTCAGGCGGGTGTTACCC
>CAZYYM010000065.1:0-19705 GCA_964651385.1 uncultured Gammaproteobacteria bacterium | reverse complement strand
CGCTTGTTGGGGTCAGGATCACGACAACGATATTGGCATGGGTTTTTCTGATTGCCTACGTCCATAGTCTGGCGCACCTATACCAACCGGAGATTTTAGAAATCCTGAGATCTCCTATTCCTCAGATCGCGGCTACAACGGTGCTGCTCACCGTTTTGGTCTATCTCGTGGTCTTAAGCCTGCCATTCGTGCCAAACTTAGGGCCCCGGAGTATATGTGTAGTGTTTGTCTGGGCAGTGCTCCTCGTGGTCGGTCATTCTTTATCTCACCTGGGTTTCCACGATGCACAAGCGATGCTGGCGACAATGCGAAACTCCATAGGTATTTTCGCCCTCTTGTCGCTAACGGTTGCTTACTCAGTTGCTCTTGCCATACCTTTCGTGCCGGGCGTTGAGTTGGGATTGCTGATCATGGCCGTATTTGGTCCGGTGGGAGCAATTGTTGCTTACGCGGCTACGATCGGCAGTCTAAGCTTTGTCTTTGCAGTTGGGAGAATACTTCCTGAAAGAGTTACCGTGGCGCTACTGACGCGTATCGGTGTCACTATTCCTAGAGAGGGAATTGCCTCCGCGATGCAAGGCATGATCGCGGAATCCCGATTGGGTAAGACAGTGGTCGGGCGACTGGTCGCCCTGTTGTTTGACCACCGTCACTTCACACTAGCGGTTTGCCTGAACATCCCCGGGAACTCGGCCTTGGGCGGGGGCGGTGGACTTGCACTACTTTGTGGTCTGAGCAGGCAATTTGGTTGGCGCTCCTTCCTTTTAACTGTCGCTATCGCTACGTCGCCAGTGCCGATTCTCGTATTTACCGGCCTGCTTAATATGGAACCGTTGATGGAACACCATGGATTTTTGCATGACTTGCTTACCCGAATCGAAAAATCCTTCATTCACAATTAAATTACCACATGGGTGTACACCGAGTGACCGTATTGGGTAGATCAGAAATAAATTAGCAAAGCAAATTACAGGTATCACGAACCCCCGGCTATTGGTGAGACCCGTCGATCATTAAATCTATGGGGCCAGTGTAATTGATATTATTTCTTGAGGTAAACGTCAAAACAATTATACCTCTTTGATTTACACTTGCCTGGTCCTTTTACCTATAAACCAACCATCCAAAAACCTGAATTCCGCCCCAAAGCCCGAAATAACACCAAACTCTCCCCAACCCAATAAAAACAAAAAAGCCAGCTACCAGTAATAATACGACTACCTGGCATCTGGCTTAAAGTTACAACCGAAGAGACGTGTGTAACACTAATCCCAGTTGAGCGCACCACCGGTTTGATACTCGGTGACGCGGGTTTCAAAAAAGTTCTTTTCTTTCTTTAGGTTTGCCTGTTCGTCGAGCCAGGGCAGTGCATTCTCGGCGCCCGGGAAAGGTGTCTGATGATCTAGTTTATGTGCACGGCGGTTCGCAATAAAGCGAAACTGCGCAATATGGTCGTCGGCGCTGTAACCGAGTATAGGCTCAGGTAGCAGGAATCTCGCATATTGCTGTTCTGCTGCTTCGGCTTCTTCCCACATGTGCTGAATGGCTTTCGGATTCAGTCTGATATTTTCTTCCAGTATGATCTGTTTGCAGACGCGAATACCAAACGAAGCATGCAGCACTTCATCGCGCATGATGTATTGCAGTTGCTCCGCAGTGCCTTTCATTAAACCGCGACGTTGTAATGCGAAAATCGGACTGAAACCGTTGTAGAACCAGGTTCCTTCGAAGACGCCAGCGAAAAAGGTGTAAGCCATCACAAAGTTTTCGAGCTCGTCGGGGTCGGTAAGATCGATATCGGCGCGCAATACTGAATCGAGCCGTTGGTTACAGAGATGAATCTTATGGTTGATTTCCGGTACGATACGGTAACGATTATATATTTCACCCTGATCGAGGCCGATGGTTTCGATGCAATGCTGGTATGTCCAGGTATGCATGGCTTCTTCGTAAACCTGCCGCGCCTGATAAATCTGCAACTCAGGCGCAGTCATTTTTTCCATCACTGCAAGGCCGATATTACGCATCGCAAGAATATCGGAAGTGGTCAGGTACGACAGTACATTTTCATAAACATGGCGTTCTTCCAGCGTGAGCTTGTGCTGGTAGTCGTGCACATCCTGAGTCAGGTTGATGTCGAGCGGCGTCCAGTGGTTCTTGTTAGCATTGAGGAAATATTCCCAGGCCCAGGGGTACTTGAACGGCGCCAACTGATTGATATCAGCCAGACCATTAACCACTCGCTTGTCATCGGCGTTGACTGGTTTTGCTGCAATTGGGTTTATAGTTGGTCTGGGAATATCGGTGCCGCGTGCTTCAATGCCACCGGTAGGCGGCATATCCTGACTAATCGGTATTACAGGCTCGTTGCGTGCAACCGTAGGCTCCAGTTTTGTTTCTGGAATCGTGGCGGGTTGTGGTGCGAACGGGTCATCCCAATTTAGCATAGTGTTCTCCAACTTCGATTTCTAATGATCAATATTAATTAAGTTACTGACAGGCTTCGCAGTCAGGGTCGAGTATTGAACAAACTTTCGGTTCGGGCTCGGGGAAGCTTTTCTCCGGCTCCCGGGTGGCCGATTTTTCAACAGCTGTGGCACCCAGTGAACGCAGATAATAGGTGGTTTTCAAACCACGAACCCAGGCCAGTTTGTACAAATTATCGAGCTTTCTGCCCGAAGGCTCGGCCATATAAAGATTGAGCGACTGGCCCTGATCGATCCATTTCTGTCGACGCGAAGCCGCCTCGACCAGCCAGCGTGAATCGATTTCGAAAGCGGTTGAGTAGATTGCTTTTAAATTGTCCGGTACACGATCGATGTTCTGAACACTACCATCATAGTATTTAAGATCGTTGACCATCACGTCATCCCAGATACCCTGTGCCTTGAGGTCGTCGACCAGGTAAGGATTAACCACGGTGAACTCACCCGATAGGTTCGATTTAACATACAGATTCTGGTAAATCGGTTCGATCGACTGACTGACGCCGCAGATATTGGAAATTGTCGCGGTCGGGGCTATGGCCATGGTATTGGAGTTGCGCATACCGACACTGATGACGCGTTGACGCAGGCTATCCCAGTTCATGCGTTGGCTTTCATCCTGTTGCAGGAAGTCGCCGCGCACGGCTTTCAGACTGGCCACTGAGTCGATCGGTAAAATACCCTGACTCCACAACGAGCCCTGGAAGCTGGAATACCTGCCTCGTTCTTCGGCAAGTTGAGCCGATGCCTGAATGGCGTAGTAACTTACCGCCTCCATCGAAAGATCGGCAAACTCGATGGCATCTTCCGAGCTGTAGGATATGTGTTGTTTGAAAAGTGCATCCTGAAAACCCATAATGCCAAGCCCGACCGGGCGATGGCGCAAGTTTGAGGTTCGCGCCTGCGGCACACTGTAATAATTGTAGTCAATTACATTATCGAGCATACGCATCGCGGTATTGATAGTCTTCTCGAGTTTCTCCAGATTCAATCCGTTATCATCGACATGTTGTGGCAGATTTACCGAGCCGAGATTACACACGGCGATTTCGTTGTCGGTTGTATTCAACGTGATTTCGGTACACAGGTTCGATGAATGCACAACCCCGGAATGTGATTGCGGCGAGCGAATATTGCAGGGATCCTTGAAAGTGATCCAGGGATGACCGGTTTCAAACAGCATGCCCAGCATCTTGCGCCATAAATCCTGCGCCGCAATACGACGGAAAGAGTTGATTTCGCCACGGTCGGCTTTCTCTTCATAGGCGGTATAGGCTGTTTCGAAATCAGCACCGTATAAATCGTGTAGATCGGGTGTTTCCTCGGGTGAGAACAGGGTCCACTGCGCGTTTTCAGCAACGCGTTTCATGAACAGGTCGGGAATCCAGTTAGCGGTATTCATATCGTGGGTACGACGTCGCTCCTCGCCGGTATTTTTACGCAGATCGAGGAAATCTTCGATATCGAGATGCCATGACTCGAGATAGGCGCACATCGCACCCTTGCGCTTTCCACCCTGATTAACCGCAACGGCGGTATCGTTGGCGACCTTAAGAAAGGGAACGACGCCCTGGGATTTGCCGTTAGTGCCTTTGATATGCGAGCCCATGGCACGTACTCGTGTCCAGTCGTTGCCCAGTCCACCAGCAAATTTGGAGAGCATGGCGTCGTCTTTTATGGCGCTGAAAATACCATCCAGGTCGTCGGGTACCGTGGTCAGATAGCAACTCGAGAGCTGGGGACGCAGGGTACCGGAATTGAACAGTGTCGGTGTGCTGCTCATGAAATCAAAAGAGGATAACAGATTGTAAAATTCGATAGCGCGTTCTTCGCGGTGCACTTCGTTAATCGCCAGACCCATGGCTACACGCATAAAAAAGGCCTGTGGTAATTCAAAACGGATATCCTGATGATGGATAAAGTAACGATCGTACAGTGTTTGCAATCCGAGATAGGTAAATTGATGATCGCGCTCTGCCTTGAGTGCCTTGCCGAGTTTTGCCAAATCAAATTTGAGTAATTCCTTATCGAGCAAGTCTATTTCAGTGGCTTTTTTAATATAGTGACGGAAATATTCCGGATAGCGTTCAACCATTTCCCTGTAGGTAGCACTGGCTTTACCATCGTTGATGAAAGCGAGCGATTCGGCGCGTAATTGATCGAGTAATAATCGTGCAGCGACCTGTGAATACTGTGGTTCTCGATCGATTAGACCGCGTGCACTCATAACCAATGTGGGGCTGACGTCTTTCTCCGGTACGCCGTCGAACAGGCTTCGTAGCGTTTCTTCGTAAACGCGACCGGCTTCGGTGCAGTCGAGACCTTCGCAGGCATCACCAATAATGGTTTTCAGCCGATTAATATCGAGTGGCCGATTACTACCATCTGGCAATTTGACATTTAATCCAGAGATTTCATCGTCAACCGCGGAGTGATCCGATTTTTCCGATTCCCCAGCACGGGCATGGGCCCTCTCTTCGCGGTATAAAACGTAGGCGCGGGCTATTTTTTGCTCACCATTGCGCATCAAAGACAGCTCGACCTGATCCTGGATATCTTCTATATGGAAGGTACCGCCGCCAGGTTGTCGGCGAGTCAGGGTTTCCACGACCAACTCAGTGAGTTTTTCTACAGTTTCATGAACGCGCGAAGAAGCTGCTGCCTGTCCCCCTTCAACTGCGAGGAAAGCTTTAGTCATGGCAATCGCAATTTTATTTTTATCGAAGCTGGTTAATTTTCCATTGCGACGAACAACGTTATAACAGTTATTAAGATAGATATCCTGGTTTTCAATGACAGGGTTGATCGTGTTTGCAGAGGCAGTGTCTGCCCCGGTTAGCGGTGATTCAATATTTTGCATTAGTTAAATTAAGCCCATCGGGGTTATACATTGCGCTCGGTGCAGATGCTGTTTAAAAATGCTGGAGATTCGCTACCCATCGATAGTTAAGGTAATTTATAACTATCCGATCCAAATGTTTGAGTCGTTATGAATTTATAAGAATCTAACCAGTCTTCTATTTTCAGTTTTTAGATTCTACCTACCTTAGAACCTAACTATAGGAATGATATCCACTTAATATACAATATCAAGTGTTTTTTGATTCGTCTAACTACTATATATTGTGTATTTGTTTGTGGAATAGTAGCGTAAAAGCTGTGGATAAATCGGGATAAACCGCACTACTGTCAGGTGAAATTCAGGCATCGATTACAGGAGGGTTGATTTATGACTTATCGGATGTCGAATTCCCGTTTCAGACTAGGTATTTGACTGTATTGAAACCTTTTTATCCGGACCCCCGGCCTGGCAGGTCGTTATTTCAATCTGACAGATGAAAAATTAAAAAGCGAACAGATCGTTAGTAGAGCCCGCGATGGTGATCAAAGCGTAGTACAAATAATGGATGGTTATCCTGATCAGTTTGCGCGAGCCCTGGCGCATGTTATCAATATACTCGATCCGGATATCATCGTACTTGGTGGCGGCATGTCGAGAATCGGGACAATATATGAGGAAATTCCGGGACGTTTGCGTAACTACGTTTTTTCGGATTATTAGTGTCTACCCGAAAATATGCTTTAAGTCTTGAAGAAAAATGCCATTATCTGTACTAAACTGAGTCGACTGCAATCAAAATAATAAGATATGGCAAGTATTCACGTAATGAAAATGTCTGATATACAGGAGCTGGAATGCCTTGATGTGCTAATTTCTGAAGTCAGTAAACTGGTATCTCTGCCTGATATCTATTATCGACTTGAATTGGCACTCGAAAGCCCCACGTCAACAAACGACGATTTTGCAAAAATACTTTCGACCGACCCGGATCTTTGCGCCCGCCTATTGCGTATGGCCAATAGTGCTTTTTATAGCTTTCCTGCCAAGATCGAGTCTATTGATCGTGCCATCAATACAATCGGTATGCGCCAGATACGCGAACTGGTTCTGGCGACATCGGTTATAAATATATTTGATGATTTAAATATTGAACAGGTCTCCATGCGTTCGTTCTGGGAGCACAGCGTGGCTGTAGGTGTGCTGTCTCGGGCAATAGCGCAAAACGCCGGTCTGCCCCAAAGTGAACGTTTTTATATTCCCGGCCTGCTACACGATATTGGTCGTCTTGTGTTATTCATTAAATTGCCGAGACTGATGTCTGAATTATTACCGCAATCCATTGATGAGGCCAAATCGCTTTTTTCCCTGGAGCAACAATATCTGGGCTACAGCCATGCTGAAGTCGGTGGACGCTTGCTCGAGTTTTGGAAATTGCCCCAGTCAATATTCGAACCCGTTAGCTATCATCATCATCCCGAAAAATCACCGGATTTCGAGCAAATGGCTAGTGCCGTTCACATTGCCGACGCCTGGGTTAACTACCTGAAGGTAGGAGCGGGCAGTGAGTCCAGCTCACTTGTAATAAACAATCAGGCGCTAGAGACAATGTCAATGCAGGAATCCGAAATGGAGGAGATTTGGACTCTGGCAAAAGACCAGGTTAGCGACGTTATCAATCGGTTTTTAAGCCATTAATAGCCGGTTGACTAGCCAAGTATAAGGGTTGCAAGACCGAGAAAGGCGATAATACCAACCACATCGGTTACCGTAGTCAATACCACTCCTCCGGCAATCGCGGGATCAACGCCGAATTGACGCAGGAGTATAGGTATCAGCGCACCGGCAAAGGCGCCTGCGAGTAAATTGACAACAAGCGCAAATCCGATGATCAGGCCGATATTGAAATTTTCAAACCAGATGATGGAAAAAGTCGCCACAACAATTGCCCATAACAGGCCGTTTAAAAAACCAACCATCATTTCTTTTTTAACCAGTAGTCGATAGTTGGAACTACCGAGTTGTCCGAGCGCGATACCCCGTATTACCAGCGTTAATGTTTGCGACCCTGCGATGCCACCCATGCTCGGTACAATGGTGATCAGAATCGCCAGCGCCACTACCTGCTCAAGAATATTTTCAAAAAAACCGATAACGGCCGCTGCAAGGAAGGCGGTCAACAAATTGATGCCGAGCCAAAGGCCACGACGTTTGGCACTGGTGAGGGCCGGTGAAAACATGTCTTCGTCGTCGGAGAGCCCCGCCATACTCATTATTGAGTGATCGCCTTCGTCACGGATAACATCGACCACGTCGTCGATAGTGATGCGGCCGATGAGTTTATGTTCCTCGTCAACTATTGGCGCGCTGATCAAGTCATAGTTTTCAAATTCGCGAGCGACCTCGGTATCAGTAATATGTGCATTCATGGCGCTGATATCGGTGCGCATGATGTCTTTTACGCGATCGTCCGGATCATTGGTAAGCAGGTCGCGTAAGTATAACGCGCCGAGGTAGTGGTCGTAGCGGTCGGTGACGAATAGCTGGTCGGTATGATCCGGTACCTCGCCACGTATACGTAAATAACGTAGCACCACATCGAGCGTGACGTCGGCACGGATGGTGATCTGGTCGATATTCATCAAACCGCCGGCGGTGTCCTCGCTGTAGGACAGCACCGATTCAAGTTTTTCGCGTTTATGCGCGTCTAAAGTAGGGAGAATATTGGCCAGCTTGTCGGTCGACAGAGACAAAATGATATCGGCCTGGTCGTCGACATTCCCCAGACTTTCGATGATTTCTGCTACCTGGTCCGACTCGAGTTCCCTGAGTTTTCCGTCACGAACTTCGTCGCCGGTTTCGAGAAGCACCAATCCCCGCAGATCCGGATCTATTTGAAGCCAGATCTGGTCGCGTTGCTGTGGGGGAAGAGAGTCGAGTAAGTTACCTATTTGCGCTGCGTCAACCGCATCAAGTATTGAGCCGACGGTAATAAGGTCGTCACTGTCCAGCGCCTGTGTTATGTCCTGGCGAAGCTGTTCGATATCGTCCTCTAACATCAATCAACCCGGTGACTATTCGGCTTCATCGAATCGGCTATTGATTAAAGTTACGATGGCTTCGAGACAGGCATTTTCATCGCTACCCTCGGCCTCCAGCAGGATGTCGGTACCCTTGCTGGCAGCCAACATCATAACACCCATGATACTTTTGGCATTAACGCGATTTCCATCGCGGTCGATGGTGATTTCGCATTCAAACTGGCTGGCCTGATTTACCAGCTTGGAGGCAGCACGGGCGTGTAATCCGAGTTTGTTAATAATAGTGATCTGTTGCGAAACCATAATTCATGAATCCTGTTGAATACCCTTATGACCGCCAGCCAGTGCTATCTCAGAAAGTTCTGCTAACGGTCTTTTTATATAGTTTAACACTCTTACCAGCATAGGTAGATTTAAACCACTTATAACCTTGATTTCATCCAGCTCACTAAAATAACGCGCGAGGTTGTTCGGGGTCGCCCCACAAATGTCGGTGAGTATTAGAACACCGTGGCCACTATTTAAACGGGTTATCGAATCGCGAACCTGATCGGCATAGTAACCCAGTTCGTCGGGTTTAAGGTTTGCCGGAATCGACAGACAACTGACATTGACCGTAGCAGCACCCATCATCGCGGTAGCTGTATCTACCATGGTCCGGCCGATACCATTGTGCGTGATGATCAGGATAGATGTACTCATGAAAGATCACGATGGTGGGCTGATGCATTGTAACGGGACTGTTGTAAAGCCCCGGCTATTTTCTCAACCATATGCACCGATCGATGCTGGCCACCGGTACAACCCATTGAAATGGTCATATAGCTACGGTTTTCCTGTTCGAAACAAGGGATCCAGGTTTTAAAAAAATCAATCAGGGAATGGTACATGTTGATGACTTCGGAGTAGCTTTCGAGATAATCGATGACGCCCTGATCACGGCCTGTCAGGCTCTTAAGGTCATTTTCCCAGTACGGGTTAGGCAGGCAGCGCAAGTCAAATACGAAGTCCGTATCATTCGGCAGGCCGTGTTTAAAACCAAAGGATTGTACAAGGATAGCGAGTTCGGCGCCGCTATCGGGTAACAGGCGCTGAATAATAGCGCGTCGCAACTGGTGTACGTTAAGCGATGTTGTGTCTATTATCAGGTCGGCATTGGCATAAACGTTCTGCAGAAGGTTCTGTTCCAGGTGAATGGCTTCAATCAGCGGTAATCCACGGCGTGATAAAGGGTGCTTGCGCCGGGTTTCACTGAATCGGCTAACCAGTTTTTTGGTGTCCGATGTTAAAAACAGAATTTCAGTTTTTATATTGAGCGACTTGATCTGATTTACGGCTTCTTCGAGCCGATGCATGTCGTCGACGCCACTACGCGCATCGATGGCGACCGCTACCAGGTCATACATGGCGGGTTTTGCGAAAATGGTAATATCGATAAATTCGCCGAGTAAACTAACCGGCAGATTGTCAACGCAGAAATACCCGGCGTCCTCCAGCGTATGTAGCGCGACGGTTTTGCCTGAACCGGAAAGACCGCTAACAATCAGCAGTTTCATATTATTTAGCCTTTTTCTCAATTGCCATACGCTGTCTTTCAATAAATTCTTCGGCGGCGTTATAACCGTTCATATTGAGCAGGAGGTTACGAGCTGCGGCTTCTACTATTACTGCGAGGTTTCGACCCGGCGCTACCGGCAGCGTAACCTCGGGGATTTCAAGCCCCAGTATCTGTCGAGTATTGACCGTTTTACCGATTCGATCGAATCGCTCCGAATTGTCCTTGGTGAGTTGCGCCATTTTTACAATCAACCTTAAGGTCTTATTGCTTTTTAACGAGTTGGCTCCAAACATCGCCCGAATATTGACGATACCGAGGCCACGTACTTCCATGAAATCGGTTAGCAGATCAGGGCTCCGGCCGTTGACAACCTCCGGGTCGATTCGCGAAAACCGCGTCATATCATCCGATATAAGACGATGTCCTCGGGCGATTAGTTCTAGCGCGAGTTCACTCTTACCGACGCCACTTTCACCGGTTAAAAATACACCCAAGCTGTAAACCTCGATATAGACACCATGTTCATCACAGTGCTCGGCCAGTGCAAAGGATAAATGGTAACGTGTATTGTCGAGCAAATCCGAATCATCCAGTGCTGAGTGAAAAACTGGTATATCGTTGGCTTCGCATAAGCGCAGGAGTGGTTTGGAGAGGTCGTTACCCCGGCTCGTAATAATGAGGCATACCGGTCCCTGAAACAAAGTTCTAAAGAGCTGATTCTGCTGCTCGGTATTCAACGATTGAATGTATCGGGATTCCTGATAGCCAATAATAACAACGCTGGATGTTCTGATGACGTTAAAATAGTCAACGGCCTGGAAAGTATCTCCCACCTGACGGGAGAGTTTAATTTCACGGTATTGACCAACAGCTGCAGAACTATAGGATAAAGCTAGTTTTTTCTGGTACCGCTTTAGAAATTCGTGAATTTCGAGCGATTGTTTCATTGCTCAGCGGAATCTATCAGTTTAACGACTTCCTCTCCGGTGTCGGCGTTTCGAATCGCTTCGCAAACCTCCGCTTGCGAAAATACCTTTGCCAGCGATGCGAGCGTCTGCAAGTGCTGGTCGGTTGCCTGCTCAGGAATAATGATAGCAAACACCAGATCGACCGGTTGATTGTCCGGCGCTTCAAAGTTTATCGCCTGTCCGAGTTTGATGAAAACACCGACGGCTCTGTCCAGATCTGCGATCCTGGCATGTGGTATCGCAAAACCGCTACCGAGTCCGGTACTGCCCAATCTTTCACGGTCGAGCAAATTACTGTATAGCGTTGCCTCTGCCAGTTGAAGCTGGCTGGATGCCTGGTTAGCGATAAACTCCAGGAGCTTTTTTTTACTGGTGATTTCGGTATTGATAAAAATACGGTCGGGGGACAAAAGTGCGGTGATTGTCATTAAATTTGAAGCGTCAATTCGAGTTGTCAAAATATTGCGGGAATCTTATCCCAATCGAATGAGTATGCAAGCGTTTATGCCTCGCGGAGCCCTGAGGCTCCGCGGACACGATTAAACGGCTTCCTCAGTGATCGGTTTGCTACGGTGGTTTTTAATTTTTTCTTTGTGTTTCTTTCCCTGGCGATCAAGTTTGTCGACAAGTCCGTCGATAGCTGCATACATGTCTTCCTGGACATCGTCGGCGTGCAGGTTATTACCGCTGACGTGGAGCGTGGCCTCTGCTTTGTGGCGGAGCTTTTCGACGGTTAAGACGATATGGATGTCGAGAGCCTGATCGAAATGTCGATCGAGTTTCTCAACTTTTTCGTTCACATAGTGCCTCAGGGAATCGGTGATATCGACGTGATGACCGCTTATACTTACTTGCATTAGTAACCTCCTACTGTGATGTGATCGACAGGGTTGCCGATCATCGGTGTTATCTCAAAAGAGACGTTTACGTTCATTAGATGGCGGAATGTGCATTGCTTCGCGATATTTCGCGACTGTCCTTCGAGCAACATTGATGCCCTGGTCGCCTAATAAAAGAGCAATTTTATTGTCACTCAACGGTTTATTGGCTGCTTCGGCAGCAACCAGTTTCTTGATAATGGCACGGATAGCCGTTGCGGAGCATTCACCACCGTCGGCAGTGCTAACGTGGCTGGAAAAGAAAAATTTAAATTCCAGAATGCCGCGGGGCGTATGCATGTATTTCAAGGTTGTGACCCGCGAAATGGTAGACTCGTGCATTTCCAGTTTTTCGGCGATATCGCGTAAAACCATGGGTTGCATGGCTTCTTCGCCGTAATCGAGAAAGGCATGCTGGCGCTCAACAATAGCGTTTGCAACTCGCATCAGCGTTTCGTTACGACTTTGCAGGCTTTTTATAAACCAGCGTGCTTCTTGAAGATGATCCTTAAGATACGTGTTTTGTTCACTATTATCACTGCGTTTTATCAGGTCGGCATACTGATCATTAACATGCAGTTTTGGTGCATTCTCGGGATTTATGCTAACTATCCAGTGACCGCTGTATTTTTTAACGTAAACATCGGGAACGATGTATTGTGCGTGATTTTCGCTGACTAGATGTCCCGGGTGAGGATTGGTAGTCTGTATCAGTTTAATGATTTGGATGAGTTCCAGGTCGTTCGCCTGTAGACGTCTTTTTAACAGGGGAAAGTCGTTGGCGGCAAGCTGTTCCAGATAATTCTCGGCTAAAGCCATGGCCTTATTTAAATGGGGCGTATCGGCTGCATACTGGCTGAGTTGAATGGCCACGCATTCGCTCGGTGAGCGGGCGGCAACTCCAATGGGATCAAAATGCTGGACAAGATGCAGGACGGTTTCGACCTCGTCAAATTCGAGTTCTTCATGCAGAGACTGTAACCCGCTGTAGATGTCTTCGAGTGGCTGGCTCAAATAACCCGTATCATCGATGGAATCAACAATAGCCAAGCCTATTTCATAGTCAAGTTTGGATAAATGTGCGCAATCAAGTTGCCAGGTCAGGTGTTGGTTGAGGGCATCGATGGCGCCGGTCTGGTTTTCAAACAGGTCATACGAATCATCAAAATTGTTGCTGCCACTGGATTGCCCAATTGCAGCAGGCAGGCTTTCGTAGATTTCCTCCCATCCGGTATCAACTGCGAGTTCATCCGGCAAGGTTTGCTCGGCTCTGTTTTCAGCAATGGTTTCAGCGCTCGAACGCAGTTCGCCAGACTCTCCAGCATCGGCGCCGTTTTCACGGGATGTTTCCTGAGAAGTGACGGTGATTTCACCCAAATTATCGTCCTGCTCGAGCAGAGGATTGGTTTCCAGGGTTTCTTGAATTTCTGTCTGTAATTCCAGCGAGGACAGTTGCAGCAACTTAATCGCCTGCTGCAGTTGGGGAGTCATGGTCAGACTTTGACCTATACGCAGTTGCAGGCTTTGCTTCATAGGCGGGACTGATCCAGATATGAGATTTTAGGTGGATTCTGGGTAACTCTCATAAGTGTAGTTATAGCTTAAAATCCTCCCCCAAGTAAATCTTTCTGACTATTTTATTCTCAAGAATGTGAACAGAATCGCCATCTGCCAAAATGGTACCTTCACCCATAACATAGGCACGGTCGCAGATTCCCAGTGTTTCGCGCACATTATGATCGGTTATCAAAACTCCGATTTTGCGATCTGCGAGTTGGCGGATAATGCTCTGAATATCAATAACCGAAATCGGGTCGACGCCGGCGAAGGGCTCGTCGAGCAGGATAAACCGGGGTTCATTTGCCAATGCCCGGGCAATTTCAACCCTTCGTCTCTCGCCGCCGGAAAGGGCAATACCTTTAATTTTACGTATATGGGCAATCTGAAAATCATCCAGCAAGGTTTCCAGTTTTTGTAACCTTTTTTGCCGATTTAGATCTTTGCGTAATTCCAATACGGCAAGAATATTGTCTTCGACCGATAAACTTCGAAAGACCGAGGCTTCCTGAGGCAGGTAGCCAATACCGCGTTTGGCACGCTGATGTATTGGCAGCCGGTCGATATTCTCGTCATCGAGTTTTATTTGACCTGAATCATTTTTAACGAGTCCGAGTATCATGTAGAAACAGGTGGTTTTGCCCGCACCATTCGGGCCCAGCAATCCCACGATATCGCCACTTTGGATTTGTAGTGAAACCGATTTTACGACTTCGCGACCTTTGTATGCCTTGGCTAGGTGCAATGCTTCAAGTCGGTGATTCACTGAATTTCTTTTTTAGTCTTTGGCTGTATAACGACGCGTACGCGTTCATCGGGCTCCGGACTCACGGCCTCTATATGATCGTTTTCGGTATTGATCCGAATCATGCTACTTTCGATGGTATCACCATTATTATCAAAACGGGCATTGCCCTGCAAAACCAGCAACGATTCAATCTCATGATAGTCGAGCTTATCGGCTTGCCCGAGCATTTCCCGGTTCTCGTCGTCAAGCTGGCGGAAGGTTGCGGGGGATCCCGTCATTTCCATCAATACCAGGTCTTTATCTTCATTGAAATGAATCGTCAGTCGGTTTGATTTGATCAGCATGCTGCCCTGTACGAGACGGACATTACCCGAATAAATACTGATATTGTCGTCATCGCGAATTTCGAGTTTATCCGCTTCAACCTGAATCGGCTGATCTTTGTCACCGCTGGCGGCAAGCAGGCGTGAAGGCAAACCAATCGATAGCAGAGCGATCAGTATTGCGCTACTAATTTTTTTCATTGGTATAGACAGCTCTGGTATTAGTTAATGAGTAGATATTTTTATTCAGATCAAAAAGGGCCCTGTCTGCGTTGATCCTGCTTTTCATATTTTTTAAGCGCACATTCTCAATCAATTCCAGGGTGTTAATTTTATGCTTCATTTCTGCAGTATTTGCCTCTACTTGCCATTGTTGGCCATTACGGTAGATGTTAATTTCCGGCTTGTCCATACGACTAATATCTTCCCGTTTAAAATGTTGCAGGTAAGGGCTTCGAAGCTCGTAATCTAGATCGCCGGATTTTGCCATGACCCGGTATTTTACTTTAGACAGGTAATAGTCGATATCGACTGGGATTTCGAGTTTGGCCCGCGTGTCCGTGGATTTATTTTGTGACTGATATATCCAGCCGACCGCTATGGCAATAACGCCTGCAGCAACGACCAGAATGATGCTCGAGAGCTTCATCGCAGATACGATGCCTGTTTGTCGTCAAGTAATCCCTGGGCCTGCAGGATAAAGTCGGTAGCCTCGCGAACGGCGCCGGAACCGCCACTGGCCTCGGTAATCCAGTCGGCCTGCTGTTTGACAAAGCGGTGTGCATTTTGCACTGCGATGGCCAACCCCACCTGGCTCATTACCGGTAAATCGGGTAAATCGTCACCGACGTAGGCGATTTGGTTGGCCTGCAAATGGATCTTTTCGAGCAGTTTGACATACGCTGGGCGCTTGTCTCGATATCCCTGAAACACCAGGTCGACACCCAGATCGCGCATACGATGATAGACCAGATCAGATTGCCGGCCGGTGATGATGGCAACTTGAATACGGCATTCAAGCAACATACGAATACCATGACCATCGAGCGAATTGAATTTTTTGTATTCACCACCTTCGCTATCGAAAAGCAGGCCACCATCGGTGAGCACACCGTCAACATCGAGGATGACGAGCCGGATATTGCCAGCTTTTGCTTTAGCACTGTTCATCGGTAAACATTCCTGCTTTCCACGGGTTTATACCACACCGGCTCTTAATAAATCATGCATGTTTAACGCACCCTGAACCTGTCGGTGCTGGTCGACCACCATGAGTGCGTTTATTTTATTATCGTGCATAATTTTTAGAGCTTCGCTGGCGATTTGTTCTGACTGAATGGTGATACAGTCCGCTGTCATGAAATCTTTAACCAGTGCGGTTTCGATAATCGGCATTTTTTCAAAGGTTCGACGCAAATCGCCGTCAGTGTAGATACCGACCAGCTTTTTCTGTTTATCTTCTATGACGCCTGCCATGCCGAGTCCTTTTGCAGTCATTTCCAGCAAGGTCTGTCTGAGGCTGGCGTTTTCATCGACTAACGGAATTGCGCTACCGGTATGCATGATATCACCGACCCGCAGCAACAGTCGTCTACCCAGATTGCCACCGGGATGCGATAGTGCAAAGTCTTCTTCAGTAAAACCCCGTACGTCAAGTAGGGCCACCGCGAGCGCATCGCCCATGGCCAGTGATGCGGTGGTGCTCGATGTGGGCGCCAGGCCCAGCGGGCAGGCTTCTTTGTCGACGCTGACATCAAGATTGATATCGGCTGCGCGAGCGAGTGTCGATTGCTGTTTTCCGGTCAGGCTAATGAGTGGAATTCCCCGGCGTTTGAGCAGTGGCAGTAATAAGGTGATTTCGCTGGTTTCGCCCGAGTTGGACAGCGCGATGACCAGGTCGTCGGTGGTTATCATACCGAGGTCGCCGTGGCTGGCCTCACCCGGATGCATAAAAAAAGCTGGCGTTCCGGTACTCGCCAGGGTCGCAGCAATTTTATTGCCGATATGTCCAGATTTACCCATCCCGGTGACGACCACACGGCCCTGGCAATTCAGGATCAGTTCGCAGGCGCGATTAAATGTTTGATCAAGACGCCTGGATAATGCTGTTATAGCCTCGGCTTCGGTTTTTAATACGGCTAGGCCCAGTTCTCTATAGCTTGTTTCAGTCATGGCTTATGAGCTAACTTTGACAACCTCATAATACAAATTTAACCGGTAAATAACAAAAATGGCCAGTAGTAGAATGCCTTTTATGCCAGTCAGTTAATGTGGGACCTTTAATGAACAGCGGGGCAGGCCGTAAAATAGCAATATAATTGCGGCAACCACTGGTAAAACTGGAAACGACGAGATGTATTGCGATGGCGGCAGCACCTTCAATGAATTGATCGGCACTCCAGGCAAGCAGAGCGAGGCCGACGACTATCGCCGCAAGCGGTAACAACATGACGGGATAATCCTCTGTTAAAATGCATCGGTCGAAGTAAACAGCCCGACACGCAAGTCTTTGGCAGAATAAATTTCACGACCGTCAACCTCCATTACCGCATCGCCTATACCCATCACCAGTTTACGCATAATGACTCGTTTCATATTTATTCGGTATGTCACCAGGCCTGCATCGGGTAAAACCTGGCCAAAGTATTTAACTTCGCCTGCACCTAGCGCCCTGCCGTGCCCCGGACCGCCCTTCCAGCCGAGGTAAAAACCGATCAATTGCCACATTGCGTCGAGACCGAGACAACCGGGCATCACCGGATCGGTTTCGAAATGGCATTTGAAAAACCACAGTTCAGGATTGATATCCAGTTCGGCAACAATCTGGCCTTTATCGAATTCGCCACCGTCTTTGGTGATGCTGACGATACGGTCAAACATCAGCATTGGCGGTAACGGGAGCAAAGCGTTGCCCTCTCCAAAAAGCTCGCCCTTGCCACAACCGATTAGTTCGTCGAAGCTGAAACTATTTCTGTCCGTATGTGGTTTTGTCATGGTAACTAAAAAATGTGAAAATGAGGTTGCGAACACTAACGATTCTGAAATAAATTTGCCAGTAAAATGTTTGGATTCAGTTAGATGGATATTTTTCGGTACGAATTGGATTTATCTTTGTAACATTTTGTAAACAAGGTTATCGGGCAGTTCCCTGATGTGCACATTGGGAGTATATTCTCCGCTTGCTGAAACCTTTACCTGGAATTATTTACATTGTAATGAGTCTATGCCGTTTGAGTCAGTTTCTATTCAGGTTCGTCGAGGGACAATATCGCACATGAAACGCCAGCTGCTAAACACCATACTATTCATCGGACTGCTGATAGCGCCATTGATTTCGTCTGCGCAGGAACCCCTGAGTCTTGATCAGGCGATCAAGATGGCGCTCGCTCACGATCCTCGGATTGAAGAGAAAGAAGCCTTCGTACGGCAGGCGCAGGGATTACTTGCGGAGGCTGAAGGCTCCGGTGGGCTACGCTATTCTGTTGATTCTTTCGTGGCATTCGCACCGGATAAAGAGGGCGGCTTCTTCGAGGGCGGTGAAGATTCCTGTTCGGCTAACTGTACGCCAAGAAGCGATGGTACTGATATACACGGCCTCGGGATATGGACCGGTCTTACCTTTAGTATTATCAAACCATTGATGACTTTTGGACGGTTGGATAGCTACAGGGATGCCGCACAGAACAATATTGTGATTAAACAACAGGACGTAGCGCTACAACGTGACAGCATTCGTCTCGATGTGGTTCGTGCCTACTATGGATATCTGACCGCAAAAGATAGCCGTCTGCTACTCGAAGATACTCGCAAACGCCTTGAGGGCGCTCTCAATCTGGTGCAGGAATGGTTAGACGAAGACAAAGGCAATGTCAGTCAGTCGGACCGTTATGCTTTAGAATCTGGTCTGGGATTAATCGACAATTTCCTGGCGGAAGCTAACGGCTTGGAATCTATCGCGCTAGCCGGGCTTAAAGTGTTAACGGGGTTGAAAACTGACAACATTCAACTCAAGGATAAGCGCCTGATCCCGCTTGCCCTGCCGACTGAAGATCTGCAGGAATGGACCAGCCTTGCCATTGAAAACCGCGCTGAATTCAAACAAGTCGAAGCCGGTCTGGCAGCACGTCGGGCCCTGGTAAAAGCGAATAAATCGGAAAGTATGCCCATTATATTTGCCGGGGTTGCCGGGTCTCTGGCTGCTACACCAGGACGCGATAAGCTCGATAACCCGCATATTTACGATCCTTTTAACCACGCCGCAGCATCACCTCTACTGGGGATGCGTTGGCAGTGGGAACAGGGCGCACAACCGGCTCGTGTCGCACAAGCGCAAGCCGAGCTTGATGCTTTAATTCATCAGGCTTCATTTGCGCGTAATGGCATTCCGTTTCAGGTAGAGGAACAATATGTCATGATGCATGCGAAAAACAAATCGGTGCGTGCCATGCGTTCGAGTGCCAAATCCGCTCGCCGATGGATGATTGCGGCCTACGCCGATTTCGAAGCAGGGCTTCAAGAAGCCAATAAGATTCTTACCGCGATGCAGGCATATGTGCTGGCATATGCCGAATATCTGAAAGTCGTGAACGATTACAACAACCGTGTGTTCAAATTACAAAGCGTTAGTGGAGTTTTCCAATGAAAATATTGATAGGGGCATTGTTAGGTCTTTTTATATGCAGTGGTAGTATTGCGGCAGATATTGGACCGGAAGCCTTGATAAAACAGACCTCGGATCAGGTGTTGAACGAAATAAAAGCTAATTCAGCGAAATACAATGATAATCCGGGCCAGCTCTACGCGCTTGTCGATGCGGTGGTGTTATCCCATTTTGATTTTATCGCGATGACCGAACTGGCGCTAGGGAAATACAGGAACAAGATCGACGCAACCCAAAAACCGTTGATTACCAACGAATTTAGAACGTTGCTGGTTCGTACCTACGGCAAGGCATTGCTCGAGTACAACGATCAGGTGATCACTTTTTTGCCGATGGAGGGCTCGGAGGCTGATGGCGATGTCACCGTACGTACGGAAATAGAGCAGGCCGGAGGTTTCCCGATACCGTTGAATTATCGCCTCAGGCAAAGTGAACAAGGTTGGAAGGTTTACGATATTACGGTTGATGATATTAGTCTGGTTACCAATTACCGTTCCAGCTTTGCCCGCCAGATCAAGAAAAAGGGCGTCGATGGTCTCATCGAGCTTTTGCGAACTCGTAACGAGGAGCAGTAACGAAAATTCCCTGAAATAGTGTCGACCAGTAAGGCCGACATTCCCGGGCGGCTTCTGCTAGAATAGCCGCCT
>CAZYYM010000064.1:0-20288 GCA_964651385.1 uncultured Gammaproteobacteria bacterium | reverse complement strand
CCATTCGCGAAGGACTGAGTGCTAATCGTATCGAATGGTTGGCCGGTATTATTAATGGAACCGGAAATTTTATTATGACCGAAATGCGCGATAAGGGTCGGGATTTTGATAGTGTGTTAAGCGAAGCCCAGGCGCTGGGTTATGCTGAAGCCGACCCGACCTATGACGTCGAAGGTATCGATGCGGCGCACAAGCTTTGCATATTATCATCGCTGGCATTTGGCATCCCGTTACAGTTTGAATCGGTTTATACCGAGGGAATCGGTGCTATTTCTACCGATGATGTTGTTTATGCCGGTCAGTTGGGCTATCGAATCAAGCATCTGGGTATTGCTCGAAATGGCGAGAAGGGTGTGGAAATGCGAGTACATCCGACCTTAATTCCCGAGAAACGACTGATTGCTAACGTCGATGGCGTTATGAACGCCGTCCTGGTAAAAGGCGATAAACTGGGTCCGTCGCTTTATTATGGCGCAGGTGCGGGAGCTGATCCGACTGCCTCAGCGGTGATAGCCGATATCATTGATGTTGCTCGATCTATTACTACCGATCCGCAAAATCGCGTACCGCACCTGGCTTTTCAGCCGGATCAGCTCGTCGATTTACCTATCATCGATATAACCGAAGTGATCACTGCCTACTATATCCGCATGCGCGTTGACGATATCCCGGGTGTCATGGCTGATATCACACGTATTATGGGCGCGAATGATATTTCGATTGAGGCTATATTGCAGAAGGAACCTGAAGCGGGTGTAACGCGAGCGACGATTATTATGCTGACCCAGAAAATTTGCGAAAAGCAGATGAATCAGGCGATTGTGGATATCTCAGAGCTTGAGACGGTACACGGCGAAATTCATCGAATTCGTGTTGAGACCCTGGACGCTGATTAGTCATGAATGCGCCGGGAAAAAGCACACAAGAAGATATTGTGGATTTAACGGCGACAGATTTACCCCAGGTAGTACAGATATTGCGAAAAAACGCATTACCCTACGAGGATTGTTATACACATATTGATAACTTTGTTGGTATTTTTTCCGGACAGGACCTGGTAGCTATCGGAGGTATCGAAAATCTGGGTAATACAGGTTTAGTACGTTCGGTCGCAGTGCAGGCAAATTATCGCGGGCAAGGTCTTGGGTTTCGTATTGTTAAACATGTGCATTGGAAGGCTACGCTGCTTGGCATCGATACACTTTATTTACTGACCGAAACTGCCGAAGGTTTTTTTCGTTCGTTAGGCTACGACAAGGTTGACCGGAAAAAATTACCCACTGAAATTACTCAAACCAAACAATTCCAGATACTTTGTCCCGAGAGTGCGGGTGCTATGATCTTTCACCTGCTGGTTGATAATTCTTGATATTAAAAACAGGCCAAAAGCAGCCAGAGTTCGCTGAATTTGTCGTACTAATTGCCTTCATCATTTCGCTGGTGGCTTTGTCTATCGACACAATGTTACCGGCATTACCAGCTATAGCGAATGATTTAGAATTCGGCAATCTCAATGATAGCCACTTTATTATATCCACGCTGTTCGTCGGTATGGGATTTGGTCAGCTAATATTTGGTCCATTGTCCGATAGCATAGGACGCAAGCCTGCTATTATCGGTGGTATTCTGATTTTCGCTTTCGGCAGTTTGATGGCTTATTTTGCCGAATCGATGACCGGTATGATGATTGGACGTTTATTGCAGGGTCTGGGGGCGGCAGGACCCCGTATTGTTTCGGTGGCGCTGGTGAGAGATCGGTTTGAAGGTCGGCAGATGGCTCGTGTTATGTCTTTTATCATGACTATATTTATTTTGGTACCGGTATTCGCACCTGCGCTGGGCCAGGTAATACTCAATTTCAGTCACTGGCGCTCAATTTTCGCAATGTTTCTTATTATGAGCCTGTCGATACTTTTATGGTTTAGCATTCGCCAGCCGGAAACTCTGGCACCTCAAAATCGCGTTCGATTTTCATTCAATCAAATAATTAGTGATACCAGATTTATCCTCCGGTTACCAGTTGCCGTCGGCTACACCTTGACCACGGGATTTTTGTTTGGTGCCTTTCTGGGTTATCTCAGCAGTGCACAGCTAATTTTTCAGGCACAGTATCAACTAGGACAGCTGTTTGCCGTGTATTTTGGAGTACTTGCGGCTTCGATTGGTGTGGCAGCATTGGTCAATGCGAAACTGGTAATACGATTTGGAATGCGGCGCTTGTCCTTTGTCGCCATGTTTGCTGTTGGGCTGATGTCGGCGCCTTTTTTGGGCCTGGTAATATTCTACGGGGGGCATCCGCCATTGGTGTTATTGATGGTTTACCTGCTGACAGTATTTTTCTTTCTGGGTATATTATTTGGTAATTTAAATGCGCTGGCAATGGAACCGCTGGGTCATATTGCTGGCTTGGGCTCGGCATTTGTCGGCTCTGTTTCAACACTAATATCGGTTGTATTCGGAGCGATGATTGCCGATGCTTACGATGGCACAGTAATACCACTGATCAGCGGAATTGCCATACTGAGCACAGTCTGTCTGATCACGATGTATTTGACCGAACGAATCGCAGGGCGAGTTGAAGTTCGTATCCAATCTGAAACTGATTAGCTGAGAAATTTCATGATATGGAGTTCTATCTGGTCTTTCTCGACAACGTCGTGATGACATACTGGTTTATTGAATAAATCACCGACGCTAGCCGGAATTTTAATATTCGCGGTATTAGCAATTGAGTTGAGCGAATCCAGGTCATTATCGCTGGGATTGTTGTTAATCGCGAGATCAATTGCCGGCGCAAATTTGGTCCATTCTGCGGTAGAATAGACGATATTGAGAATATCGCTATTTACCATTTCGCAGGACTTAAAACAGGTGGCCGTATGTGTATCCATCAGATAGCCGTTTTCGAACTGTGTCTTAATATAATGCAGTCCTTCGTTGTCAGAACAGAAGCTGGCTGAAAATATAGCCTGAATCTGTCCGGTTTCAATTTTATCCAGTTGATAAAAACCGTTTTCGTCGAGTTGCTGCATTAATTCGCGTGTGCGTGCATTTCCAAACAAATCAAATAATACCCGTTCGACATTCGACGATTTGAGTATATCCATCGCGGGAGAACTGGTGGCTATCAGCGACCGGGACGATAAGTCGTATCGACCGGTATTCACCCATTCGGTGAGTACGTTATTTGCATTGGATGCTATATGAATTTTTTCAACCGGTAAGCCCATCTGCCGAGCATAATAGGCGCCCAGTGCATTTCCGAAATTACCGCTGGGGATGTGTAGATTGACTTTGTCACCCCAATCGATAACTTTCTGTCGCCGAAGTTCTAGATATGAGTGAAACTGATACATAATCTGGAACATGATTCGGCCGAAATTTACGGAATTCGCCGCCGATAGTGAAATACCCGAGGCTTTTAAAGCCTGTTTGAATGACGGTGAACTTAACAGCGACTTTAGTGCCGTCTGGGCATCGTCAAAATTTCCTTTGATGCCAATAACTTTCAAATTGGCAGCCGACTCGGTCACCATTTGCAAACGCTGCACGTCTGATGTTCCACCTTCCGGATACAGGCAGACGACACGAATATTGTCTCGATTTCGAAAGGTCTCAAGAGCTGCAGGACCGGTATCGCCGCTAGTAGCAGCGAGAATTAAATATTGCTGGTGTTGTTGTTGCGCCAGTTCCGAGAGTATTTTACCGAAGGGCTGTAAAGCCATGTCTTTGAACGCCCGGGTCGGCCCATGGTAAAGTTCACTGACAAAAATCCTGTCTGAAACTCTGACGACCGGCACTGGATTGGTAGCGCTATCGAAACGGTCGTATAAATCGACTGCCTGGTCGAGAATATCCGCTTCAATATTGACTTCGAAGTGCTTGAGAAGGGCGAGCGCGAGGGTTTTGTAGCTCGAATTCACGTGCAATTGTAGGAAATCGTCGTCTATTGTTGGGATTATTTCCGGGCTATAGATGCCACCAAAAGAGGCAACCGGTGATAATATAGCATCGGAAAAACTGACCGATTCATCGTGGATTCCGTCGTTACCACGGGTTTCTGTGAATTGCATCGAAAGAGTCTCGGCGAAAAGCGAAGGTCAAGAAACGTCCGATTATATCCCAGCAAATGACCCGGGCAAGGTAATTTGCCCCTGCATTGGTGACAGAAAAGGGTATCCAGCCTATATTTGCTTCTACTTGGGGACAAATATGCGTAAAATCCGGCAATTGACCGCAAAGGATAGCCAGTCTCTGGCAACGGCGACCAGTCTTGCGGATCTATCAGCGTTTAATCTAGAAATTTTATTCTGGCAATATTATTCTGGGTCGTTAAATCTTAACTTGAGGCCAAATGGGCGAAATTGATAAAATCAACCTGCTTAATTTAAATCGCGCGGGGTTAGAGTCATTTTTTGTTGAGAATGGAGAGAAACCTTTTCGTGCAAAACAGTTAATGCAGTGGGTTCACCAGCGTGGTGTCACCGATTTCGAACAGATGACTGATATTTCCAAATCTTTACGAGACTTTCTTCGTCAAAATACCTGCATTGAGTTCCCCGAGATTATTGATATGCAGAAGTCGGCAGATGGTACCCGCAAGTGGTTGATTCAGATTGATGGTGCGGATAATGCGATCGAATGTGTGTTGATACCTGAAAAGTCACGTACCACATTGTGTGTTTCTTCGCAGTTAGGATGTACCTTGAATTGCAGCTTTTGTTCGACTGCCAAGCAGGGATTTAACCGAAACCTGACGACTGCGGAAATCATATCGCAGTTGCATCTGGTCCATCATGGGTTGCTGAAAGAAGGTAGAAAGCAGGGTATCACCAACGTGGTGATGATGGGAATGGGCGAGCCTTTACTGAATTTTGACCCGGTTATAACCGCAGTCAATATGATGTGTGACGATTATGCCTATGCATTGAGTAAGCGGCGTGTGACCATCAGTACTGCGGGAGTTGTACCCGCTATGGAAAAACTGGTATATGAAACTGATGTGGCACTGGCTGTTTCATTACATGCACCCAACGACGCATTACGAGACCAACTGGTTCCGATTAATCGAAAATACCCTATTAGCCGATTGTTAAGCGCTTGTCGCTCTTATGTTGAAGGTCATAAAAGCCGAAAAATAACCTTCGAGTATGTCATGTTAAAAGGCATAAACGATAATATGCAACACGCCCGTGAATTAGCTGATTTGATACGGGGTATACCCTGCAAGTTGAATCTCATCCCTTTTAACCCTTATCCGCAGGCTATTTACCACTGCTCGGACGAAGAGACCATTAATCGGTTCCGGGACTATTTAATGAGTAAAGGTATAGTCACTGTCACCCGCCGTGCTCGAGGTGATGATATTGATGCCGCCTGTGGTCAACTGGCGGGACAGTTTCTAGACCGTAGCCGTCGCAGCCAGAAGTATCAACTTGGTTTGAAGGAAATTGCTGGTTCTTCGCATGCCCATTAAAAAAACATTTCTGATTTTATTGCTTCCATTGTTGTTGTCCTGTGTGACGGTAGGTGACCGCGTTCCCGATAATATCAAAGCCAGTGCGATAAATGTACAGCTTGGCATGGGTTATTTTCGTCAGAACAATATGGAGTTGGCCAGCCAGAAATTGCATAAGGCACTGGACCAGAATCCGGATTCGGCTTCCGCGCACAATGCTTTCGCAATCTTGCAGGAACGCTTATTACAAAACGATAAAGCAGAATATCATTACAAACGTGCTACGGAGCTTGATTCGGGCAACTCCGAAGCAGCCAACAATTACGGCGCATTTCTCTGTCGAAATAATCGTCAGGCTGAGTCTGAAAAATACTTTCTAAAGGCACTTGACAATCCGCTGTACAAAACACCTGAATTTGCCTATACCAATGCTGCGATTTGTTTGCTGCATATTAATCAACGTGAACGAGCTAAAGACTATCTACGAAAGGCACTGGCTGCTCGAAGCAATTTTTCCACGGCGCTGATATCCATGGCCAGACTTCTCTTTGAAGATGAAGATTATGCCAATACAAAAATTTATCTGGATCGATTTCATCGGGCAACGGAACCAACCGCAAATAGCCTGTGGCTTGCGATCAGGACTGAATTGCAAATGGATAGCAATCGAGATGTAAAAGAACTGTCGCAACAACTAAAGACAAAATTTCCTGACTCGAAAGAGTATCAATCCTGGTTAAATATACAATAATTATGATGTCATCAGAAATTGTTACAACCGACGAATCCAGGCCAAATGGGATAGGGCCTGGGGATAGATTGCAAGCAGCGCGAATCGAACAAAACCTGTCTATCGAAGATGTCGCCAATCGTTTGCATTTGAGCGTTAGCATTCTCCAGTCTATCGAAGAAAATAATTTTGATGATATAACCGCACCTATCTTTGTAAAAGGTTACTTGCGCGCCTATGCCCGCATTGTGTCGTTAAGCGAAGAAGATATGATTCAGCAATACGTTGAATTTTATTCGGGTGAGGACCCACCGATTAACAAAATCAGTAATACCTTGCCTGACATTTCTGCCCGTGATGTAAAATGGACGACTTATATCGTCATATTGGTACTTTTTGGATTGCTTGCTGCCTGGTGGTGGAACAAAAGTCAGCAACCTGGTGATGTAGTATCGCTTGACGTAGATCAATCGACTATTTCTATAACCGAACAAGGCAACGATAATGTGGCTGTTGAAAAAACGGAGATTGTAGCCAGCAGCGATGAAAATATTGAAGAAAATTCTGTTGCGGCGATATCTCCAGATGTCATCGAGGTTATCGAACAACAGGCGATTGCTACTGATCAGCGGGATGTGATTTCGAACACTGAAACGGAAGCTGTGGTTGAGCCCACGGCGCCGATTGAGGAACCTATCGTGACGGAAGCCGAACCTATGGATACTCAGAGCGAAGTCAGTAGTATGGAGGTCGATTCGGCGGTTATTCAAAACGCAGCAAGCGGTTCGAATGTTATCAAACTGATTATCCATGCCGATACCTGGGCGGATATAAAGGATGCAGGAGGTAATCGGCTAGCCTACGACTTATTACGTGCCGAACGTGAGTTGACTTTAACCGGTCAGCCCCCATTTACTGTGTTTTTCGGTAATGGGTATGGTGTCGAAATGACCTATAATAACGAAAAAGTGGATCTTTCCCGCTATATCCGGGATGACAATACGGCACGGTTAAAATTGGGTATAAACTAGTGGTCGAACAACATAGGTATGATGGTTACAGAGCGCCCCAGATAATTTGGGACAAGGCGCAGCCCGCAGGGAAGACTCAAAGCATTCGCTGCGCTCATGGGGCCAGCTTTGACATGTCCTTTTCAAGGACTGCAACGCAGTGCCAGGTTATCTGGGACGCTCCCTTCGGGCGAGACGTGAAGCGGTCATTCGCTTTGTTGCACCTTTTGACAAGGACTGGGCCATTGCCTGCAAGGCGCGTCGCGCGACTAACCGCTTCACGTCTCGCTGTATCCCTCATACCTATGTTGTTCGACCACTAGTGGCAAAGCTGGTTCAGGTAATCCGCGGAATGCATGACATTCTGCCTGCAGACATGCCCGTCTGGAATCAACTGGAAGACACTTACCGTGCACTTGCTGAATCCTATGGGTATCATCAAATACGAACGCCGGTTGTAGAAAAAACGGCTTTATTCCACCGTGGTATTGGCGAAGTCACCGATATTGTCGAAAAGGAGATGTATAGCTTTAACGATCGCAACGGCGATAGCCTCAGTCTGCGACCAGAAAACACCGCCAGCGTAGTTCGTGCCGGACTGGAGAATGGCCTGCTAACCGACCAACAGCAACGATTCTGGTATTGTGGACCTATGTTCAGACACGAGCGCCCACAGAAAGGTCGCTATCGGCAATTCCATCAATTAGGCGCTGAAACTTTTGGCATGTCCGGTCCGGGGATCGAAGCCGAGCTGATTTTTCTTGCGGCTCGTTTCTGGAGGCAATTGGGACTGAAAAATATCGATCTGGAGATCAATTCACTCGGAAGCGGGGAATGTCGTCGTCGATATCGCGAGACACTGGTTAGTTATTTCCGGGATCATCTCGATCAGCTCGATGATGACAGCTGTCGAAGGCTGGAAAGCAATCCATTACGTATACTCGATAGTAAAAATGCGGACCTGCAGGTGCTGTTAAATGGGGCACCAAAATTGGCGGATAGCCTGGACAATAATGCCAAGGAACATTTTGCCGAATTGAGAGAAATTCTCGATTTCAGCGGTGTCACTTACCGGGTCAATCCGCGACTGGTCAGAGGACTCGATTATTATTGCCATACTGTTTTCGAATGGGTGACGGGGTCGCTTGGTGCACAGGGCACGGTCTGTGCTGGTGGTCGCTATGATGGTCTGATTGAACAACTGGGTGGTAGGCCAGGCTATGCAGCAGGCTTTGCCATGGGTTGTGAACGCTTGTTATCCATGATTTTAGATCAAAATCGAGCAAAATCGGCCCAGGGTTGCGACGTTTTTCTGGTCATGCAGGGTGATAAAACTCAACCATTGGCACATAATTTGGCCGAATCCTTGCGTGATCAAATACCACGGTTAAACTTACAGGTACAGGCTGCGGGTGGCAGTTTTAAGAGCCAGATGCGCAAAGCAGATAAATCTGGCGCCAGACTGGCTTTGATTTTGGGTGAGTCAGAGATAGAAGCAGGCACGATTAGTATCAAATATTTGCGGGAAGAGAGCCATCAACAGGAAGTGTTACAAGGTCACCTGGCGGAACATTTGAATCATATCCTGTACCAGAACACTGAAACGTATCGAGGTTAGAGAAGTAATGGAAACAGATGAAGAACAAGTAGAAAAATTAAAAAAGTGGTGGTTAGAGAATGGTCGCTCGGTCATCGCCGGTGTGGTTATTGGTGTAGGTGGCCTGTTTGGCTATAGATACTGGATTGACTACCAAAATCGGGTAGCCGCAGAGGCGTCCTTGCATTTTGATCAAATGGTGCAGGCGTTAAAGGCCGATAATGGTGACTCTGTCATCGGCCAGGCGGATATTTTATTAGCCGATTATGCAAGTACAGAGTACGCAATAATGGCGCATTTGGCGCTGGCTCGACTCTATGCCGACAAGGGTGAATTCGAGAAAGCAGGTGAACAATTACAGCAAATTGTCGGTACGGTCGATAATCAGCCACTTGGCCTTCTGGCGCGTAAACGTCTGGCGGCAGTGCAGCTACAAATGTTACAAACCGACCAGGCTTTGAGCACTTTGTCGGTTGATTTTCCTGTTGAGTTCAGCGCGGGTATCGAAGAGTTGAAAGGTGACATTTATTCTGAGCAGGGTAAATCGGCTGAAGCGGCTGAAGCTTATCGTAAAGCACTACGAGCAACTCCCGGCCCGGCGAATAGTGATTATCTTCAACAAAAGCTAGATGATCTGGGATTAGCAGGCTAGTGCATGAATCTGCTTAAGCGAGTTCTGCTATGGATTGGTCTGGTAGTTTTACTGCAGGCCTGTAGTTCGAAGGATAACAGCGAACCGCCGGCATTGTTGACCGAAATAGATCAGCCGATTCCCCTTGAAATAAACTGGTCGTCCGATACGGGTGCGTCGGACAATATAGCATTTTTTAATATGCGACCATTATTGGTTGGAGATCAAATATTTACCATCGATACAGAGGGTGTGATAACCAATATAAATGCTGATAGCGGTCACGTAAACTGGAGTTTCGATTCCAATATTGCCGCGATAACAGGTTTGGCAGGCAATCAAAAGGTCATAGTAGTTAGCTCTGGAGATGGTGATCTGGCGGTTTTTGAGCGGGTTGTAAAAGGACTGGAAAAACGATGGTCCATTCAACTAACCGGTGAAATACGTGCTGTTCCGGCAATCGAAGGCGAGCAGCTATTCGTACGTACCGTAGCGGGTAAATTGAGCGCCGTATCTTTGACCGATGGCAGTATTCAATGGACGGTATCCCAACGCATACCGGCTTTGAGTTTAACCGGTAATAGCCCGCCGATTATCGACGGTAATCGCGTTATCGTCGGATTTGACGATGGTAAATTAGCCGCGTTTGATCGAAGCAACGGTCAGACGATCTGGGAAACCGTTATCAGCCATGCTACCGGGAGGACCGAAATAGAGCGTCTGGTTGATATTGATGGTGGGTTTATCTTAAAAGATGGCATTATTTATGTGAGTACTTATCAGGGACGTTTGTCCGCGGTTCAGGCAATAGACGGTAATGTCATCTGGTCTCGTAAATTCTCCAGTTTTCAATCAATTATTGGCGATAAAGAAGCGCTTTATATCAGTGGTGAATTTAGTCACCTGTGGTCGATCGACCGGCGTACCGGTAGTGCTTTCTGGAAACAGGAAGTGCTGCACGCACGAAAAATTACCGCGCCTCAGTTGCTCGGCGACAAAATTGTAGTGGCAGATCTCGAAGGGTATGTTCACTGGTTTGATAAGTCTGATGGCAGTCTGCTGGGACGGATTCATCCGTCGAACTCACGTCACATTGCCCAACCTCTTTCCCGGCAAAACAATGTCGTTGTGTTTGATAGCAACGGGCGTCTGTTCTCAATCACGCCCCGATAATTATGATTCCCGTAATTGCGCTGATCGGCCGGCCCAATGTCGGCAAGTCGACTCTATTTAATGTACTTACAGGTAGTCGAGACGCCATTGTTGCAGACCAACCGGGATTAACTCGTGATCGCCAATACGGCGTTGGTAAACGGCAAGCGCGAAAATTTATTGTTGTCGATACGGGAGGTCTGAGTGGCGAGAAGCAAAGTCTAGATGAGCTGATGGCGCAACAAACCTTACTTGCGGTTGATGAGGCTGATCAGGTGCTTTTTATGGTCGATGCACAGGACGGTTTGACGAGTGGTGACCGGGTAGTTGCCGATCTGGTGCGAAAATCCGGGAAATCCTGCTGCGTAATAATCAATAAAGTTGATGGTGTTAATCCTGATCAGGCAAAGGCCGATTTTTATGCGCTCGGATTTAATCGGATTCGAGCTATATCTGCTGCTCACCGAAAGGGCATCAATCCCATGCTCGACGAAATACTCGAACCTTATTCTGAAAATAAAAACGAAGTAGATGAACATAACGGCCCTTCCATTGCTGTTATCGGTCGGCCCAATGTAGGGAAATCAACACTGATAAACCGTCTCGCCGGTGAAAACCGTGTCGTTGCATTCGACCAACCCGGTACAACAAGGGATACCATTTTTGTTCCTTTCGAGCGGCGTGGTAAACAATATACCTTGATTGATACCGCAGGTATTCGCAAGCGAAGTAAAGTGCACGAGGTGATCGAAAAATTCAGTGTCATCAAAGCGCTTGAAGCTATCGAAAATGCACATGTGATTATTCTGGTAATCGATGCTCGCGATGGATTAACCGACCAGGATTTGACGTTGTTAGGTTATGTATTGGACAGTGGTCGTGCCCTCGTTATTGCCATGAATAAATGGGATGGACTCGAGGCCGAACAACGCGAATATAATCGCAAGAGATTACAACAACGTTTGTTATTTGCCAGTTTTGCGGCGCAGCACTATATTTCGGCACGTCACGGAACGGGGGTGGGAGAATTGATAACTTCGGTTGATCGGGCTCATTCGTCAGCATTTAAGGAATTAAATACCCGCTATCTGACCGATTTACTTGAAGAAGCCGTATTCAAACATAATCCGCCTTTACACAATCATCGTCGTATTAAGCTGCGTTATGCCCATCAGGGTGGCCGGAACCCACCGGTGATCGTGATCCATGGCAATAAAACCGAGCACTTACCCGACGCCTATAAACGTTACCTGGCGAGTTTTTATATCGAGCGATTACAACTCAAAGGAACACCGGTGCGTATTGAATTAAAGTCGGGCAATAATCCTTATGCGACAAAATCCCGGCCTGCAATCAGGGCTTCACGAACAAACAAGAACTCACAAAAATCGTTATTTCGCGGGCCAAAATAAAGTTAGTCTTTACTTTATATTCGTCCAATATGGTTTTGATATAATTAGAAATATGGGTTTTAATTTGGAGTTTACGACTAATTTTTATGATTACCCCATTTTTTTATCTGTTTTGTGCGTGAATTACTGGAAATAAAACTCATTAGCCCTAAACTTCTACTATGGGCTTACAACGTATATTGATTACTAATGCTAAAGGCGGTTGCGGTAAAACCACAATTGCTACCAATATTGCTTCGCATTACGCGAAACAGGGAATGAACGTTCGCCTGTTCGATCACGATAGTCAGAGGTCATCCCTGGCCTTTATCAGCCGTCGCCCCGATACCTTAAATGAAATTCATGGTGTCGACGCATCAAAAAATGCCGACCACCGATTAACACGTTCCTGGCAGCTTCGAGTACCGCCTGAAACCGATATTGCCGTTATAGATACACCTGCAGGCGCCGATATCACAGAGTTGGCAGCCCTGCTCAAAGAAAATGATTCGGTGTTAATTCCGGTACTACCGTCTCCTATCGATATTCATGCAACGGCACATTTTATCAAGGAATTGTTGACCACTGGAAAGGCGCGTAAGCGTATGATACGGCTCGCTGTAATTGCGAATCGAGTCCGTAAAAATACCATAATGTATCATGCCCTCGAGCGATTTTTATTTAGTCTTAATATCCCGTTTATTTCCAGCCTTCGGGATACTCAATTGTATACCCGCACCATTGAAATGGGGATCGGTGTTCAGGAACTTAGTTCGTCACGAACCCGGGTTGACCGGGAGCAGTGGGCGCCGATTCTACGGTGGCTCGAAACGCCCAGGTCTAACGAAATTGCTGAGGTCAGACCGCTGCTCACGGTGCGAGAAAGCTAAAACACAAATCGAAATTGCTGGCGGCATTTCCGCTTCTCTGATCAACATTTAATTAGTATTTTGTGGACTTTTGTTTCGTATCATTGTGATATGATTGCGCAACTTATTATAAGCAACAAGTTTGAATATGAAATCCATCCGTATATTGCTGATCCTGAGCATTGGCTTTGCCGCAAGCCCCCAACTTCACGCCAATGATTTCGAAGCAGCGTTAAGCGCCGAAACCGCTCAATTTACTTTTCGTTCTGACTCGAGTCTTATCGGCTGGGGTGGCGCAGACCTTGGCCTCGGTCTTTTTTATAACGAAAAAAACGATTTCGTTGCTCAGCTTCAGTTGCTACAGGCACGACAGGCATCCAGCCAGAATCCATTAACGCTGGGCGTCGGCGTAAAAGCCTATGCAGGTCGAATCGATAACAGCGGTGATGATATATTCGGTCTGGGCATCGGCGGTGAAATTCGTTACACCATTGCCGGTGTCATGCCCATGTCGATTTATCTACGAGGTTTTTTTGCCCCGGATATCACCAGTTTTTCTGATAGCAAGGAAATTAGTGAGCAAGTGCTTGGTTTTCAAATAGAAATCTTGCCGCAAACGTCTGCTTTTATTGGTATTCGGCAAATCGAAGTCGATTCCAAAAGTATTAAAAATTATCGACTGGACGATAATAAGGTACATCTCGGTGTTCGCCTGACATTTTGATCAGGGGTTAGCGGACTCACTCAGGGCGACTCAGGTATAAATAAAGCGGGATCAATCCAGGTGCCATTAAGTCCGAGACTCCAGTGCAGGTGTGGTCCGGTTACCCGCCCGGTGGCGCCGACTCGGCCGATTATCTGACCTTTTTCGACTTTTTCTCCGATTACAACTTCGATTTGGCTTAAATGCGCGAACAACGTAATCAAACCCTGTCCATGATGCAGATAAACTATATTGCCACTAAAGAAAAAATCTCCGAGTTCTATTACAGTTCCTGATGCAGGGGCCTTGACCGGTGTACCGGTATCGGTGGCTATGTCCATTCCGCTATGAGGGCGCCGCGCCTGACCATTGAATACCCGGCGTTTCCCGAAACTCCCGGTTGTAATTCCTGAGGTCGGTAGATCAAAATTAAGATCAACCGGTAGACTGTCGTAAGCTTGCCGCGCTTTTTGCTTGCGTTTCTTTTCTTTCAAGATCCGATCCATATCTTTGGCGTAGGGGTTTACCTTGCGCTTGTCTTTTATGGTGATGTGCTGCGTTGCGTATTTTTTGTTTTTAACGGTAAAAAACTTTTTCTGCAATCCTGTTTCATTCCCCCAATGACCCTGTATAAAATATTCGCCTGGCTTAAGGTTTAGGGGTAGTCCAATGATCGCCGAGTAACGATTATTGTCGCGGGAAATTAAAACCGGTTTGCCACGAAATGTGAAGTGGGGCGTTTTATCGACACGGTCAAATATTATGATCGCAATACCACCGGGTACCAGCGATTGCCGTGGAAAAGCCAGGCAGACAGGTATCTGCAACAGAAGCAGGCAAAGCAGGCTTAACTGAATAATAATACGCATGGGACGACCATTTAAAAGTAAAATCCGAATGAATTATACCGGGGATTAGCTTTGTGACACGAAGGTTTAGGAGATAATTTTCCCAGGGTAGTCGGCGATGCCTGGATTATCGCTGACCGCGATCAGTGTTGGATGATTGATTTTAGCTAGCCGCAATACCTGATCATTATCCCGTTTCGCTAGAATATAATCGCGCACGATATCCCAAACCAACCGGCCTTCAGGTGTTCGATTGACAGTTGCCCAGCCGGTGACTCGATAGGTTCTCTCCGGATCAATGGCATCGCCATTGTCGAATCGCAGTTCAGTAATACGTTTGCCATAAATCTGGCCGGGTTCGATGGTGTAGTCGAGGCCACCGACTCGTACCATGTCCCCACCCGATTGTAGATAAGGATCCGGGTCAAAAAGGTTGTCGGCCACGCCCTCGAGAATATTCAACAGTGCAGTACCCGTCATCTCCGACACATAACTCTCTGCATAGGTCATCGAGCATTGTGTCATCACGTCTTCCATGGTTATCCAGTGACCCTTTGGCGTTGTCGTTCCCCAACGTACCCCCGGAGAGAGTGCGACCTCGGCCTGGAATTCATGGCGTAACGCATTGCAGATGACCTGATCCCAGGTTCCCATGAAATTACCGCGCCGATAAAGCGTACGATCAGCGATAGCGAGTTTTTCCGAAAGTATCGATTCAAAAGATTTTCCGACCCGGTCCGGGTTGTAAGCAAATTTGCTCGAGCGGCTTTCGATGATTTTGTCAGAATAGACAGTTGAACGCATTTGTTTGATGTAAGCATTCATTTCTTTGTCAGCAGGCAGCCAGTCGCTGATAATCGGTAACATGCGATATTTCATCGATTTGATACCATTATCAGCAATGTCGAGATCCATTACCCCGACGTACTTTCCATTCGAACCCGCGTTGGTTACCCAGCATTTACCACCACCGGCATTGTCAACCTTTATCGGTTGCGGCATACCGTCGTGAGTGTGGCCTCCGAATACGG
Organism: uncultured Gammaproteobacteria bacterium; assembly: GCA_964651385.1. Lineage (GTDB taxonomy): Bacteria > Pseudomonadota > Gammaproteobacteria. The sequence goes on along the minus strand of CAZYYM010000064.1, from coordinate 4,868 downwards.
CATCGAGTCCTGCTATGCGCTCGGCCATTTTGATATCGACATCCATGCCGTTATGCGATAGCAGTACCACGGCATCGGGTGATTCAGATGATCTGATCTCCTCAACCAGCTCCATCATGTCATCTTCGCGTAAACCAAACGACCAGTCGGGGAAGAATTCCTGTGGATTGGCGTTGGCAGTTCTGGGGAACGCCTGTCCGACTATGGCAACTCGAGCGCCGCCGAAATTTTTGATGACATAAGGACGGAAGGCATACCCGGAATCCTCGTCGAATAAGCCGCGTCCGTCGTATTTTTCTACCATCGCAGTATATTCGTCACCAAACAAAGCGTCTTCTTTAACGCGGACGTTCTGGCCGATAAAGTCTCCTTTAAACAGGGCGACATTGCTCAATACTTCGTCTTCACGGTAAGTAAATTCCCAGTGGCCGACCATCACGTCTATGCCGAGAATATTGGAAGCTTCGACCATATCCACTCCACGGGTCCACAATGATGTACCCGAGCCCTGCCAGAGGTCTCCACCATCGAGTGTAATAGTATTTTGCTGACCGCCGGCGGATTCGCGTAGCTGGTCCAGCAGGGTTTTAATCTGGGCATAGCCTCCGGTGCGACCAAATCGTTGTGCCGCTGCTTCAAAGTCAAGATAGGTATAAGCATAGGACTCAACACTACCGTCTTTAAGGCCCATCTGACTGAGTAACTTCTTTCCGACCACATGCGGCGGGCGGCCAAAGCCCTCGCCCACACCAAGATTGACATTCGGTTCACGGAAATAAACCGGCAATAACTGTCCATGGACGTCGGTGATATGCAAAATGCGGGCATTACCCTGCATATCGAGTTTATAAAAGTCATTTGGCTTTGATGCGGCCTGACTCGACTCGATGAAGCAACCCGGCAGGCTGCCAGCCGCTGCTCCGGCACCAATCAACTTGATCAGTTGACGCCGTTTAAAATCAGTCATTTCCTGTATGCCCTTGAGTTATTCTTCTCGGAAACATTATACTGAACGCAATAAGGCACAATATATGCCGTTTGGGTTAAACCTACGCACTCATTGTTTATCCAAGATATACCAGCATGTCCTGCAGATTCCCATTTTTTCTGATTTTCCTGGTCATCCCGTTAGCGACTGTCGCCGACGTTGTTAAACCCGCACTGACGGAAATTAATATATTTGCCGATGGCCGCGTAGTGGTCGAAGTTCGTACCAGCCTTGAAGCGTTATTAACCGGTATCGATGGGCGCTATGGTAATACCCGGGACGCACCGAATGCCGCATTATATGACAGCTTCAGAAATCAATCCGCAGCGGAACTGGGTCGGTCGTTTCAAAGCTTTCATGCCTCTTTTATTGAAGGCGTCGAATTGAGCGCCGACGGAAAACCGGTTTTGCTTGAAATTGGTTTCATTGATATTCCTGAGCGGGGTTATACCAAGGTACCTCGGATCAGTACTATTCGCCTGGATGGGCAGATATCCGGAAGGCCCAGGAGCTTGCAATGGTACTACCCGGCCAGATTCGGAGATCATGCGGTACGCGTCAAACAAATCGACGAAGCCCGCAACTTTTGGCACTGGTCGGACTATCAGTGGATTCGTGATGACCGAATTTCAGCGCCATTCCCGATTGATGGTCTGATTGTACGGTCTTCCTGGCATTCAGTTATGTATACCTATGTAGAGGCAGGGTTTTTACATATCCTGCCCTGGGGTGGGGATCATGTATTGTTTGTACTCGGTCTGTTGTTGATGAGTCGAACCCTGCGACCGCTGCTCGGGCAGGTAACCCTGTTTACGCTGGCGCATTCGATCACACTCAGCCTGTCAACAATGGGTTTATTTACATTACCGGCCATACTGGTGGAACCCCTGATCGCGTTGTCTATCGCTTTTATTGCGATTGAAAATGTATTTCAGCAGGAGGTAAAGCCCTCACGCCTTTGCATCATTTTCGGTTTCGGCCTGTTGCATGGCCTTGGTTTTGCCGCCATGTTGGCCGAATTCGGCTTACCTGAAGATGGTTTTTTGCTGGCTTTATTCGGTTTTAATCTGGGTGTCGAGGCTGGTCAGGTCTGTGTGTTACTGATCGCCTGGGTGACGGTTGTTATCTGGTTTCGAAATTGGTCGGGATATCGTCGAATAGTCATCATTCCAGTATCGATGACTATAGCCTTAACCGGGTTGCTTTGGTTTTGGCAAAGGCTGGATTGGGGCGGCCTGGTGGTATTGATCTAGGAACTTTTGGATAATCCGACAGCTCCTGGTACTTTTCGAATGACCGCTTAAGCGGTATCTTTAGACAATATAATATTTGATCAGGGGTAGCTGCATTGAATTCTGTACTTCCGATAATGGTCGGTGTAGCCGTGCTCGTATTGATTCCAATGTCGTCACGGACTAAAACGTCGCAGGAAAATGCCGTCGCAACGCCGGCATCGAGCTGATATGGAGGGCCTGAATCTCGGCAATATCGATGGCCGGATGCTGATTTTCGGAGGCCCCTATAGCAATTTGGCAGCGACGCGGGCCATGCAGCTCAAGGCACAGGCACTCAATATTCCGCCCGAACGGATAATATGTACCGGAGACCTGGTAGCTTATTGCGCGGAACCGGTTGAAACGATCGAGTTGATTCAAGATTGGGGTATCCCGGTAGTGATGGGGAATTGTGAAGAGTCACTTGCAGCGGATTCGGATGACTGTGGTTGCGGTTTCGACGAAGGCAGTGCCTGTTCGATCTTATCGGATACCTGGTTTAAATACGCAAATTCCCTGGTCAAAAATCCCCAGCGTCGGTGGATGGTTAGTCTGCCGCGTTCTATCCGCTTTCTTTATTCTGATTTAGACTGTCGGGTAATTCATGCGGGACTATCGAGTATCAACCGGTTTATTTTTGAATCGGACTCGTTAGTCGATAAGGGTAACCAAATAAAACAAGCTGCAGCCGATGTGGTTATAAGCGGGCATTCGGGCCTTCCATTTGGTCAAAAGACTGAAAGCGGTTACTGGTTGAATGCGGGCGTCATTGGTATGCCTGCCAACGATGGCAGTGCTGATACCTGGTATATGCTGCTGGATAGCAATTCCCGGGGTGCAGTGGCAAGCTGGCACCGGCTCTCTTATTCAGTAGAGCGCAGCCAACGGAGTACCAGGGCGGCGGGTATGGTTGAATATGCCCGGGCATTAGTTGACGGTCTGTGGCCGAGTTTGGATGTGCTTCCGGTAGTCGAGCGGAAACGACGGGGCAGGTTACTCGAACTTAAACCGCTTACTCTGTTAAGACCCTGAGACAGGTTTGGTGGCGCTGCCGGCCAGTTGATCCACCCACATCGCAGTAGCACCGGCTACCGCGATCGGCATAACGAAAAAGTTTACCACTGGAATACTGGTTAATATCATTACCATACCGCCGAAACCCAGTGACAGGCCGCGCCGTTCCGCGAGTATCTTTTTTTGCCGGGAAAAGGTCAGGTCATGATTACCCATTGGATAATCGAGATATTCCAGCGATAGCAACCAGGAGCCGAAAACAACCCATAAAATCGGCGAAATAAAATTTACAACCGGTATCAGACTGATCAGCAACAATCCGACACTCCAGAGTAAAATATAGACCAGTTTGCGTAATTGCGAACCGATACTGCTGGTCACCAATGCCATAAAGCTTAGGTTCGAATTGATGTCACGACCCGTCATTATCTCTTCAATTTTTTCGGCCATGAGAGCGTTAAACGGCGCAGCGATGATATTGGCAATCGGGGTAAATGTGAAGAATACGATAATAGCCGTCATTAAGGTAATGAATAACCAGATGATCCATTTGAGGAAATCAAGAAATTCCGGTACCCAGCTCATAGCCCATTCCACCAGCGGTGCGAATTGGGCATAACCAAACCAGATCAAAGCGCTAAACAGGCAAATGTTGATCAATAACGGCATAATCACATAGCGTCGGATGCCGGGTCGACGAATCAGATTGAAACCCCGCGCGAGCGTGTTGCTACCAGTCATAATATCGCTAATCATTTACCAGCAAGCCTATTATTCGGGCAGTATGACCGGTTCCGGGGCAATCCAGTTATCGGCGCGGTGCTCGGCGATGATCCGGGTATAAACACCGCCTCGGACATTGAAGTCGGCACTGACGCGCATAAACTGGGGCTGAATCGCTTCAACCAGATCGGACAGTATCTTATTGGTAACCGCTTCATGGAAAGCGCCTTCGTTGCGATAGGACCAGAAATACAGCTTGAGCGCCTTCAATTCCAGACAGAGCCTGTCGGCGATATATTCGATCTGGATGGTGGCAAAATCCGGCTGGCCTGTCATCGGACACAAGCAGGTGAATTCCGGTGTATCTATACGGATGGTATAATCGCGGTCCGGTTGTGGGTTGTCAAACGTTTCCAACGTTGTGGAAGGCACAGTACTCATGAAGGGGTCTCACTGCTGGTTTAACGGCATTAGTCTAAGGCGACTAGCCTATCGAATGGAGGTCAGGCCATGTTCGATCGCTTCATCGACATAGCTGCCAAAATAATCGAGTGAGTGTACACCAACTATACGCTTGCTGACTTCCTGATTTCGACTATCGAGGAAAATTAATGTGGGCGTGACTTGAATATCAAACTGATGCGCCAGGGTTGAAGAGGATGTCGACCGACCTTCGAAATCTCGGAGATTGTCAACGCCATCGATATCGATCTTGCGAATGAGCACGTCAGCGTCGTAGTCACCACTGCGCAGCATGGGTTTGAGCACTTCTTCTTCGAGCTTGCGGCAATAGCTGCAATAGCTCGCTGCAAATTCAAGCATAATCAGCTTTCGCTGATTTTTTGCTGTTCCAGCCAACTGCGAAAAAT
>CAZYYM010000063.1:0-20641 GCA_964651385.1 uncultured Gammaproteobacteria bacterium | reverse complement strand
CGGTATATTGCTACTACACGCCGACAGGACCGTCAATACGCTGAGCAATAGTAGCACTAATGATGTGTGTCTAAACTCCATATGAATTAGAGCCGTTCAGATGTGAATATGTTCCAATTAAATTATCTATTTACGGCAGCGACAGTTTTGCCATTCGCCCACCGTCGACAGTATAAACCTGCCCGGTTATAAAGGCGCTTTCTTCAGCAGCCAGGAAAGCGACCAGTGCTGCAACTTCTTCCGGGCTACCGCTGCGTCCAAGCGGATGAATGTTGCCGATATCACGACGGAATGCTGCAGGGTCATCCATACTGTCAATAAAGTCATTATTGAGCCCGGTATCGATCCAGCCTGGAGCGACCGCATTGCAACGAATACCTACGTTGCCGTAGTCAACAGCAACGGCGCGAGTTAATCCATGTAATCCTGCTTTAGACGCACAATAGGCGGCATGGCCGGGGTTTGATCCCAGGCCTTCGATTGAACCGATATTGACAATGCTTCCACTTACTTTTCGAAGATACGGTAAGGCTGCTTTAATAAACAAGAAGGGCGTACTTAAATTAACCGTCAGAGTACGCTGCCAATCGTCAAATGACATTTGATCAATGCTGGATTCCTGCATCATACCGGCGTTATTGACCAGCACATTTAAAGTGCCTGCTCTGGAGACCAGTTCTTCAATCACTCGCGAGGCTTCGCCGGGGTTATTAAAATCGCCAGGGATGAACTCAAACTCCGGATCATGGCCGCGTTGCGAAGTAAACACACGCGCGCCTTCCTCACAAAGTCGTCGGGCAATCGCCTGCCCAATACCACTGCGTCCGCCGGTAACCAGCGCTACTTTTTTATGGAATCGTTTCATTGATGTCACAGCCGTCAAAACGACGCAACCGGAGCGCCAAACTGTTCTTCATCAGGAATGATACCGAGCCCCGTACCATCTGGTAATGCAATATGTCCGGCCTCTATCTCCACGCCATTTTCCGGGTCATAATGCCCTTCGATATAGGGCTGCGCCAATTGCGTCAATGCTGCACGGGCCCAGACTTCGGCATTAGCCATGGTATAGGAACCATTTTTTACTGCTAAGTCATGCTGGTAGATAGGGGTTTCTCGGAGATTCATGTCTCACCGTGGTTTTCCTGCAGACAAATGCTTATCTGCGTGACACGAAGACGATAGTCGACAGCCGATAATACCGAATGAAAATGGATCAGGACTGACAGAATTGGTGCCATCTAAATGATCAACAGTTAGCTACCGAATAATTAATGTTTGCGGTGTAAGCGGCGTTAAATTTTCTGCGCCAGCTTCGGTCAGCATCACTGTATTGGATATAAAATAATCTACCACATCGGTATTGGTGAACCAGGAATGTGCGTGAAAGGTCATGCCGGCCTTTAATTCTCGCTGGCTACCCGGTTGCAAGCTGGTAACCATACTGCCACCCGTCCAGCTCGGCGGGAAACCAATGCTCACCAGGTAGCCGCAATGATGGCGATCATAATCGACAAGTCCGGCGCTATCGGCAACATCCTTCCAGGCCTGATAAACCTCCCCTGCTGTGGTACCTGGCCTGAGTGCATCACAGATAGCCTGCATGCCCCGTATCGCGAGTTCCGCTGAACTTTCAGCACCGTCCGGCGCAGTTCCTACATAAACCAGTCGGCCCATCGGCGCCTGGTATTTTCGATAAGCACCCCCTACTTCGAGAAATACTGCATCGCCGTCATGAAAAACATCACCACGCCAGGTGGTATGTTCTTCACCAAGGCGAGTGGTTGGTCGGATGAATGGTCCGAATCCGGGGTATTCACTACCGGCCAGAATCATTGCCCGATTACATTCCGCCGCAACTTCATAATCACTGGCCCCATTTCGAATCGCCTCGATAGCCGCCAGCGTACCGGCGTCCGCTGAGGCAGCCGCTTTACGCGTATATTTCTGCTCCAGCGGAGATTTCACCAGACGTAAGTCATCGATCAGACCGGAGCAATCGGACCAATCGACTGAGGGCGCGGCAGCGAGAATCATTTCGTAGATACGCGGCGTCATAAACAGGCTACGTTTTTCGATGCCCAGTCTGGCCGAAGTCAATCCGCGTTCAGCAAGAACTCCAGCCACATAGTCGGCTATTTCTTCGGTATCACCATGGCCACAAAACTCGGCATTGTTAACCTGATTTTCGACGGTGATGCGCTCCATCGCACGGCAAACCAGAACCATCGAACCTTCCATTGGTATAACCAGTACATGACAGGCAAAAAATCCCCAGTGGTCCAGCCCGGTCAGATAATAAATATTTTCAGGTACTGAAACGACCAATGCATCAAGGTCCCGACCTCGCATTATCTGCCTGACCGTTGCCAGTCTTTGCTGCAACTCTTTCTCAGGGAAAGCTTGATCGCTCATAGAAATGTTCGCTGTGTCTGATCAATCCATTGGCATAAGAATCAAAAAAGTGCCCACCATACGGTGAGCACATGGAGGAGACCGGGTACGTAAAATCAACCTGCTCAGCTGTTCGATACATCACTATTGTTATCGACACCACGTTCTTCCAGCAGCGTTGTCAGCCAGTCGGGATCCATTTCCGGCACCGACGATAGCAACAGGTCGGTATACTCGTGATGTGGTGGCTGGAACATAACATCCTTGGGCCCCTGTTCGACTACCTTGCCATATTGCATGACCACCACTTCATCGGCTATCGAGCGAACAGTTGCCAGATCGTGAGTGATGAACATATAGGAGAGGTCCAATTCATTCTGCAATTTATCGAGCAAACGCAGAATGCCTTCGGCGACCAGTTGATCCAGCGCGCTGGTGACCTCGTCGCAGATTATGAAGGTAGGTTCCGCAGCCAGCGAACGAGCAATACCAATTCGCTGTTTTTGACCGCCTGATAATTCGGGCGGGTAGCGATTATAGTACTTGGAGGGCTCAAGCTCGATCAAATCGAGTAACTCATCGACCCGGTTTTTGAGCGCAGGTCCATGCAAACCGCCATAAAACTCTGCCGGACGTCCAATAATTTCACTGATTCTTACTTTCGGATTGAGTGCGGTATCGGCCATTTGATAAATCATTTGCGCCTGGCGCAGTTGATCCTTGTTTCGATCTCTATAATCCGGTGGCAGCGCACTACCCTTGAACAGGATTTCTCCCTTGGTCGGTGGCAAAAGTCCGGTGATACATCTCGCCGTAGTCGACTTGCCTGAGCCGGATTCACCGACCACTGCGACGGTCATGCCCTGGTAGATATCGAAAGATACGCCCTCGAGTACCGGGGTATCACCGTAAGCGGCATCAATATTTTTCACCGATATAAGCGGCACATCACCTGTTGGCCGTGGCTTTTGATCTCGCTTGAAATCACGAACCGCCCAGAGAGACTTGGTATAGTCATCCTGGGGGTTTTCCAACATAGAACGGGTATCAGACTCTTCGACCTCGTTACCCTTCAGCAGGACCTTGATTACATCAGCCATTTGCGCAACTACCGCGAGGTCATGCGTAATATAGATTGCTGCGGTATTAAACTGGTCCACGATATCGCGAATCGCCGACAATACTTCAATTTGGGTGGTGACATCGAGTGCAGTCGTAGGTTCGTCGAAAATAATCAGATCGGGGCGACACGACATCGCCATCGCGGTCATTGCGCGTTGTAACTGACCACCAGAGACCTGATGCGGGTATCGAAAGCCGATTTCCCTGGGATTAGGCAGGCGCAGGCGATCGTAAAGCTCCATTGCATCTTCCTGGCTTTCGAGCCGCTTTTGTATACGATATTGCAATGGAGCTTCGGTATGTTGATCGATCAACTTATGCGCCGGGTTAAACGAGGCCGCAGCAGACTGGGCGACGTAAGCGATCCGCGCGCCGCGCAATGACTGAAGATCAGATTGCGGAGTCGTAGTCAATTCCATGCCGTCGAATTCGATAGAAGACCCATCGCCAATACGACAGCCATCTTTGGTGAACCCCATGGCGGCGAGACCAATCGTCGATTTTCCAGCCCCGGATTCACCAATCAGGCCCATTACTTCACCGCGGTGGAGTTTCAGGTCCACCCCATGGACAATCCCGACCCATTTTTCATCGGAGTATCCCTCAATAATCAGATTCTTTATATCCAGTAAAACAGTTTTATCTTGACTCATATCGATTACTCCTTCAGGCCGGATGATCTATACAGCATCCAGTCAACGACAAAGTTAACGGCAACGGTTAAGAGTGCTATCGCGCCAGCCGGTATTAACGGGGTTATTTCTCCGAACGAAATCAGGGTCGCGTTTTCCCGCACCATCGAACCCCAGTCCGCGGTCGGTGGCTGAATACCGAGACCGAGGAAAGAGAGGCCGGCAATCAGCAGAAACACAAAACAGAATTCGAGACCAAATTCCGCAATTAGCGGTGCCATCGAATTGGGCAATATTTCCTTGCGGATCAGATACCAGGTGCCTTCGCCACGTAATTTGGCGGCTTCGATGTAATCCATTACCACAACATTACCCCCGACTGACCTCGCCAGGCGAAATACCCGAGGCGCGTAAATCACCGCGATGACGATTATCAGGGTTGCGGTATTGGTGCCGAAGATACTCAGTAAAAGCAATGAGAAAATCAACGAAGGGATCGACATGACAACGTCTACAACCCGGCCCAGAAGCTGGTCGAGCTTGCCACCCTTGGTTGCCGCGTATAAACCACCAGTGGCTCCAATAATAAATGCCAGAATGGTTGCCATAAGTGCCATACCCACGGTATTTCGGGCCCCGTAAATGATCCGGCTAAGCATGTCGCGCCCCAGTTGATCGGCACCTAGCAGCATGACTTCATCGGAAGGTGCGAATGCGGACGATATGACCTCGGCCTCACCAAACGGCGCGATGATAGGCGCAAATATACCCGCAATCGCGTAGGTGAAAATAACGAACAGGCCAAACCCGGCGGTCAGTGGCGCAGTTTTCATTGCCTTGGCCGCATTAATGGGCAAAATAATCACCAGGAATTCCCGGAACGAATAAGCCACGCCTGCAGAAAAGGCAATGAGTCCGGCAAGAATGGTAACCGACCACAACATCGCCTCACCACCGACAATACCCATGATGAACGAGACCAGGGTCAGCGAAAACAGCAGAATAAACGGGGTACGCTTTTGATAGTAAGCTGCAATCGAAGAACCACCGATGAGCAGCGCGTAAAAGCCGATAATAAAATAATTCATGATTCGGCCCTCACTTCGGATGACGCAAACGCGGATTAGTCAGTATCGACCCCACGTCAGCAGTCAGGTTCAACAATATGAAGGTCGCCGCAAATATCAGACAACAGGCCTGGACCACTGGAAAGTCCCGTTTACTAACACTGTCGACCAGTAACTGCCCGATTCCCGGATATACAAAAACCACTTCGACCAGCACTACCCCGGTAATCAGGTAAGCCAGGTTCAGTGCAACAACATTGATTACCGGCGCCCAGGCATTAGGCAGCGTGTGTTTGACGATTACTTTCCAGGCCGGCACCCCTTTGAGGCGGGCCATCTCGACATAAGGTGACGCCAGCAGGTTGATGATCGATGCCCGCGTCATGCGCATCATGTGTGCAACCACGACCAGCACCATGGTCAATGCCGGGAGGAAAGTCCTGTCGAGCTTTTCCAGCAAACTCATGCCATCATCTATTTTGGCAATCGCCGGAAAATACTCGCCTTTAACCGCAAGAAACAGAATCAGGATATAACCCAGAAAAAATTCAGGCGAAGAAATGGAAGTTAGCGTCATGACATTCGCAACCCGGTCGAAAACCGAGTTTCTGAACAACGCCACCAGAACACCAAGGAATATTGCGATCGGCACCGCTATTAGCGCAGCATAAGCCGCCAGAAACAACGTATTGCTGAATCTTTCGCTGATCGCTTCCGATACCGGCTTTTGCGATACCAGGGAATGGCCAAAATCCCCGGTGACGGCATTGCCAAGCCATTCGAAATAACGAATCGGCGCCGCTCGATCAAGGCCAAGCTGCTCACGAAATGCGGCAAGATTTTCCTCCGTGGCGCCCATCCCAAGAACCGCCTGAGCAAGGTCGCCGGGTAAAAATTCTACCGCACCGAAAATAATGATTGAAATGACGAGGAGCGTTATCAGCCCCAGTCCTAATCTCTTCAAGACTATATTGGCGATATCGCCCATAGCTTCTCCCCCCTAATATGTGGTGCTCGTACCGCAGCACCATTGAGCTACTATTGTTGTTTCCTGCCTGCCCCGGTAAAACGAGGCAGGCAGGCTTGCTGATATTCTGGTTTGCTATAACAGCGCGGCTGTCTAGGCGAACCACCAACGATGGTATCCACGCCCACCGTCAAGCTCCCAGGAAGCCGCGAGGTTAGGTCCGTGCTGCACTTTCTTGTTACGCGCATAGACAAAATTCGCAAAGAATGGAATCACGGTGCCACCGTCATCGGAAGCGATCTGGCACATTTCACGATACTGCTCTGCGCGTAACTTGTCGTCCAGCTCGGCTTTCGCCATCAGCAACAACTCGTTGAAACGCTTGTTTTGCCAATGCGATTCATTCCATGGCGCGTCATCTTTGTATGCCAGTGAAAACATCTGGTCTGGCGTTGGCCGCGCGCCCCATTTGACAAACACCCATGGTTTTTTCAGCCACACATCCGACCAGTAACCATCATTCGCCTCACGTACCACATTGATATTGATACCGGCTTTCTTGGCATGTTCGCTGTAGAGCACGCACATATCGACAGCACCGGGCAGAATACTATCAGCCGCGGACAAACTTACATCAAGCGAACTCTTACCAGCCTTCTTGAGGTGAAATTTGGCTTTGTCCGGGTCGTAGGGGCGTTGCGGAACATCGGTAGGTGCATAGGGCATGCCGGAAGATACGTGATAGTCGTTGCCCACGGTTGCTGTGCCAAACATGATTTTGTCAACCAGTTCCTGGCGATTTACCGAGTATTTAAGCGCCAGCCGGACATTGACATCGGTATAGGGGTCGACATCGCAGAACATTGGCAGGGTAATTGCCGAGCCGCTCGCGACATTCTCAACTTTGAGATTCTTGTTTCGAGCCATCAAAGCCATGGTCTTCAGGTCGACCGAAGTAATCGCATCGACATCACCGGTTATCAAGGCAGTTTGACGAGCGTTAGGATCATTGAGCACCAGCATTTCGATTTCGTCGAAATAAGCACCCTCGCGATGCCATCCATCATGCCTTACCAGGTTGGTACTGATGCCTCGTTTATCATCGACAATCTTGTATGGTCCGGCGCCGATCATGGTCTCCCACTCAAGGCTGCCGTCGGCTTTGGCTGGACATATTGCCAGGTGATAATCGGTCATAAACCAGGGCAAATCGGCAGAACCCTGGTTTAGCTCGATGACAATAGTGTGATCGCCTTTCGCCTTAATATCGGTAACCGTCGACAGCAGGGCTTTCGCCGCTGATGTCGATTTTTCACCCCGATGGTGGTTCAGCGAGGCGATAGCATCTTTGGCGGTAAATTTTCTACCATCATGGAAGGTGGCATTTTTATTTAACTCGAAAGTCCATATCTTGGCATCGGGGGTAGCGCTCCAGGAATCCGCCATGTCTGGACCGAGGCCATTTTCCGGTGTTATTTCGGTCAGGTAGCTGCGATGCGTATGCGCTAGCTGGATCATACCGACACTAAGGTAGGTGCCGGGATCAAAGGTATCGGAAGTATTACCATCATGTACGCCACAACGGAACTTACCCCCTCTTTTAGGGGTTGATGCAGCTACGTCACTGCTCCATAGCCCCGATGCCAGTGGTACGGTCATTCCCGCAGCAACAGCAAAACGCATGAAATCTCGCCGACCCAGTTTACCGTTTTTGGCATCCTGGGTGAGCAGATTTTTAAATTCTTTTTTATCGGTCATTGACTTTTCTCCTCGGTTTAAATTTATTTGATCGATGATTTACCAGTGTTATGAAATGTGACTGATTGAATAGGCGTTAAACAACATTGAGTCTGCTCAAAACGAAATTTATCTCAAATTCAACCGATATAAATCATAGCCTCTGTCTTTAGATATTGATTATCCTGATTTATATACTACTCGCTTAGCAACAAAATTTCGAGACCTCATATTAATTTAATGGCTTGACACGAAAATACCGTTGCTCGGTAAATTCATCCCGCAACCATCATTCCGGAATGATTGGTTGCGGATTAACCAGACGATTATTGGAAGCTATAACAACAGTAACTTTAATGCAGTGCCATTAATTTAATCCATCAATTTTGACCCGTTAATCTGGATATATAGATACGAAAATAGTGGTAACTTGCTCCTAAACTACTATACATCAGTAGCATGCATTTCGATAAGGTGAGGCATAGTTTGACGCATAATAGATTTGAAGGACTATCCGCAAGAGGATTGTTTGTGCTGGTCTTGACGGTCTCACTGTTGTCGGTTTCGGTACTCAGCCTCATTTTCTACCTGGGCAACAAGCTGGCCTCCCGAAACGCGCCTTTGATCTATGCCGCAGTAGATATAAAACTGCATGCAACGACCGCGCATCTGTGGTTTGCAGAAGTTATGTCCGGTGACCGACACGAGAAAATCGAGTCTGTCTGGATGGAATTGCAGGAGGCGGACTGGTACGCGGAGGCGATGCTGATCGGCGGCAGCAATGCTGATGCCGTGATTCCGCCGCTGCAAGATCACAACCTGAGATCATCTATTATTACAATCAGAAGTGATCTGGCAAACTTTCGGAAAATAGCTGAAAATCGGTTTGCTAATTTTGGTAGTTCCTCGGCCGGCACGTCGGACGATAAAGAAGTTGACGCGCTTTTTCGTAAATTTATAAATACTATCGATCGCGTGGAAAGGCGTATTAAAGAGATTTCTGTTTCCGAGCTGGAACGCTTCCGCTGGCTTTCCCTGGCCTTGATCGCATTTTCTATTATTATTTTCTTTACGCTTTCAATGTATATCTACAGGAAGGAAATCAGAAGCAAGCAACAATTGAAGTCCATCGCAAAGGCAAGGCTCGAGGCCGAGAATGCGACACTTGCGAAGGCACAATTTCTGGCGACTATGAGTCACGAAATCAGGACCCCGCTGAATGGTGTAATAGGTATGGCGCAGCTCCTTGATGATACTCCTTTAAGTGACGATCAGCGGTCCTATCTGAATACTATCCTCAAATCGGGGGACGGGCTGCTGGCTATCATTAACGATATCCTGGATTTTTCCAAGCTTGAAGCTGATATGTCGAATCTGGAAATCGAACCGTTCGATCTCGAGAAAGTATCCAGTGAATGCATGGAGTTGGTCGCAGGTGCATGCGATAAAAAAGAGGTCGAGTTTATATTTGATTACGACCCCGAATGTAATCGCATTTTCGATGGCGATTCGGCACGTATACGTCAGATATTGCTGAATCTGCTGGGTAACTCGGTGAAATTCACCCATCAGGGACAGGTTAAACTCAGTATTTCACAGAAACCTGTCGCTAATGGCGGAAATAGGCTTAACATCGATGTCGAAGACAGCGGTATTGGTATTCCATCGGACGCCATGGTGCATTTATTTGACGAGTTCAGTCAAGCCGATTCAAGCACCACCAGGAAGTATGGTGGAACCGGCCTCGGCTTGACCATTACTCAAAAACTGGTTAAAAAAATGGGCCTGGAAATTGCTGTCGATTCCGTTGTTGGACAGGGATCCAGATTTTCAGTATTCGGCGATTTACCGGTCTCCGAGGACGATACGACTCATTTGAATTTATGCCTTTCCGAAGCAAAAATAATATTTTTTTCGCCCTGTCAGGAGCGCGGCTCAATATATAAAAATTTACTCGAAGCCATGGGTGCTCAGTGCATCCTGGCCGCTTCTGTCGAAGCGCTAATCGACATTTTTCGCAGCTCGATAGACGACGTTAATCCGGTTCAGCTGTTAATTTTCGACTATCCACAATTCGATCTATCCATATTCGATGTTTGTAAGCAAATCAGGGATTTGAAATCCCTCGAGATGCCTAAATTCGTCGCATTGAGTTCCTCCAGATATAGCAGCGATATCCCCTTGCTCAAAGAGACCGGGTTTACAGGCTTTATTAACAGATTCATAAAACAGGACTTACTGGGTAAAACCTTGCGAGAAATTCTGAGTCGACCCGACGACGCTCAGGTAATAACAGAATTATACTTTGATCAGCCAATAAATCCTAAAAGCGAATTTATTTCGCCATTGGAATGCAGAATCCTGCTCGCCGATGACGTAAAAGCCAACCAGATAATCGCTTCGAAGATATTGCAGGGACAAGGGGCGGTTATCAGCCTGGCTGCAAATGGTCGGGAGGCTGTGGATATGTACCTGGAGTCATCCTATGACCTGATTTTTATGGACTGGATGATGCCCGTTATGGACGGTCTCGAGGCGACCCAAAAAATAAGGGAGTTCGAGCGTAAAACACCGGGTCGCTCAAAAACGCCTATCATCGGCCTGACTGCCAATGCCTCGGCCGAGGATCGCGAAACCTGTCTTCAAGCAGGACTTGACGATGTCGTAATTAAGCCCTTTAAAAAAGCAGATCTACAGAATAGTTTGAAAAAATGGTTGCTCAGTGACAAGTTTGAGGTTGCATAATACGATTGCTTATTCCTGGATTACTGATTCGCCAGGTAGTCCGCTTTACCACATCAAATCGTCAGGTATCTGATAGTCTGCATAGGGATCGCCCTGCCCAGACTGGCTATCTTCGGCGACAGCAATTTGCACCACGGACGACTCGTCGCGTTGCGCAATTTTTTCGGCGACGCCGGTCGGAACCAGTTCGTAAATTCGCTCCTTGCCAGGCTCATACGCCACGATCGCTAATCGACCAAGACTCAATTGCTTGCGCAATTCATCAGTGACATGGATACACTTAACCCGGCTATTATCGACGAAACTGTAGGCGACCTCGCCGCCCTCCCTGTTGATCCGATTCAGCTGAATAAGCTGCCCGATTTGCGCTTTCAGGGCTTTTATATCTGACGCCATCTGTTTCTGCCGATTCAATTCGCGATCGCGTTCGGCCTTCCTGGCTTGCTCCTGTTGTGCCGCAACGCGTATTTCATCGGTTGTTTTTTGGCCGCCCTTACGGTGGACTTTGGCCTGCTTCCGATTTTCCTTTTTCGCTTGATTGGCTTTTCTTTTATCGACCAGACCTGCCTTGAGTAATTGATCCTGTAAAGATGCCATGACCTGTATTATCAAATAAAAAACAACAGGATATAAAACTGTGGCAATGAACGCCAGCACCAGTATTTGGCACAGCCAGGTAGCCCAAACCTTCGTTCAGCTTTTATCAAGCTACAAATTTTGAAGGAAACAACGGTTATATCGAGTAACAGCTGCGGTATTTTAGTCAGCAGTCCGATGAAAAGCTGATTTCAAGATCACCAGGCGATGGAACTTTTTTTCATTCATTGTATTAAGAGCACTGGCAGATTCGCCTTTAATTTGCTTAGATAACAGTATGAACGAAATGACCTCTTTACGATCCCTTTCGCAGGCTCTGAATAATGTAGAAATTACCGCGGTCGAACTAGCCGAGCGGACGCTCAAGGCCGCTGAACAGTCGAATTCTGTATTTATAACGCTGAATGAAGCTTTAGCCAGTCAGGCCGTAATCATCGATGAAGCCCGTTTACGTGGTGAGCAATTGCAACCGTTAGCGGGCATCCCCATCAGCATTAAGGACCTGTTTAATCTGAAAGATGAAAAAACTCTGGCAGGCTCGATCGTCCTGAAAACGCGGGACTTACAAGCCGAAACAGAAGATGCCGAAGTCATCAAACCTTTACGCGAAGCAGGCTTACTTTTTGCCGGTCGTACCAATATGAGTGAATTTGCTTTCTCAGGCATGGGCGTAAACCCGCATTATGGCACGCCACTTTCGATCTGGGACCGGGATACCGGGCGCTTGCCAGGAGGTTCATCATCGGGTAGTGCGGTTAGCGTCGCCGAAGGCATCGTCGTTGCGACACTAGGTTCTGATACGGCCGGCTCCTGCCGGATTCCTGCGGCCTTCAACGGCATCGTCGGCGTAAAACCAAGTTATGGCCGCATGTCGCTGAGAGGTATCTACCCGCTCTCTCCTACCTCGGATGCGCCGGGCCCACTGGCGAACGATGTGGATAGTTGCTACCTGTTGGACCAGTTAATGTGTGGACGACTTTTGCCAAATCAGGAACTGCCCAGAATACCAACCCGAAAGCCCGAATCGCTTAAACTGGCTGTGCCGCAAGCGGAGGTTATTAGCGATTTAGATGACCTCGTTGAGAGTGCATTTGAAAAAACACTCGAAGCTTTGCGGGACAGTGGTGCTCGAATCGAATGGGTCGAATTACCAGCTATCGATGAGTCTATCGATATGTTCGCCAATCGTGCGATCGTGATTCACGAGGTATTTCATCTTCACCGTGAAATGCTGGACGCCCATGGTGACCTTTACGATCCTTTCGTCTACCAACGCATGCTTGGCGGTGCAGGTATCAGCGATCAGGAACAGCTCGCGCGATATCATGAAAAGGCGCGCATTGTCGAAGCCTTTAATCAGCAGTTTCGAGCAACTGGCAGCGATGCACTCATTTATCCGACCGTCGCCTGTGTTCCGCCCGCAGTTGCAGAAATCGCCACCCCGGACAATATGCGCGCGGTCAATCTACGTTGCCTGCGCAACACGGTTACCGCTAATTACTTCGATGGTTGTTCGATCAGCCTGCCTTGTCATGCACCTGGCACGGCTCCTGTTGGATTGATGGTGTCGGCACAAAATGGCGACGATGAGGATCTTTACGCTATAGCCGCGGCCATTGAAGCGGCTATCAAACACTAAAAACTGGCGCACAAACGAACTGAGGATGGTGACCGGCATCACCATAACGAAAAACCTGACTGGCATCAGGAATTGGGGAAATAATCCCCGTAAAACACCGATTTTGAGATACTCTAAATCGGTCAAGCGTAATACTAAAATGGCCCGTAACTGCGATGTCACGGGCCATCTAAAATCGCTTACAGTGCTACGATATTCTCTGCCTGAGGACCTTTCTGGCCATCAGTGATAGTGAATTCTACTTTTTGGCCTTCGGCAAGCGTCTTGAAGCCTGAACCGCTGATCGCACTGAAATGAGCGAAGACGTCAGGACCTGACTCTTGCTCGATAAAACCAAAACCTTTTGATTCGTTGAACCATTTTACGGTTCCGGTAACTGTGTTAGACATATTTGTTTCCATTAAAAAAATAAAAAAATAAAGCCTGATTTCAGGCCCTTTGGCTGATAGTTTGGCTATTACTTAAAAACGACATACGAGGTAATTTGATGAACTTCGAAGTGAGGAGAATAAATATTAAGACTTCTATTAGGCCGATGCGGAGTATAAACCCATTAATACCCCTGTCAACAAGGAAAATATGCTTATTTCACGGCTAGTTACCGGATAACTGTGCTTTGCAAGTCGAAGTTTGCCGAGCTGTCTTCATTGCGTGCAACTTAATCAGAAAAGCTGACAGTCGATTTCATTGCCAGCCTGCCATCGGAACTGGCTGCCCACATTGCCGCTTGATTGTCCTGCATTCGTCCATTTAACGTAAACGGAGCATTATCGAATAATGGACTTAAGGCTCGGAATTCGTATGCCGATAACCCCCTGCCAGGATTTCGTTCCATGGCCAGATCGAGTAAAAGTGTCGCCGTCAATGGACCGTGAAAAACCAGACCAGGATAACCCTCTTGCTGCCGACAAAAATCCAGGTCGTAATGAATCCGGTGACCATTAAAAGTTAACGCGGAATAGCGAAACAATAGCGTTGGGTCTGGAACTATTTGCTTCGACCATTGTGCATTGGCGGGTGCCTCCGAGGGCAGGGATCTGTCTTCCTTCGGCGGTTTTATTTCGCGATAAACAATGCTGTGCATTTCACTGATTCGCAGCTCATTTTTAACAAATATATCATGTTCGACTTCCACAAAGCAGAGCAGACCGCTTCGACCTTCCTTGACCTTTATACCGCGTACTGTAGACAATTTTTTTGCCCTGTCTCCAATCCGGAGCGGTTGATCAAAAGTCAATTTCCCACCTGCCCACATACGCTGCGGCAGTTGAATCGGTGGCATAAAACCACCCAATGCAGGGTGTCCGTCACGACCCAGTTCGGAAGCGCGTACCGGTGTCAGGAAATAAATCCAGTGCCAGAGCGCAGGCACTGCATCTCCGCTATTGAAAGCAATGGGCTCCTTATCCAGTGTCGCCCGCAGTCGATGCAGCGGCTCTGCCGATATGGTTTCTTCGACCGACTCCTGCTTTCCGGTCCATTGTTTTAAATAGTCGGTATCTATTTTACTTTGCTGCACTTCTATACTTGCCTCATGCTGTTACTGTGCACTAAAATTCCCATACCGCATTCAAGCCATCGAGCATGGCTTCTTCAACGGTTCTCGGCGCCATGGCATCGCCCACTTTTATCATATCCAACCCGGAAATTTGCTCAACCCAATCACATTCACGGCTGGATTCGGCGGCGTAACAGCTGACGATTGTATCGACATCGTCACAAACCATGGCTTCTCCACCGCACATATGTTGAAAATAGGCACTGCCTCGGACGCCACCATAAAACCGGGCATACGGAATAATTTCAACACCGAGCCGATTTAATATACCGATCCAGTAATCGCGCACGATCGGTTGAATCGATTCCCCTGCGACACTGCCACCACAGTAAAGACGCACAAAGTGCCCACCGCGTGCGAGTTTTTCAGCAAGACCAAGCCCACTCCAGTCGCAGGCCCAGTCTGCTATTACGACGTTTTTACCGATCTCTGCCCGACCGCCGATAACGGACCACGAATCGACCAGATCAACGCCTTCAATATCGACTTCAGGTAGACGGGTTTTAGCGCCTGTAGCAATGATTACCCGGTCCGGGTTCCTTACCATCAGGCTAGCCTTATTGAGTTCCGAATTTAAAATAACACGCACCTTGTAGCGAACCAGTTCAGCCGCCAAATTGGTCGTCACTCCGCCGAATTCGGTGCGACCGGGTAGTGCTTCGGCAAGATTGACCTGGCCACCGAGTCTGCCCGTGCTTTCGTGTAACTCAACGTAATGACCCCGTTGTGCTGCGATTGCTGCGGCTTTCATTCCAGCCGGTCCACCGCCAATGACCACGATGCGTTTTTCCGACCGCGCGGGTAGCATATCACCCAGTTTATTTTCACGACCGCTCACAGGATTCTGGATACAGGAAATTGGAAAATGCGCTAGCCGATGACCGACACATGCCTGATTACAGCCAATACAGGCACGAATATCCTCCCCCCGTTGACCGGCAAACTTTTTAACGAACTCGGGGTCGGCAATCAACGCACGCGCCATGCCAACCATATCGGCTTTATTCTCGGCGATGACAGACCGTGCCATCTGCGGCTGAATAATACGTCCCGCTACCAGCACAGGTTTATGAACAATCGTTTTTAAACGCGCTGCATCGTCAACCACAAACCCATGCTCTATCGCCATCGGCGGGAATACATGAACCCAGCCCTCGGGCGCCGCCGAGGAACCCGAAATCACGCTATAATAATCAATATGTCCATCGGCTTCGAGTGTACGACAAACTTCGATAACTTCGTCGGCTGACATCGCCCTGTCGACTTTTTCATCGAGGGTAATTCGAATGCCGAGCGTTTTAGCATTGCCAATTCTGGCCCTGCAATGGCTGACAATTTCGCGCAGAAACCGCATACGGTGAATCAAATCGCCACCAAATTCATCTTCACGACGATTGGTATACGGATTGAGGAACTGCGCAATTAAATACCCCATGCTGGCGAGAATTTCCACACCATCCAGTCCGGCATCGGCAAGACGACCAGCTGCATTTGCATAACTTTCGATCATTTCCCAGACCATGTCGGAAGGCATAGGCACAGGTATCACGCGATAACGCTCATCGGGCACATTAGACGCCGAGTAACTCAGCGGGCGCGAACCATCGTGGCTCAGGCGAACCCCTCGTCCGGCATGAAACAATTGACCGAACACACGCGTACCATACTCTCGACAGCTTGTTGCAAGCCGATTTAGACCGGAAATAATTTTATCGTCGCCCGCGTACAGGAACGATTCTTCGAACCCATAGCTCGGATGCAACGTCATGCTTTCCAGGATTATCAGACCGACACCACCGCGCGCACGAGCACGATGATAGGCAATCAAGTCATCGGTAACCATTCCATCGTGCCCTAGCGTCGTACCATGCGGTGGACTAAAGATCCGGTTCGGCACGCGGGTAGGTCCCAGATCAATAGCTTGTAGAAGACATTCGTACATGGATGACCAGGTCACAAAAACAATCAGCCACTATTAAATCGCTTGCAATCGAAAAAAACTAGTAATAAATTTCGATTTGAGACAGAGATTCCACAGGCGCATTTTCATGCCCCGATTGAGTTCCGCACTACGACAGGCCAGAGCTGAATTTATTGCCCAGGTTGATGACGGTCGGCTGGAGAAACCAGTCGCCGATGGGTCAACTTTACCTAACTTTGCCTATACCTGCGCGGAGTATTATGCGCTGGAACAGCAAACCGTTTTCCGCAACAACTGGGTTTTTGCGGGTTTCACCCATGACTTTGAATCGACTGGCGACATGGTTCCGGTCGAAGTTGCCGGGCAACCACTGGTACTGGTCAAAGGTGATGAAGGAACTATAAAAGCCTTTCACAATGTCTGCCGTCATCGTGGCGCAAAACTGGTCGTCGAGAATAAATCCAGTCGCAAGTTTATCTGTCCCAACCATTCATGGAGTTATCAACTGGACGGCAAACTCATTGCCCGGCCACACTTTCACGGTGGTGAAAAACACCATGTCAACAAGGCTGACTGCCATCGTGCCGACCTGCAGAAAATCAACTGCGAAACATGGTTTGACTGGATCTTTGTCAATTTGAGCGGTAACGCTGGTAATTTTACCGATCACATACAGCCTATTGTAAACAGGCTGGATGGCTATGATTTCAGCAAATTGCGCTTCACCGATACACTCCAATTTGATATCAATGCCAACTGGAAACTCGCGGTTGAGAACTTTATCGAACCCTACCATGTTTTTTCCTGCCACCCCTGGCTCAACGAATTTGTTGGCATGGACGAGCGAAACCCACCTGCATTTGATGGTGATCTACTTTTCTGCGGTTACGAATTCAAACAGGTTGATCCTGCGCGTGGCGGGCAATTGCCCTGGTTTCCGAATTTACCCGAAGAGAAACAGAACCGTGGTGACTGGTTTGTACTTTTCCCGAATTTCTGTTTCGAAATATTTCCCGACCAGGTGGATGTATTCATCGCGACGCCGACAGGAGCAGCCAGTTGTCACGAAACCATCGCACTCTATTTTATCGGTGAAGGCGCCGACGCGGAAAAATATACCGCCGCAAGGCAGTACGTCATCAATAACTGGAATGAGTTAAATCACGAAGACATCGGTGTCATCGAGCGCATGCAGGCTGGTCGTTATTCCGACGGCTTCGACGGTGGCGTATTGTCGCCTTTCTGGGATCCGGTGCAGCAACATTTTGCGAGTCTGGTGGCAAATTCAATCAAAGGGGAATCGGCTTGAAAGCGATGGTATTAACCGGCCACGGCGGCCTCGATAAACTCGAATACCACGAAGACTGGCCTACCCCGCAGCCCGCGCCCGGTGAGGTACAGATTAAAGTCGGCGCCTGCGGATTAAACAATACCGACATCAATACCCGCACAGCCTGGTATTCTAAATCGGTTACCGAGGGTATTACCGATGAAGGCGGCAAAAGTGGTTTCGACAACGCCGAAGCAGAAACTGCTAGCTGGGGTAGCTCGTCCGTTAGCTTCCCCCGGATTCAGGGTGCCGACGCCACTGGTGTTATCAGTGCCGTGGGTCAGGGGGTTGACGAATTGCGCATCGGCGAACGCGTGCTGGCGGATCCCTGGTTACTCGGCCTCGGCAACTGGATGGATACATCGCGTTCGCTTTATTTCGGTTCCGAGTGCGATGGCGGTTATGCTGAGTACACCACTATCCGAAGTATCAATGCACTGAAGATTGAAACGGATTTATCCGATGCCGAACTGGCAACCTTCCCCTGCGCTTACAGCACAGCGGAAAACCTGATTGCGAGGTCCGACTTACAACCCGGCGAAACCGTGGTAATAGCCGGTGCTTCGGGCGGCGTCGGCTCCGCTGCGGTCCAGCTTTGTGGATTGCGCGGTGCTAGAGTGATCGCAATTGCCGCGTCGAATAAATTTGGTCATCTCAGATCGCTCGGCGCAGATGCTTGCATCGATCGTAATAGTGATGACCTGGAAAAAGAAATTGGCGATCAGGCAAAAGGGTCCGTCGAAGTGGTTCTAGATGTGGTCGGTGGAAACAGCTTTATGCCATTGATTAATTCGCTGCGTCAGGGCGGACGTTACTCCAGTAGCGGAGCAATATCCGGTCCTTTGGTTGAGTTTGACCTACGTCAACTGGTGTATAAAGATTTACAGCTCACCGGCGCAACTATTGTGCCGCCTGGAACCATGGCACGAGTAGTTTCGTTAATCGAACGGGGGCAGATCAAACCGCTGCTCGCGCAAAGCTATCCATTGCAGGAACTGGCCAAAGCACAGGAAGCCTTCATGGAAAAGAAACATGTTGGTAATATTGTAATAATCAACTCGTAGGAGCAGACCCCTGTGTCCGCCTTTATCAATTACTGTATAATATATACAACGGGCGAACGCACCGGTTCGCCCCTACGATCAATGCAGCGTAGGCTTTTCAAATAATTTGTGATCGCTAGCAAATGCCGCCGCTTCGGTACGATTGGCGGTATGTGTTTTATGTAAAATAGCACGCACATGGGTGGCTACGGTAGCCAGGCTTCGGTTCAACTCCGAGGCGATAAGTTTGTTACTTTTACCCTGAACGATGAGCTGTAAAATCTCTAGCTCCCTGCGCGTCAGACCATTCCTATTTCCACCGTTTTCCTGCGGGCTATCAGTTTCAAGTATTTCTATCCTGGCCAGCAGATTGACCATCCCTAAATTCCGAGCGCAGGATCGCGCCTGTTCAATCAGCCTGTCGAATTCTGACTTTCCTCCACTGAAATTATGCCGCTTCAAAACCTGTGCATGACGGTATTTTATATGTGGCAGCCACATGTTCGGGGCGGATTTTTCACACAATGCAGCCGCCCTGGCAAACAACTCCCGTGCCTCATCAAGGTTATTCATCAGGCTCGACAGCATCGCCAGGTACAGGTCGGCCGGGCCGTGGCAGACCGCCGTAGGATGCGATACCATTTGACCCGAATAAGGCATCATGCGCTGGTACAGCGCTGCGGCTTTTTCAGCATCATCGAGTTCGACACAGGCTTCGATCATATATACCAGGCAGGTCAGGAATAGTTCATCTTCTCCGAGTGGCTTGAAATCATTGGTCGCGAGCTGATCAAAAATAATTCTGGCATCATCGAGGAGACCGAGTTCGGTATAAGTCGCCAGCAACCCCGGCGCCCATACTGCGCTGCTATTATCCGACAATATCCTTTTCAGAGCACTGTGCACCATCGGTAACCGCCCTAGCTCACGATTTAACAGGAACATCTGAGCACCGTAAACGCCCTCGGCGCCACCGTCGAGTTTGTCCGTGCCCAGCTCACTCGATTCCTCAACCAGCGCTTCGGCCTGCCGCCAGTGACCTTCATATAGCGCCTGGTAAGCCTTTGCGGCTAAAGCGAAATAATGCCCCTTGAAACTGTATGATCGATCAACAGATGCATCGAGTTGTCGAATCAACTCACCGACACGATCCATTTCACCTAGCTCCTGGTTCGAAAGAATTAACCACTCAAGCGGATCATTAAATGCGACTAATACCCTTAAATTTTCATTTCCCGAACGAGCCAATACTAAAGCCTGCTCACCTAACCGAATACGTTCGGAGAGCTTCTCCGGCCGACCACGGAGTACCATAGCAGCCATGCATGAACTATTGCATAGTGCTGCTGGGTCACCACTTTCGGTTGCCACAGACACGGCTTCGTAGGCAACCCGTTCCGCCTCCCGGCGACGACCATTGAAGGTCAACGACATCGCCCGGTAAGCGAGAACATCTGCACGTGTTATTAGATCATCATCGGCAATATACGATAAAGCTTCATCGATTATTTCGAGAGCACCGTGAATTTTATCGGGTGAGCGCTCAACATAAACTTTTCGGCAGGCCGCCAGAGCAAAAATATTATACTGGCGGGATTTCCTGGCAGCATCGATAGCCAGAACACAAATCGCATTGGTTTCCCCGGTAAGAGCCCCCCGCCTCTGGTTAGAAGCCGCGCTGCGGCAATGAATATCAGGCCGGTAACCAGCACATAGGGAATGACCAGGCCGAGTACGATGTCATAGCGCGACAGCTCGCGGTGCTCACGGCCCCAGCCCCGCTCCAGCAGGGTATAGCCGTAGACAAAAGTCATATTGATGCCCACGGCGGTGCCCAGGGCGGCCATGACCGTGGTCGCCAGCAGATAGGGTGATGTGAAGTCGGGATA
>CAZYYM010000062.1:15436-20695 GCA_964651385.1 uncultured Gammaproteobacteria bacterium | reverse complement strand
CAACAAGAGTTTTTTTACCGTCACCGGTTGTTCGACGAAGTATTCCATTGCAATGGCATCGATCACAGGCGTCCCATGGCCGCTGAATTTTGCCAATGGCGTGCTGGTTACTCAAGTAGATCAGTTGATCAGGAAAAAGCCGGGATTACCTCATTGCAGAATAATTCCATTGAGCGTTTCTGTTCTTTCTGTCCGAGTCCCATGCTGGCATAGTAGATGAAATCATCGACGCCGAGGGCTTCATAACGTTTTAACTTGGCAATGACCTCATCGGGCGAGCCAAACATCAGGTTTTCTTCGAGCATTTCGGCATTGTACTGTTCGCGGTCGGTTAATTCTTCCAGAGGTATCTTTTTAGGAAAACCATTCACCACATCGCCAAGATTGCGAAACAGGTTTTCGAATTGTCCTAGTACGCCCTGAAGTGCCGCAATGGCTGTGTCACGTCCGGAGTTGTTATCATACAAGGCAGTATGGCGCATCATCGCAAAGGTTGGTTTGCGGCAACCGGAATGGCCGGCCATCGATTCATCGAACTGCGACTTGTATAGCTCCGCTTCGGAAAATGGGCGAGTCAACGGCCAGGACATAATATTGAAGCCGTTCTTTATCGCATAGTCAAAGGTGATAGGAGAACGCGCGGCGACCCAGATTGGTGGGTGGGGCGTCTGCACCGGCTTGGGCACCGATGTCGAAGTCGGGAAAGACCAATATTCACCATTATGCTCGTAGTCACCCGCCCACAAAGCCTGTAAGGCGGGTACCATTTCATTCATATATTTCCAGGCGTCGGATTGCTTTAAACCGGGGCGCATGCGATCAAATTCGCGCTGATAGGCGCCGGATCCAATACCGAACTCGAGTCGACCGCCGCTGATTAGATCGGTGAAGGCGGCTTCACCGGCCAGCCGTATCGGATCCCAGTAGGGTGCTACAGCAACCGCGGTGCCGAGGCGTATGCTGTCGGTATGACCGGCCCACCAGGTCAGAATCTGAAACGGATTCGGTGCAATGGTCATTTCCAGTGCGTGATGTTCCGCAGCCCAGGCGATATTGAAACCACCTTGTTCGGCCATTTGCACCATTTCAAGGGTATGACGGACGACCTGGTTCATATCCATGCTATCGTCCATTCGTTCCAGATTGATTGCTAATTGAAATTTCATTTGTTCACCTTCATTGTTGATTCAAGCCCGCCTCGTTGCTCGGGTCTGTGCTAATCTTAATTCAAATTAAAGCTTGCTGTCGCCATCTATTATCGTGCAACGAACTGGCTCGCCAGTACTTCATCGGCTAGTCGGTGATATCGCGTATGTTATCTGGCCCGGTGCTTGAATGAATCACGCCGAAAGCTATAGAGTGCCTTCGGATCAACCATGACGTCAATCACCGCCGGTCTGCCACAGTTTTGTGCCGCTTCGATCGAGTCGGCAAGTTGTTCCAGTCGTTCTACCCTGTAACCAACCGCGCCATACAACTCGGCTACTTTGTCGAAAGCTGGGCTACTGACATTAGCACCGATATAGCGCTCGCCAAAGAAGTCGCGCTGGTAGGCTTTCTCGGCTCCCCAGCACTGGTTATTCATCACGATAGTGGTGGTGTTAATACCGTTATCCACCGCCGTGCTGAGTTCGGACAGGGTCATACCGAAGCCACCATCACCCATCAGGCTGACCACCGATTTCTCGGGTCGCGCCAGTTTAACGCCGAGGCCGCAGGCAAACGAAAAGCCGACCAGGCCGAAATCGAGCGGCGTGAACAAACAGGGTGGTTCCCAGTAAGTCATGGCGTCAGTGGCCTGCAGGCAAAGTGTGCCGGCATCCATCGTGAAGGCGGTATTTTTCGGTAATACTTTGCGTAATTCCTTATACAAACCCGAAGGTTGTATGGGGTAGCTTAGATCAGCGTCTTCGTCGCGCTTTTGTAAAAAGGCACTGCGTTCATCAAGGAAAGATTTGGTCCAGCTTTCTACTTCTTCGCGTGCATCCAGATTTTCGATTTCTTTTGTCAGTTGTATCGCGGCGGTTGGTGCGTCGGCCCAGATTCCGAGCGCAATCGGGAAGTAACGGCCGATGGCAGTGGGTTCGAGTTCGACGTGGATAATGTCGGCATCTTTATTGATATTGTCGTAGGAGTAAAACGTCGAGTTAAAACCCAGGCGGGTACCGAGTGCGAGGATAACGTCGGCTTCCTTCATTAGACGCGAAGCCACCAGGTTGCCGCGTGGGCCCATTTGTCCGGCGTTCAGGCGGTGCTCGAACGGGATTGCATCGCCGTGTCCCGGTGCGGTGACAAGGGGTGCGTTGAGTGCTTCGGCGAGGGCGATGGCCTGCGCATGGCCACCGCTATTTTTAATGCCGCCACCGGTTACTATAACCGGTTTACACGCTTTACGGAGCATTTCGGCGGCCTGTTTGATTTTATCGGTAGAGGCTGCGGGTTTGTCGTCGGCACGATACGCCGGGGGTTGTTGCATGTCCTCGAAATCGGCGCTGCTGGATAATACGTCGCGTGGTAAATTCAATTGCACCGGCCCACGACGCGGGCTCATTGCGACACGAAACGCCTCGCGGAACATTTCCGGTACGCGGTCGGTGGAAGTAACCGTCCAGGTATTTTTGGTGATGGGCTTGAATAATGCCTGCTGATCGACTTCCTGGAAGGCATCGCGGTAAACATGGCCCGAAGACAATGCACCGGCAATCGAAACTACCGGTGAAAATGCGGCTTTTGCCTGTGCCAGGCCGGTCACCAGGTTAGTGGCGCCGGGGCCGTTCTGGCCTGCGAGGATGACACCGGCCCTGCCGCAAGCGCGCGCGTAACCATCGGCTATATGCGTGCCGGTACGTTCGTCGTGAACGCCGATGAAATTGATCTCCTCGGCATCGTAGAGTGCATCGAACATTTCCATGGTGGCCGAACCGATCAGCCCGAAGACATACTCGACGTTTTCGGCTTTTAATGCTTCGACTGCGGCCTGACCACCGGATAGTGTTTTCACAGGCTTTTCTCGAGGAAAGATTTCACCGGTTCAATAAACAGGTCCGGGCGCTCAGCCAGCCCCATGTGCTGTAATCCAGGCACAATAATGGTTTCTGCGCCTGGAATTTCATCCGCGATGTCGTAGGCCATTTTCACCGTGCTGCCGCTGTCGTGCTCGCAGGTCATTACCAGCGTCGGATGGGTGACAGGCTTAGGCGGGCGAATAAGCTCGACCACACCATTCGCCAGCACCCAGCGACAATCGGCGTAGAGTGCCGGGTCGTTGGCGAGCACCCAATCGCGCACGGTCTGAATGGTATCGGGGTTTGCTTGCCGATAGTCCGCAGTAAACCAGCGCTCGATAGTGGCATCGAGCGTGGCAGCGGGGCCACCCGCAGCGGTATCAACAGCGCGTTGCTCTACCAGTTTCTGCGCCTCTGCACCGCGCTCATGCGGTGAATTGAGAATGACCAACGCGCTGACCCGGTCACCCTGATCCATCGCCATTCGCCGATTAATCATACCGCCGAGCGAAAAGCCGATGAGGGCGGCGCGATCGATCGATAGTTCATCGAGCAGGTCAATAATTTGTTCGCTATAAATCCTGAGATCTGGTTTGCGTGGCGGTGCGGCCGATTCACCATGGCCGAACAAATCGTAACTGATGACTCGATAGCTGTCGCTAAATGCGGGGATATAGTCCTGCCAGATCTGTCGATTCAAACCGAGGCCGTGGATAAATAAGACGGTTTTAGCATCGCTGCGACCGTGGCCTTCATAACGCGTACCATTGCGACTGGTTTCAGACATTATTATTCTCCTGTAATAAAACCGCATTCATAGCGGCATCGCGTGCACCTTCAAGATGCGCCAGACTGGCTTTGCGAGCGGCAACCCGGTCGCGCGATACCAGCGCGCGGGTCAGTTCGCGGATTTCATCGAGCGACGCCTGGGGCCGATTCGAGTCGGACATCGACTGGCTGCGAAGATAATAAACACGATTGATGACATTCGATAGTGCCTGGCGGATTTCATCGTTACGACAGCCGGTAAAAAGTACATCATAGTACCGCTCCTTAACGCTGCGCATACTTTCCAGATCAAAAGCCAACAGGCACTGTTCTAGGTCGGCAAGCGCCTGTTCGAGATCGTTTATTTCCGCTGGGCTGGCGCGTTCGGCAAAGAGTTCCGCCGCGCGGGTTTCGAGTATGCCGCGCAGTTCAAAAATCTCATGGATTTTATGTGCACTCAGTTTTGTCACCCGATAGCCACGGTAAGACTGGTTTTCAATTAGACCGCTGGCTTCCAGTTTGATTAATGCCTCGCGCAAAATAGAGCGACTGGCCCCGGTCAGTTCGCAAAGTTCACGCTCCACCAGCTTCTGTCCGGCAATCAGGTCACCGTCGAGAATCGCATTGCGCAGAATATCCTGCGTGCGCAGCCGTAATGTGGAGTCTTTATTATCTGGGTTGGGGACAATGCTTAGCGGCATGTGTAGTAATAGTTGAATGAAGAATCAAGCAGGGATATTAAGATTGTATACAAAATAGGTCAATACTTATGACTATTTGTTAATATATGAGATAATTATAGGAATTAGAATTTTTAATTGTATGACAATATTTTGATTTGGTTAGGTAAGCTGCTAGGTGGTGATTGCACTGGTGGGGTTGTGATGCGTTTATCAGGGGAGTGGAGAAAGGATTTAGTCGAGACGTGTGGAAAAAAGGCCGGGGCTAACAGTGGTTGAAGGTGATTGAGTATTATGTCCCCAGAATACCCCAGAATACCCTGGATATGTCGATGCTAATAAATAATGGTAGACGCAAACCGGTTGTTCTGGGCGATCAAATCGACCGATTATCCCGGGCCATAAAAATTGACGAGGAAACCCCGATAGGACAACTACTAAGAGTAGACTTTTACTCCGCCCCAATGCTTAAAATTCTACCTGGAAATTTGACTTTGGCCCATACCCATTCCCTGACAGATTTGATAGCGTAATATAGAAGAGAAGTAGTGTTGCTTTGCGTTAAGAAGCAAGCCAAGGTTAAATTCCGACGTAGTTCAACGTTGTAGTGATTTTAGTTTTTCTACTTCGCGTTTTGCGCCGCTGAGCAGTGACCTTAACGCGCTTTGAATATGCATTTAAAACGGGAAAATAATGTTGAAAAATATCAGCTTGATCAGTTTATTATTACTTTCACTCACTCAATTAACTGGATGTGGGGGTGGATCTGATAATGGAGATTCAGAAGAAATAGTACCTACAGATTC
>CAZYYM010000062.1:0-15336 GCA_964651385.1 uncultured Gammaproteobacteria bacterium | reverse complement strand
CCCGATGATAATTTTGCACTCTATTGGACATTCCGTACCAGAAATTCAGGAGTTTTCCTCGATAGCCCGATTATAAACATCGGTTATCGAACAGAAACTTTGCAAGGGGTTACCAACCCTCTGGGCGAATACGATTTTTTGCCTGGGGAGACAGTCACATTTTTCATCGGTGATCTTGTGTTTCCGACCGTAGCAGCCAGTGGCACAGTGACACCTCTGGATTTAGCCGGAACAACCGATATCAATAACCCGAAAGTAGTTAACATGATTCGCTTGTTACAAACATTAGACCAGGACCAAAATCCTGTTAATGGCCTCGCAATAACGGATGCAGCCAAGGCAGCAGCAACACCAGTGGATTTTAGTCTTCCTGTAACGGCCTTTGAAAACTCTGCCGCAGTTACGACACTCATTACCAACGCCGGTCAGCTTACGCCTGTTTCCAACCTTGTCACTGCGGCTGCGGCTCAAAGTCATTTCCAGACGCAACTGGATATTTTGGAAGGTTTAAAATTTAACCCCAACACCTTGCCCGAAACCTATGTTGTCGTTGCCCCTGGTGAAGGCACTACCCGTTATACATTTAATGCTAATGGCTCGGTCGCTATTGTTTTTCCTGACGGAGTTTTGGATGTTGGAAATACTTTGCAGGCTTCCTGGACAGTTAACGCTGACGGGCAATTACAATTTTCCGGTCCAATTTCCGATACCTTCACTATAACTTCAGGCAATCAAACGTCGGGGGCATTATATATTGTTTTTAACGATCCAACTGGCATATCGCATAGTACGGGGACGATTGAATTAGTACGCGGGACAGCATTTGATGGTTCGTACAATGTAAGCTTTATATCTACTACTCCTTTAAATAATGCTAATTTCCAATGTGGAAATGGTTCAGGAGTTGTGAATATAGTTAAATCAATCGTAACGGGCAGCATATCAGCTGATACGATTGGCCCCACTCTAAGTGTTAGCGGCATTGTTCAATCTGATGGCAGTATATCAGGAGCCCTTGCCGTTAATTCTGTTTTGTTTACTAATTTCATGGGCGTAGTATCTGGCACTCCCGGTGGTACATGGAATGATCGGACCGGCTGCGCAGGCACCTGGGAAATGATTAAAAACTAGCCTAAGAAGTGGCTGGGTTCAAAATCTAGCAATAAGCATTAATTCAATCAATAATTCACCGGAATGCGATTCAGGACATTTCCTTTTATTTGGCAATTTAAAGTTCCAAAAAAGGAAGCGTCCATTATATCCATCTATACCTATAACAGAACAACATTGCAGAATTAAACCATTACCCCCAACACCAGAATCAAAGGGGTCACTAACATTGAGCATTGATAGGGATATACTGGCTTCTTTTATCATTAGTGAGCAGTGCCGATGTACTTAATGAAAGTAAGCAGATTTCTACTAAGCGCTACGCTTCTGGCTTTAGGCGCCTGTGGTGGTAATTCGAATAACGATGGGAACGCTTCGTTTTCGCTTAATATTACCGATGCCCCTGTCGATGGCGCTACCGCGGTTGTCGTTGAGTTTAGTGGTGTCACACTTAAACCATCAGGCGGCAAAGACATGGTCTTCGAATTTGATCCCCCGAAAAGCATCGACCTGCTCGAATTACAGGGCACGCTTAGTCAGCCACTACTAGAATCGGTAGAAATACCCGAAGGCGACTATAGCCAGATTCGTCTGCAGGTGAATGCCGAGTTTGACAGCATAGAAGATTCCTATATCGAACTGAGCGGCGGTGGTCGAGAAGAGCTCAGGGTTCCGAGTGGCAGCCAGAGCGGCCTGAAATTGAATACGCCTTTTAGCGTCAATGCGGATACTGCCGATGCGGTCTATACGATTGATTTTGACCTGCGAAAATCGGTTATCAAACCCAATGACCAGCCAGGCTATTTTCTCAAACCTGTGCTACGTCTGGTGCAAAACCTGGATGTCAGGAGTATTGCCGGAACTGTCGATACGAATTTATTGACCACGCCGCCGGCAACCGACTGTAGCGATGGCAATGCCGTTTATGCTTTCGAAGGGGCAGATGCCATAGTCGATGATGTCGGTAGCGATAATGAGCCCGTGGCTTCAGCGATGGTAGAACTGGATGCCGAGACTGGCGATTATATCTATGTGCTGGGTTTCATGCATGCCGGTGAATACACCCTGGCTTTTACCTGCCAGGCCGATCAGGATTTTGCCGCCGATGATGCCAATGACCCCGACATGATGGCGGACGATGCAATTCTGTTCTCCGATCCATTAAACGTTGATGTCACATTAGATTCGGTGAGTAATGCAAATTTTATAGCACCTTAGTAGGCAAAATATGGAGTCATATATGGCACCGCCAGTTGCCGTTCAGTAACATTAGTATTGTTAGGCGGCTTATCGCCCCGATATTTGCCCAGCATACCACTTAGCAAAAGCTGCCACGCTCGGTTCCATACTCGGAGAAAACGGCCCAGGTTTCGAATAAGGCGAAGCGAGCCCTTTTTGCTGATTTTCGAGTGCAACACCATCCTCCGCTACTGCGGCATCAAAGCGCTCGTAATAGTATTTCACCCTGCTTTCGAAATCGTCGAGCTCAACCGCTTGTCGGGGAAAGCATAGCGTTTGATAGGCTATACAGCGTTGTGGCCCGAGTGGGTAGGCTTCATATATCCACATGGCTTCGGTGCTGGCGGCAAATGTCATGTTTGGAAAAATCCAGCTATACCGTGTGCCACGGGTAGCATTACCGGTAAGACCGGGTATTCCCGGTAAAGCATGTTGCTGTTGGTTTTCGAGTAAACCTCCGGTTCCTTCAGTTTCGCCAAACTGTGTCGCAAAGTTGCCAGTGGCTAGATCTGCTGGATCGGGTTTGTTGTAAATGCTGTTAATGGAATTCGGGTGCACATATTGCAAATGGTAATACTCATTAAACACGTCTAGAAATAATTTCCAGTTGCAGTCAACTTTGAAGCTTTGCCGGCGTGTCGATACCAGCTCGGTTAGCGGCCAAGAGTTATGAAACAGGCCGAAATTTCCTATATGCATTTCGAAGTCAGGTGGCTCAGGATTAAAACAGACAAAAATAAATCCCTCATGAGTATGCAGGGCGAACTCGACTAATCCGTGGTTCGATTTATCAAAAATTTGAGATTCTTCCATTTGCGGCGCGGCAGCACATTCGCCGTTGGTATTGTAGGTCCAGCCGTGGAAAGGGCAGCGTATTGTGCGACACTTACCCTCGCCATCGAGGAGGCGTGCGCCACGATGTCGACAAGCGTTGTTAAATGCGTGTAATTTATTGTCGCGATCGCTAATCAAAAGTACCGGAACACCAGCGATTTCCATTGTTTCGTAGTGGCCTGACTTAAAGCGGTCTGCTCTGCCCAGGCCTAACCAGTTGCGGTGAAAAACTGTCTCTACTTCGTGCTCAAGTACTTCGGTTGAATAGTAACAGGCCGCCGGTAAGGAATTGGCCTCGGCGGTTGACAGTCGACAATTGGACAGCGAGTCTTGAAACCATGCAGAATTGATCAAATTGGCGGTCACTGCTATACCTGTTTTGAGTATGATCGGATAAAGATGCGTATTCGACACTGAGTTTGAACTTTATGCAGGGTCGCGACAAGTATTAAAATAGTAAACTGCCCATATGCCATTCTTGATATCTGTTTTTATAGCGGGTCGAAACCTGCTCTCGCCAGTTGGTTATTGTGACTGAGGATCTAGTATAGGACACTACACTAATTTTCCTGCTTGGGGCGATGGGGCTAAAAACCGGTATTGATTTTGATAGGCTCATAGCCGCCTGAAATGTCGTTGCTACAGCGCTACCGGATGTTGAATTGTATGGTTTCACACCGGATGCTGGGTTACCTCTTAGCTCTCCTCAAGGGCTACTTTAGCGCCTTTGCGCGTAACCAGGTGCCCAGTTCGATTTCATCGACTATTCCACGAAACGCACCGATTATTAAATCGCCCACTTCTCTGTAATCGTAATTGAGTTCGATATCGTTTAAAGACAGACAAACATTCATGCAGGCGAATGCAGTACCTTTATTTGCGTCATTTAAAACACTTCCCACAGCAAGAAAGCAGGCATAGCAAGCTGCCAAATCGAACTCATCATTGATCATTCCGAACGACATTCTGTTCTCGATTCGTGCCAGTAGGGCATCCAGTGATTTGTCGCCAGCCATTCCCTGGAGTTCGTTTTCGCCTATGACAAGATCATGAATTTGGATCACGTCCGCCTGGATAAGAATTTTCAATGCTATTTGTCTTTCAAATAATCAAGGGTTGAAGCCAACTGTTGTTTACGGCTATTAAATTTCGCGGCTGCTTCGCCAGGTTCGGTGGATTCAAAGCTCAAGATTTCTACCGCAGAGGCAGGTACAAAATAACCTTCCAAATGATCTCTATTCAGAATGGCAACTGGTTTACCTCCTGCTTGTTTGATGACTTTTTTGGGATTCCGAAGCTCAGTGAGTGAGGCTGTTTTGTTGGTGAGTAGGTTTTGCATGATTATTCGTCGTGCGATTCGCAATAATTGTCTATTTTAATAGACATTTAAATTAGACATCAAATTGTACAATTAGTTAAATGATGGTGCCTAATGGAGCCTCGAGTTCATCCAGCCGCATTAAAACTTGAATCGGAATCTATTTCCCGCCGAAGCCATTCTGTAAATAAATAAACTGCCGAACCAGGTTCCGGTTTGTGTTTCGTCACCTGGATCCAGCTGGCGGGTTCGTTGACTGACGGGTCAAAGGGCTGGATCAATCTTCCGTTGGCGAGTTCAGCGGCTGCAAATGGCCGACGGGCCACAAGACATAGCGCTTTAACTTATTGGAATTTGCCGCTCCACTCGCACGCGAAATATTCTGCCTATCGCGATCGGTGGGAATCATGGCTCATACCTGGGAACAGAAGTAGCAAGGGGGCGAAACAAAGGACCAATCCCTCGGCGAATGATATGGAGTTATAATGGCTCTCCCTATCGGCATCTACCTGATGAATAGATTGCCGCGCTACGCAATGACGCTAACCTACGAATTATTTAGACCTTCCTTAAACTTTAACTTTGCATTTTTCTGTTCCCGCCACGCGGTGATAATGCCGGCCGTGGCAATGAAACACATGCCAATTAAAGCCTGGTTGCTGGGCCATTGATCGAACAGAATCTTGCTCCAGAATGCCGCAAACAACAGATAAATAAAATCCAAGGGCGCGAGCAGGCTGGCGTCTGCGGTCATATAGGCACGGGTCAGGCAGATATTTCCCGTCAGATTGAGTACCGACGAAAGCGCAGCGAAACCGAGTACAAACGTGGTGAGTTCGGGCCACCCAATGGCGATGAAAGGCATGCTCAGTTGCAGGCCTGGTGAGAGTGGAAATATCGATAAAAAAACGATACCCAGTACACCGAAGACCAGGAACATCAGGCCGACAATAAAAGCGAGTGCCAATGGACTCTCACCGCGGCAGGCACGTCGCAGGGTCAGGACATTACAGGCAAAAAAGAACCCGGCGATGATGGGCAGAATCTGTACTTTGGTAAAGCTTTCCTGCCAGGGGCTGAATACGATTGCTGCGCCTAAACTACCGAGCAAGATAGCGCCAATACGCCAGGGCCCCACTTTTTCGCCCAACACGGGAATTGCGAGTAACGAAATAAATATCGGGTAGGTATAAAGCCCGGCCGCCATCTGCGCGACGGAAAGAAAAGGCGCGCCGGAAAAAAAGAAAAACATCGTGATCAATAAAAAGCTTGAACGAAGCAGTACCGCACGCCATTTCACGGGATGTAGCAGGGCATAACTACCACTCAGCCCGGCGAGCATCACTGCGAAACCGACATTGCCGATTGAACGTAGAGTCTGGAATTGCCAGAACGATGTCTCTGGCGACATCAGTTTGACCAGGGAATCCTGAAATGCCAGCGCAAATACGCCGATCATGAGCAGGCCGATGGCCATCAACGGCCGGTCACCGCTGGTGTGGTGGAAAACGGAAAACTTCATTAACTCAATGTCGTAACAATAATTGTCCGTATCCGGGGATCTTATCGTCGATGCCTGCTAGTCGCAGCGTGTCCCAGATCATTGCCTGGTTGCTGCAGATGACTGGCTTTCCCAGTGTCTGTTCGATTTTTTCGATGACTTCAAGACTGCGTAAAGCACCGCAGGAAATGAATACCGCATCGGCATCCGGACGATCGATTGATTGGGCGAATTCGGCGATAAACTCCGGTGTTACGCGAACCATATCGCTGTCTTTTTCGAGGTTAAGGCCAGAGATAGATAAGACTTCAAATCCCGAATTTTCAAGATATATGACTTCTTTAGCGTTTATTTCATCGAGATAGGGTGTTGCGACGACAATTTTTGTCGCAGCTATTTGCTTCAGCGCGCGGATAACGCCACGAATGAGGGAGGTTGCTTTGGCGTTGGGCGCGCCTTTGTTGAGTTCTTCGTGGACGCGGTCCTCTCCCATCACCAGACTGCCAGATGTGCAGGCATAGCAAATCACATTCAGGCTGCCATCAGGTAGCAATGTCGATGCGCAGTCCGCCAGCAGGTCGATTTGTGCCGCGAGGCTTTCGGAGGTAATCGAATCGGGAATTGCCGCACGGGTGAAGTGGATGCCAACGCCCTCGGGTCGGAGGCGCATCACATCGTCCTGAATGGTTTGTTCGGTGGCGAGTAATACGTATCCGATCTTGGCGCGGTAGTGGCAACCGCAATCGAAACGAGTTTCGAGGGCAGGCGCGAGTATACGATCTTTGGTCTTTGAGGCTTTCATGCTGATAATCGCGGGTTCGATTCAGGGATTGTATGGTAACGGCTTAAAAAGTAATTAATAGTGCCTGTTTCACCAGGAGTGACGTTAGAATGATGTGATCGCTGGACAAAATCTAAATCGCCAGTATTATTTGTATTCTAAATCATGGAATTATAACTATTAATTAGATTAATGAATTAACTCTACGTAAAATTCCGTCGCGGATCGGGGTATTGGATATTTTTCGCGCCCCGACCATCAACTGAAAGTCCAAATAATTCGTAAAGGAGATGGGCATGTCTGAATTGCAACAAACCCCGCTGCATGCGCTGCACCTGGAACTGGGCGCGCGTATGGTAGCTTTCGCCGGCTACGATATGCCGGTGCAATACAAGCTTGGTCTGATGAAGGAGCATCAGCATACGCGCGAACAGGCCGGTCTGTTCGATGTTTCGCATATGGGTCAGGTTCGCCTCACCGGCGCCAATGCCGCTGCGGCGATGGAAAAGCTGGTGCCGGTGGAAGTGATCGAACTCGGCAGGGGTAAACAGCGTTATGCTGTGTTCACCAATGAGCAGGGTGGCATCCTCGACGACCTGATGATTACTAACGCAGGCGATCATCTGTTTGTGGTGGTTAATGCCGCCTGCAAGGATCAGGATATTGCACATATGCGCAATGGCCTGGGTGACGGCGTCGAACTCGAAGTCCTCGATCGCGCACTGTTGGCTCTACAGGGACCGGCTGCTGCCGGTGTGCTGGCGCGTTTTGCCCCTGATTGTTTGAACATGGTATTCATGGACGCCACCAGCCTCAGTATCGATGGCGCCGAGTGCTTCGTCAGCCGTTCCGGATACTCAGGTGAAGATGGCTATGAAATTTCCATTGCCAACGATGATGCCGAGCGTATCGCCCGTTTGCTGCTGGCAGAACCCGAAGTCGAAGCCATCGGCCTTGGCGCACGAGATTCGCTGCGACTTGAAGTCGGGCTGTGCCTTTACGGTCATGATCTCGATAACAATACAACACCAATCGAATCGAGTCTGTTATGGGCGCTGTCTAAAGTGCGTCGCGCCGACGGTGAGCGCGCGGGGGGTTACCCCGGCGCCGAGATTATCCATCGTCAGCAGGTCGAGGGGGTCAGTCGTAAACGCATCGGCTTAAAGGCTCAAGGTCGTATGCCGGTTCGCGAAGGTGCCGAATTGGTCGATGGCGAGGGTCGTGCAATCGGTTCAGTGACCAGCGGCAGCTTCGGACCCACTCTGGGTGCGCCGGTAGCAATGGGTTATGTGGAAACTGCTTTTGCAGCAATAGGCGCCGAAGTTTTTGCGATGGTGCGCGGCAAGGCTTTAGCGATGACGGTAACGAAGATGCCCTTTGTGCCGCAGCGATACTACCGTGGTTGATCACCCGGAATCGAAAACCACCATTTAATTCGGCCAATTTTGTCGTTAGTGTGCAATGTGTATTTCAAGACGATTTCAATGCCACTAATATTTTTATTCACAATGCCCATGTCATATTGATAAACAGGGGCTTCTCTATACCCCTGTGGATTAAACCTTCTGTCAAAAAATAATAAGCACTGGCTCCAATGTCAATCTGCCAGTTGTTTTTTGCATCGGCAATGGAAAAACCAACACCAATAAATGGATCTGGAATATGTGTACCATTACCCACACTATCCGTGTCACCGGACTGATCAAATCCAGGTAATTGCAATCGACCTGAAAAACCCTTTCGGGGCATTGGCAAGGTACCGATCACATATGCAGCGTAATTAAATTGACTATCAGCTGCCGGAAAAAACTGACGTAACGAAACAAAAGGTGTCAGCATGGTATAAATTTCAGCATAATTGACAATGCCGGAAATATTTACACCCGGATCAGTTGATTCAAAGGCTACGGCAAATTCGCCAACGTCAAAGTATTCCAATGCTAAGCCATACTGCCATACTCTACTTGAAGACAGTGTTTCAACTACAGATGCTGTAACACCATAGTGCTCGGCGTGACCTTTTGTTGATGTCACTTTTACATTCAAAGGCGTAGCAAAGGGAACAGTTTCAATAAATTTAGGGGACAGTGTTGTATTGCCCGAAGTGTTATCAAATTTCATAAAATCAGAAAAAAACGAAAACAGAAAACCGTCATGCCTGTTTTTTGGTAGATAATATTCAACACCTAACATAATTTTTCCGGTGCCGAACACAGAGCTACTTATATTACTCAACCCCGTCTGTAATCTCGTCTGCGGGGTTTCTCTATTTGAGCGAACAAATGGAAACGCAAGGTAACGCGCATTCATCTGTGACTCGATCATGTGCTCTGCTTCAAAGCCAATGCGTTGTGCAGCGACAGGGTCGCCAACAGAAACACAAAATATACACATAACAATGGCAGTTGCATTTTTCATATTTAAGTTAGTACGTTTTTAAATCCAATTAAAGAATATCATAATTCGACGCGAGGTATAATTTCACACACTTTTAATAGTAAGATAATTTGTAACTACCTAGTGTATTTCCACGGGCATGTAAAGTCAGGTAACGTGTTTTGGGACATTCCATCGAGCCGCAGGCTTGATGCTGATGAAGAAGACATTCCTTAGAGATCAATTGATTATTTCTATGAAATTATCAAAAAATCCACTGGTAAATTGCCTGGCTTTTTTTG
This sequence comes from uncultured Gammaproteobacteria bacterium, assembly GCA_964651385.1. Lineage (GTDB taxonomy): Bacteria > Pseudomonadota > Gammaproteobacteria. The sequence goes on along the minus strand of CAZYYM010000062.1, from coordinate 5,875 downwards.
TCAAAATTTTACTAAGTGGTCACACTGTTTCTGATTTGCTTGCATCGTTCCGGTAGCCATCGACTTAAAGCCTGTTGTAATTTATCTGGATTGACGGGTTTGGCGATATAGTCATCCATACCTGCATCCAGGCACTTTTCTTTATCGCCCTGCATAGCATTAGCAGTCATGGCGACAATAGGTACATCATGGTCAGATACTGATGATTGTATGCTGCGGATATTTCGGCTGGCCTCAAAACCATCCATTACAGGCATTTGACAATCCATGAAAACAAGATCATAAGAATACTGTTCAAGTGCGGCGAGGGCTTCCCTGCCATTGCTAACTATGTCGATTTTTAGCTTGAATTTCTTTAGCATGCCTCTGGCGACAGCTTGATTCGTAGCATTGTCCTCGACCACCAGCACGCGGGCGTCAAACTGAGGCGATTCACGGAGGGCATATCGAGTGACCGGATGGGAATCATCCTGCTCGATGCCGGCTACCACGAGTAATTGACTGTAAAGTACTTTCTGTTCTATGGGTTTGCCAAGATAAGCGGCGAAGCCCGCCTGTTTGAATTTTGCGGCATCCCCGCATTGTCCCTGCGAATTGAGCATCACCAAGCGGGTATCGGCTAGCCTGTTATCATTTTTAATCGCGCTACCCAATTGCATGCCATTCATATCCGGCATCTGCATATCGAGTATCGCAATGCTGAAGCCATGACCTTTGGCAACAGCAGCACGCATTATTGCTAATGCAGATTTACCATCTTCGGCCAGTGCATGTTCCACCTGCCAGATTTTCATTAATTCGCTCAGCAAATTTCGATTGGTTTCATTATCATCCACTATAAGGATTCTCTGTCCCTTCAAATTAATCATGGCTGGCATCGCAGGGCGCTCCCTGGAATTCTGCAAGTTTAAAGTAAACCAGAATGTCGAACCCTTGCCTGGAGCACTGTTAACTCCGATTTCTCCACCCATCATTTCCACCAGTTGTTTACAGATCGCAAGGCCCAGTCCGGTTCCACCGTACTGGCGGGTCGTTGAGCCATCTGCCTGGCTGAAACGGTCGAATAGTCGATCCTTTTGATCGGCATTGAGGCCGATACCTGTATCGGTAACCTTGATATGTAACAGGCTATGCTTTTCTGTCTGCTGTTGAATGTCGATATATACCGCGATCTCACCTTTTTCAGTGAACTTTATGGCATTGCTAACCAGGTTGGTGAGAACCTGTCGAATGCGCCCTGGATCGGCGTTGAACCACTGGTGCTGAACTGGATTAGCAGGACAGATTAACTCCAGATTCTTTTCATGAGCACGAAAGGCAATGACGGTTCCAAACTCATCCATCAGTGAACCGATATCGAAATCGAGTGGTTCGAGCATCAGTTTACCCGCTTCAACTTTGGAAAAATCAAGAATGTCATTGATCAGGCTCAATAACGAATCGGCACTATTTTTGACAGATCTGGCGAAATCGTGTTGTTGTTGATTCAGCCCGGAATCCAGCAACAGGTTGGTCATTCCAATCACACCGTTCATAGGAGTGCGAATTTCATGGCTCATGTTCGCCAGGAATTCGCTCTTGGCAAGAGTGGCCGCCTCGGCATTTTCCCTGGCTTGCTTCAAGGCCAGTAGATTCAATTTATCCCGGGTGATGTCAGTTCGAATCGAAATGTAACTCTGCGGTTTCCCTTCAGCATCCATGAACGGTACGATGGTGGTATCCACCCAGTATAGATGACCGCCCTTGTTGCGATTGCAGATCTCACTTTTCCATACTCCTCCACCAGCAATGGTGCGGTACATATTACGCCAAAAGTCTTTGTTGTGTGTCCCTGAATTAACGATTCGCTGATTCTGTCCGAGTAATTCTTCGCGACTGTAACCACTGATTTTGGAGAATAGTTCATTGGCATAGGTAATATTGCCCTTCACATCGGTGATTGCGACGATGGCATGTTGATCCAGCGCATGCTTCTGCTCGGCGAGTTCAGACAGGGCTAGCTGTCGTTGTTTAACTTCCTCGTTCAGAAGATCCACCGAGGTTAGAGTTTTCGCCTGTTTTAAAACCATTGAATTGAGGCCACGAGCGAGATCCCCGATTTCATCATCGCCCAGATCAGGAAGCTGATAATCGAGTTGTCCATCACCGATCAACACAGCATGCCGATGTACCTCAGCAAGGCGCGATATCAAGCCCCGCTGGAGAAACAGGTAAAGCAGAACTGCCAGCACAATACCACCAACCAGAGTCGCCAGCAGACTATATTGGGTAATCTCTGAAATCGGCGACCATACCTTTGAACGATCATAGCGAATAATAAATTGCGTACTGGCATTGCCGTAATCGATCGACCTGCTTGTCCTGATCGTCTGATTATTCAGTTCGATATTCTGGTCAAAGGTTGGATCATTGACAGTACTCACCAGAACATTGCCATCCTGATTGCTGAAATAGGCATCAATCACCGGATTATTGGTCGCTACTAATCGGCTCACCACGGATTGAAGTATAGTCCTGTGCACGGATTCCCAGTCTATTGCAATGATAATCCAGCCAATGACCAGGCCTCTTTTAGAAATAGATGCAGAAAACCATTGCGACAATCCTAAATCCAGACCCAGCAGTTTTGACCAGTCGTCCTGACCATACGAGCCTATATTTACCTGTTGACTCACGGTGTTTGCAAACAACGGGTTGTCTTTTATCTGCTTGAGTAGCAACTGTTCACCGGCAAGTTTACGCCCGGTCGAATCACGAGTGCTGACCGCAAAGACGCCGCCGTCGGAATCCGAAACTGCGATATAATTGATAAATGGATATATTTCGATCAGATTGTTGAGAATTTGATTAACACCACGACTATCAAAAAGATCAAGTGCTTTAATAATCAGACGATTTCGGGACAAGGCTCTGGCGATTTCAGAAATTTTCTGTTTTGACAAATTGACGTTGTTAATGGCGGATTCGGCATTCGCCTCCAGACTCTGCTCAACCGTATTTAGCATGGCCGATCTGATACGATTAAGCGTCAGGTAACTGGTGACAAGCATGGTTAGCGCCACAGTAATAAATCCTACCAGAACAATTTTTGGTACTAGCTTAACGGGGCTGTCCTCAGAATAAGTTTGGATATCAGCATTTAGTCAATCCAGCGTAAAACCTTCATCGCATCCTGGCTCGGCTCTATACCCAGCTGCTGAATACTTTTTCTGTTTGCCAGCATCAATGGAGGATCCTGCAATTTTGATTGAAGCAGTGCGGGCTTGATTTTTTTCTTCAAAATCTGTGCCGCCATGGCACCGGAGATATGTCCCAGCGTATAAAAATCAGCCACTGGCCCAAAACTCGAACCCTTCTCAATACCTGCCTTGTTAGAGCTCAGTATCGGAATGCTGTTTTCAAGCGAAATGTCGATCAATGCCTGCTCGCCACCCGATTGCATCAGGGTATCAGTGGTCGATATAAAGACATCCGTTGTACCCACCAGAGCATGCGCCATCTCCCGAACCTGTTCAACGTTTGACGGTTCACGGTCCCGAACCTTGATACCAGCACGTTTTAGCAGCCTGATTAAATTAGCGGATTGAATTTTCGAATTAGGTTCACCTTTACGATGAAATATCGCTGCACTACGGGCAGTCGGCAGTATCAGCTTAAGTAGGTCTACATAGTGCCGTAAGGGCACATAATTACTGGTACCCACCAGATTATTTCCGGAATAATCAAAGGATTCGATCAGGCCCGAGTCGGCAGGATAAGTCACAATAGAGAAAACTATCGGGGTTTCGACTGGCATCGTATTGCTGACAATAGTCGTACCCGGTGTTGTCAGTGAGTATACGAGGTCAACCTGTGCTTCTTTGAATCCTTCGGCAACACGTTTCTGCAGTGCCTTGTCTGCACCTACCTCACCCTTTATGAAGGTCAGATTTTCTCCCTCAACCAGACCATTGGCGGCAAGTCCTTGTTTGAACCCTCGTATACTTTCAGGATAATCGGACCATACCGATAATCCGATTTTATAACCCTGCTCCGCCCGGGAAACAGGGCTTATGACAAAGCATATCGAGATAACTATTGGCAATAAGCAACGAATAAAGTGTTTGACGCAATAGGCTTTATACAAGCTGAAATGAACTAATTCGGATGCATATTTTTCTATTATTAATTTATACATTTTTTGGATCCACTTGAACAGAAAAGGGGGCAAACAAACAGGGCTGTTGGAATCTGGTAGGTCGCTTTACAATAGGGCTAACTTCCTATTTAAACAGGTAAAAAAGTCGATTATTAAGATCAAGTAAACTTAGTATAGATTATTAAAATTAATTTTTTCTAAAACCTATTGAGCGAGGTAATTGTCGATTAGCCGGTTTTGCACCCTGTTCATCGATGATCTGCTGCCCATGAGCGAAAAAACACTGGTATGATTAAGCGACATTCCAGTCAAAGGAGGTATACAGTCATGATACCGCTAAAGTTGGTATTACAATTCGCATTCGTGGTTATGTTGGTATTCCCTGTGATTACCTATGCAGATCAGACAGATGGCCGGCTTGGCGAACTGTTTTCGACATTGCAAAATAGCCAGAATCCCGAGGAACTTCAATCCGCCGAAACCAGTATCTGGGAAATTTGGTTTGAAAGCGGCGAACAGGAAATAGATGAATTGATGGATGAAGCTGGGAATGCAATGCAGGCAGGAAAACTGGAGTATGCCGAAGGGCTTTATAGCCGGGTAATCGAGAAGGCTCCCGATTTTTCGGAAGGCTGGAATCGCAGAGCGACAGTACGCTACTATCGAAAAGACTATGAAGGTTCGCTCGAAGATATCAAAAGAACGCTGATACTCGAGCCGAGGCATTTCGGCGCAACCTGGGGACTGGGTATGATTCTGGGTTCACGGCGAGACTTTAGCGGTGCGATTGCTGCTTTTGAACGTTTACTCCAGATAAAACCCAATGCCCGCGATGCCGGGCCACGTATCGAGTTGTTGAAGCAGGAATTGGCGAAAAGTGCTGTTTAATAGCAGTCGCGGTTAAGAGTCAGGCGGCGTTAGCGACTTTAAGGCGATTAAAGGCAATTTGATTGAAATAATCGCACCGGGAGTTATAAGAAGTGTAACAACCGGCCAAAATTGCGCGCAAGATCTTTTAATGAGCAGTCATTGCAATCATTTTTAAGCATTTTTCCTGGTGGGATAAAGCGATTTTTTCAGGGGCGGATACAGTTGCCCTGAAATCCGTTAAGGTTGTTTCCCCGACTATTGAGCAATTGAAATACAGTAAAATATTACTGGTTGAGGGCAATGAATTAATCAGGAACTGGTGGTGGATTAGCCCGCAAAAAAAGTACGATATTGAATTACAATAAAGTCTTTTTTAATAATCCGGTACCTTGCTCATCGATAATTTGCCGGGCTTTTGTAATTGAGTGATCGACAGCCATTTGCCATTCGGCATTCTGATCAGCGCGAATAAACTGGATACGTTTGACCTCGCCTTCGAGTTCCCCACTGATGTAACCGGCAGTACGATACTTACCGCTTTCGTCTAGTGGTACGGCTTCGATGGTAAAGTTTTTGTAGATCACAGGATCGCTAGCAGGTGGTTTTTTATCACCAAGAATAAATTTGAAGAAGTTGCCAAGCGCCATGGGTTTGTCCGCGAGCTCCAGAATTTATTAAATCATATCAGAAACATGGCAATTCCGTGGGAAATTGGTGGTTTTTCTGGGTCTAATCACACTGGTTAAAACTAAATAGCATGATGACGCATTTAAAATGCCAGATTATGGGCCTGGACGCCCCCAGTTTCTTTTTAAAATAAAAGCTAATTGGGGTCATTTATGTTAAATTATGCAGTGGTCGGAAAAG
>CAZYYM010000061.1:0-20749 GCA_964651385.1 uncultured Gammaproteobacteria bacterium | reverse complement strand
ACCGAAATTTAAAAATGATTCAGGTATCACCGTTAATGTCGTTGCGGTGGGCACGGGGCAGGCAATTAAAAATGCCCAGAATTGTGATGGCGATGTGTTACTGGTACATGCCAAATCTTCAGAACAAAAATTTATTGATGAAGGCTTTGGTGTTGAGCGTTTTGATGTCATGTATAACGATTTTATCATCGTTGGTCCGGCTAATGATCCGGCTAATATAAAATTGGCGAAAAATGTTCAAGAAAGCCTGACGCGTATTGCCGATTCGAAATCGATATTCCTCTCACGCGGTGATAATTCAGGCACGCATAAAAAGGAACGTGCTCTGTGGAAAAGCACCAATATTGACCCGGATCAAGCCAGCGGTCAATGGTATCGGGAAACAGGTTCCGGTATGGGTGCAACATTGAATATAGGTGTCGGTATGAACGCTTATGTCATGACCGACCGCGCTACCTGGATTAGTTTCGGCAATCGCCAGGATTTTAAAATCCTCTATCAGGGGGACAAGCAACTGTTTAACCAGTACGGTATTATGATGGTGAATCCGACGCGTTGCGAGGCCGTCAATCGTGGGGCGGCGCAGGCATTTATTGACTGGATATTGTCGACAAAAGGGCAGAAACTAGTCGCCGGCTACCTGTTACAGGAGCAGCAATTGTTTTTTCCGAACGCGAAATAGACATGATTGATTCGAATCTGGAGCAATACTATGTCGTCAGCAAACTGAGGCCGGACTTGCCTGTATTGATGGAAAGCTGGGCTAAACGTAGCGCCAGTTATCGCATCGATGCCGATGCTTCTCTTGATCAGCCTTACGGAGCTGATCCACGCGAGAAAATTGACCTTTTCTATAGTCATAAAGTTGACGCGCCGTTATTCATTTATTTACACGGGGGTTACTGGCAGCGCGGCGACAAATCGAATTACAGTTTTATCGCTAAACCCTTTGTTGAACGAGGCGTTGATGTTGCCTTAGTCGGTTATCCACTGTGTCCGCAGGTCAGTTTGACAGGACTGGTTGGATCAATTCGCAGGGCGCTTGTTTTTTTGTTTAATAATGCTGCTGCTTTAAAAATTAATCGCAACCGTTTCAGTATCTGCGGTAACTCTGCCGGAGGCCATCTGGCCGCTATGATGATGGCAACGCAATGGTCGGACATTGATAGCCGGATGCCGAATGATTTTATTATGTCCGGTTTTCCATTAAGCGGATTATACGATCTCCAACCACTGCTGAGTACTTCACTAAACGATGCCGTGAAAATGGATGCCGAAGAAGCCAGGGTTAATAGTCCGCAGTTTTTACGTCCTGTTAGCAATATGTCAATTTTGTCGGCGGTCGGTGGCACAGAGACACCTGTATTTTTCACTCAATTGGATTCATTGGTTCAAAGCTGGCAATCGGGTGATTTTGTCGTTGAACAACATGTCGAGGAGAATGCTGATCACTTCGATCTCATTGACCACCTGGGTGATTCGAGCAGCGATTTATTCATGCAGATATTAAAGCGAATAAGGTAGTATTCGGCAAGGTTAGTTGGCTCGCATTGCCTCACCCGGCTTTTCAATTGGATCGCCGTTTTAGAAAAAGCCTGTTGCTGGTAAAATAGTTTACTACTTAAAACTCCACAACCCATTATGATTGGCGGTCGCAAATTTATCGTCAGGAATCTACTGGAAATAGCTAACATTTTTCCTGCTTCGAACGAAGTTACCACGCAGGTGGGTTGGGCGAAAGAAAACCAGAGTTTCAGCTGAGATACTTTTAAACGCCATAATAAACCCTGGTGGGTAAATACTGTGAAAGCCGATCCGGCTTATTGACCGTTAAACCGAACGGTAAACAACGGGTCAATATTGTAGCCGGCAAGTTCATTGGCCCTTTGTGCGAAGGCATCTGATTGACAGAAGGCATGCAATGTTTGCCAGGGCGATTCAAACCAGGCGCGTCGATCAACCAGTAAATCGAAACATTCCTCAATAATCGGAACAAAACCAAGACTATACTGCGCCGCCAGTGAGGCCAGCCCCAGGGTGGCATCGGCCTTGCCTTCCTGAACCGCAAGCACTGCATCGACTTCACTACGGGCCGGGTTTAACCAGTTAATAGAATCGTGATCGATTGCATGTTGATCGAGCAGGGCATTGAGTAGTACCTGGCTGCCGGCGTCTTTTTGTCTGGGTACAACCTTCAGACCGGTTAGATCATTCAGTTGTGTAACCCGGGGGCTGTATTTCTGATTGACTATAATTCCGCGTTGGCGCCTTGCCCAGGATATCAGAACGACCGGTTGTCCTGAGTATTTCCCTTCGATAATCGGGCGATTCCATTGATTATAGTCAGCATCATAGATATGTATACCACAGGCGATACCTTCCGCATTGGTGAATCGCCTTAATCCGTCCAGACTGCTGTCGAGATAACTCGCCAGACCGCATCGCGACTCACGGATGGCCCATTCGAGCAACGGGTCGTGACTGCCGAGTAATACATTGGCGCGCTCAATGCTGGCGTGCCGTTTACTGCCTGAGGCATGATATTTGATCCAGGCTTCAATTTCCCGGCGCGGAAATAACAGTTTTCCAGTCGCACGTGAACAGGGTATTTTACCGGATGAAACGAGGTCATAAACCTTGCGCTCTTTCAAACGCAGCAGCTCGGCAAGTTCTTTGGTTGTCAAATAGTCGTTCAAGCTTAAGCGGATTTAACTTTGATAGGTATAAAGTACAGGAGTAAATTCGTAAGTCCAGCCTCGTCTGCTTATCGATTATCGCAGGCCGGGGAAATTCAGGTATCGTACATTATTAATATTCGGCAATGCCCTCAACCGGGCCAGGTCATCTGTTTCCAGCTTCGCGTCGATTTCGATTAATACGATTGCATCGCCTTTCTCGCTATCCCGACCCAGGTGCATATTGGCGATATTGATGCCGTTGGCCGCAGTGGTGGTGCCGATATCACCGATAACGCCGGGTGTGTCGCGGTTGGTGATATAGAGCATATGCTCGCCCAGTTTTGATTCAAGTGGTATGCCTTTGACATCAATTATACGTGGTTTGTTTTGAATCAATGTTCCGCAAATACTGCGTTTCCTTGACTCGGTTTCAACACCGACGGTAACCCTGCAGGGATACTCGTCTTTGCCTTCATTGTGTGCTTCGATGACATCGATATTCCGGTCCCTGGCTACTTCGCGCGCGTTAACCGAGTTAACAAAACTACTATGATGTTCGAGTATCGCTTGCACAACCTGCACGGTTAAAGGCGAAACGTTTAAATCGTTAGTTTCTCCACCATAAGTGATAGTCAGGGATTTAATCGGATCATGGGTCAGTTGTCCGACAAAGGATCCCAGGCATTGCGCCAGTTGCAGATAGGGCTTGAGAATTTTGGCTTCCTCTGCGCTGATGCTGGGTGCATTGATGGCATTATTGACCGCCCCGGTTAGCAGGAAATCACTGATTTGTTCGGCGACCTGAATCGCAACTTTTTCCTGTGCTTCGACCGTGGAGGCGCCGAGGTGCGGCGTACAGATCACATTATCGAGACCGAAAAGCACATTCTCCTTTGCGGGCTCGACTTCGAAAACATCCAGAGCAGCACCTTTCAAATGTCCGCTTTCGAGCGCAGCGCGCAGCGCTAACTCATCAACCAGACCACCTCGTGCGCAGTTGATCAACAGGCTACCGTATTTCATTTTATTGATAGCGCTGGCACTGATAATATTACTGGTCTCGGGGGTTTTGGGTACATGCAACGACACAATGTCGGAGCTGCTTAACAGGGTATCCAGTTCAACTTTCTCGACACCCATTTTATCGGCTCGTTCCTCGGTCAGAAATGGATCGTAGGCCTGCACGCGCAGACCGTAACCGATCGCCTTTTGCGCGACGATCGAGCCGATATTACCGGCACCGATAAGACCGAGTAACTTACTGGTCAATTCCATGCCCATAAAACGTGTCTTTTCCCATTTGCCGGCATGCGTCGAGCTATTCGCCTGCGGGATATGACGTGCCAGCGATAGCATCATCGCCATGGCGTGTTCGGCGGTCGTAATCGCGTTTCCGAGTGGCGTGTTCATGACGATGACACCGCCTCGAGTGCAGGCTGGCACATCGACGTTATCGACACCGATACCGGCGCGTCCGACAATCTTCAAGTCAGGTGCATGTTCGAGCATTTGCTGGGTAACCCGGGTTGAAGACCGAATCGCCAGTCCATCGAAGTCGCCTATCATATCGAATAACTCGGCCTCGCTCAGTTTCCCGGGTTGAACTACTTCGATACCACGATCTTCAAAAATGGCGAAGGCCTGGCTGGACATCGAATCGGCGATTAGCACTTTGGGTTTAGACATCTCATGACTCCCGTTGTAATGTTGCAAATACCCAGTCAAGCCAGGGCGTTAGTGCCTCTAGATTACTGGTTTCTACCGTGGCGCCACCCCAGATCCGGAATCCGGGTGGAGCACTGCGATAATTGCCGATATCCAGCGCGACATTTTCCTGTTCCAGAATAGCCAGCATGTGCTTGATTGACTGCTGCTGGCCTTCGATGGATTGCCGGTTAAAATCGGCATCCGCGATGCGCAGGCACATCGAGGTAGGTGATCGGGTAGACGGATCGCGTGCCAGCCATTCGATCCAAGGAGTCTGTTCTACCCATTGGTTGATGCAGTCAAAATTGTTTTGGGTGCGCTGCCAAAGTGCTTCGACGCCACCCAGGTTCTCGGCCCAGCTTAACGCACAGTGCAGGTCTTCGAGAGCGAGCATGCTGGGTGTATTGATAGTGGCGCCCTCGAATATATCCTCGATCAGTTTTCCGTTCTTGCTGAGTTGGAAAATTTTGGGTAATGGAAAAAGCGGTCGTATCGATTCGAGACGTTCGACAGCCCGTGGGCCGAGCGCGAGCATGCCGTGGGCACCCTCACTGCCGAGTACCTTTTGCCACGACCAGGTGACGACATCGAGTTTGGAAAAATCCATCGGCATCGCGTAGGCTGCCGATGTCGCATCGCAAAGCACCAGACCTTCGCGTTCTGCCCCTAGCCAATCGAGATCAGGCAGGCAGACACCGCTGGTGGTGCCGTTATAGACCGTTACCAGATCGTGTTCGGGTGAAACCCGGGATAAGTCGGGGAGTTCGCCATAGTCGGCCTCAATAACGTTCAGCCCTGCAAAACCGAGTGCCTGTAAATCTTTGGCCCAGTCGCTGGAAAAGCTTTCCCAGACCAGCGCGTCCACCGGCCTCGATCCGAGCAGGGACCAGATGGCCATTTCAAACGCTCCGGTATCCGAGCCGGGTACTATACCCAGTTTCCAGTCATCCGGTAATTGTAACAATCGATGTGATTTTTCGATGGCGTCAGCAAGCCGGTGCTTCGGCAATTTTGCGCGGTGGCTACGCCCGAGAAAATCAGTATTGAGATGAGAAATATCCCAGCCAGGATACTTGTTACAGGGCCCTGAAGAAAATCGTGGGTCCTCGGGTCGAGCACGCGGTTGCGCGTGAAAGCGATGAGCTTCCTCGTTCATGGTATAACCTCTGGTTATCGATCCGTTGCTGGATCAGGCCAGTGCAGGATAGCATGAATCCCGTTACCAAAGAAGTCGATCACATCATAACAGGCCTATTTCTGCATTATCGGTCTAAAAGCGATTAATGAACCTCATTAAGATTAATCTTGCGCAGGCGCAATGCATTTGAAACGACTGTTACCGAACTTAGACTCATGGCTGTGGCCGCAATAATAGGACTTAGTAGAATACCGAAAAACGGAAACAGTACGCCGGCGGCGACTGGTATACCGAAAATATTATAAATAAATGCCCCGAATAAATTCTGCTTGATATTGCCGATTGTGGCTTTCGACAGCGCGATGGCATCGGCCACACCATGAATCGAGTTGTGCATTAGTGCAATATCGGCTGACTCAATTGCGACGTCGGCTCCGCTACCTATGGCGACACCGACATTGGCCTGTGCCAGTGCGGGGGCATCGTTGATGCCGTCGCCAACCATGGCCACGCTCTGCTTTAGTTGTTGCAATTCTAAGATTTTATTAGCTTTGTCTTTGGGTAAGACTTCAGCTATGACTTGATCAATACCTACCGATTCGGCGATGGTCTTGGCCGTGTTGGCATTGTCTCCGGTCAGCATTATCACTTTCAAACCGAGATGATGCAGTCGTTCGACGGCTTCGCGTGAATCATTTCGCGCAGGGTCGGTGATTGCCAATAATGCCACCAATTGCTGGTCGACAGACAAATAAACCGCGGTCGAACCGTTATTGGTTAACCTGGCAGCCTGTGTATCCAGGCTGGAAATATCGACCCTGTTAGCCATCATCAACCGTTCGTTGCCAAGGCGCAATATCTGCCGATCAAGATTCGCTTCAACACCATAACCCGGAAGCGCCCGAAAATTAGTAACTGCTTTAGTTTTCAGATGTCGCTGTTGATGCGCTGTTAATATGGCGGTTGCAAGGGGATGCTCCGAGCCACTTTCCAGGCTGGCGGCCAGTTCCAGCGCGGTTTTTTCGTCAAAGTCCTGGGTGGTTATGCAGGCTGTCAGGCGTGGTTTGCCTTCGGTTATGGTGCCGGTTTTATCGACCACAATCGTAGTGAGCTGGCTGGCGCTTTGTAATGCCTCACCGTTACGGATCAGTATACCCGTTTCCGCCGCTCGACCCACACCAACCATTATTGAAATCGGCGTTGCCAGGCCGAGTGCACAGGGGCAGGCGATGACCAGCACGGTCATGGCCGAGACGACCGCGTAGGCGAATTTGGGTTCGGGGCCGATAAAATACCAGACAACCATGCTAAGTAGCGCGATTACAATGACGACCGGTACAAAAACCGCTGCGACCCGGTCAACCAGCCTGCCAATCTGCGGCTTGCTCGATTGCGCTTTGCGCACCAGTTCGATAATACGCGCCAGAGCGGTATCTTCACCAATGCCGGTGGCGCGCATTAAAAAGCTACCCTGCGTATTCAGGCTTCCGCCGACCACGCGATCACCGGCAGATTTTGCTACCGGCATGGCTTCACCGGTGAGCATTGATTCATCGATATGCGATGAACCTTCAAGAACCTCGCCGTCGACCGGTATACGCTCTCCGGGGTGGATACGGATGGTTTCATCGAGTCCAATATCGGCGACATCGATCTGCTGTTCCCTGCCATCTCGGACTACTTTCGCCGACGAAGGCTGCAAGCCGATTAAGTGTTTTATCGCGGACGAAGTCCTACCGCGAGCTTTACTTTCCAACGCCGAACCGATCGAGACCAGCGCGATGATAATTACCGCAGCTTCAAAATATACATGACGAGCGAGTTCGGGCAGGCTCTCGGGAAATAACACGACATAGCTCGAATAAGTCCAGGCGGTTCCTGTGCCCAACGCTACCAGCGTATCCATATTGCCACGCCCGGATTTTAACGCCGTCCATGCGCCGCGAAAGAAGTGCCCACCGACCAGGATCAATACCAGCAGGGTGATTAAACTGATTACAAGCCAGGTCACCTGACTTTGTTCGATGCCGGGTAAAAAGCCTCCCATAGCGGTGATAAATAACAGAAATCCGACAGTGCCGGCCGATATAGCCCGTTTCCAGAGTCGATGATATTCGTATAGTTCCAGTGCTTCTTTATCGGATTCATCGGCCAGGCTCTTGAGTTCTGCGGCATTGTATCCGGCCTGTTTGACAGCCGCGATCAACGTTTCGGACGTGACCTCACCTGAGACACTCGCGGTACGCTCGCCGAGATTGACGATTGCCTCGTCGACACCGTCAACAGCCCGCAGGCTTTTCTCAACCGAAGAAACGCAACCCGCGCAGGACATGCCTGCAATAGATAATCTGATTTGACTGTTCATTTGTCCTGTATCTTATGCCGATTAGCAGAAAATCAACTGTATGGTTAGAGATAATTTTATCGGTATCCTGGCAGGGGACATATGGCTTTAGTCGATAAATCGACCGCCGATAGCTTCGCGAACCCGCAGAAGACGACCGCGTACATCGGCAGCCAGTGCCTCAATGCCTTCCTGATTGACCAGAGCTAGAACCGCAGCAGGATCGTCGATATTGCCGTCGAGTTCGGTTGAAAAGCTGTACATGATTGTGCCCCGGTCGTTTTGATTCGGTTTATAGATATATTTTGGCCGAGTTTGCTACGGTTATGAATATCACTTTAGGATAATCATGGTTTATTTTGTACTTTGGCGCGGCTATTATGCTTTGAGCCTGACTATAGAGAGATTCAATGGCCACAGTCTTTTCAACAATGAAAGTAGCTCCCGCCATGACAAATGAAGGACGGGTGGATTTACGAAGCGATACCGTAACTCGACCCAGTCCTGGCATGTATGAGGCCATTAACTCGGCACCGGTGGGCGACGATGTATACGGTGACGATGAAACGGTTAATGCGCTAGAGGTTAAGACTGCGAAGCTGTTGGGCAAGGAGGCGGCGCTTTTTGTTTCCAGCGGTACTCAAAGTAATCTGATTGCCATGCTGTCGCATTGTCATCGTGGCGAGGAAGTCATTACCGGTGACGAATACCATGTTAGCGTTGCTGAGGCCCGCGGCGCCTCGGTACTTGGTGGTATTGCGCTGTGTCCGTTGCCGACAGATGAACATGGCGGCCTGCAGCCTGCCCAGGTTAACGCCGCGATCAAACCCGACGACGCGCATTATCCGGTATCGCGTTTACTTTGTCTGGAAAATACCGTCTCCGGTCATGTGCAGTCATTGGACAGGATAAAGTCACTGTGCGAAGCGGGACGTGCCGGCGGTTTATCTTTGCATCTCGATGGTGCGCGCTTAATGAATGCATCGGTGGCGCTTGGGCTACCTCCCGCTGAACTGGTAAGGCCTTTCGATAGCATTTCGCTTTGTTTATCCAAAGGATTGGGCGCTCCAGTTGGATCGGTACTCTGCGGCTCGAGCGATTTTATCCAGCTTGCTCGACGACATCGTAAATTACTGGGTGGTGGCATGCGTCAGGCGGGGATTCTGGCAGCCTGCGGCTTGTTTGCGCTGGAAAACAATATTGAACGACTGGTTCAAGACCATGCCAATGCTGCTTTGCTCGCCGAGGGGTTATCTGGCATAAAAGGTCTCAAAGTCCTGCAGCAGACCAACATGGTTTTTGTTGAACTGCCTGGCGATAACGCCACTGAATTACAGGCGCATCTCGCGGGTCAAGGTATTCTCGTCAGCGCCGGTTATCCGAGTATGCGACTGGTGACGCATCTGGATGTGGATAAAGATGATATCAACCGGGTTGTCGAGTCGGTGATGGAGTTCTATCGAGAACAGGTTCCTGAGTTTTAAAACTAACCTGCACAGCAAGATAGTTTTGAAACATCCTTATTGAACATTTGAACTGCCAGTTTCAAGTCTTCGACCGTGGTGAGGAATAGTTGAATTATCTTACCTTAGACAATCGCCATTCAATGCGTTTTCTGATGCGATCTTTGCGCCATTGGCGGCCATGTAAACATAAAAATCTCGCTTGGTAACATCACCAGTGGCATAGACGCTGGTTCGGGTTGTTCGCATTCGGTTGTCTATCCTGATACCTGCGCTGGGTAGCAATTCCACGCCCAATTCTTCGAGGCCAAGATTGCCCGAGTTGGGGCGATGCCCTGTTGCCACCAGCACTTGTTCGGCAGTGAGATCGTGGTGTATTCCGCCGCGTTCGTAGCCGAGGCATATGACACCATTCCTAGAGATCGACTTGTAAACGACACCGCACAGCACGCTTACTCCTTCAGCCTCCAGGGACTCTTGCAGGGCTTCAGCGCAGGTGTGCACGTTTGATCATGTCTCGCTCTAGAATTCAGAATTACTGAAAACTATAGCATTTTTATCAGCATAACTGAAAGTTTCAAGGTTATAGACTAACCAACCAGGTGTCCGAATTCTTCGAATTGGCTATGATACCTTTCTTTTATTTTCGAGACTCCGTCATGCTGGTTGATGGCAAACCGTATAGAACAATCCGGCTCGATCAGAAGGATCCCGGCTGCGTGCAAATCATTGACCAGCGGGTTCTACCGCATGAATTTGTTATCGAAGATCTTCGGAGTCTCAATGAAGCCATAGTGGCTATACGTGACATGCATGTGCGTGGTGCCCCTTTAATCGGTGCGACGGCAGCCTGGGGCATGTATCTGGCGGCGATGACGCAGGGTTCATCAGTAAATCTGGATAGTTTGGTTAAGGCGGGCGAGTTGCTGAAAAAAGCCAGGCCGACTGCGGTGAATCTGGCCTGGGCAGTAGATCGTGTTATTTTAAAATTGTCTTTGGGCACTGGTAACCTGGTTGATATGATTCGATCGGAAGCCGAAATAATTTGTGCGCAAGATGTCGAAATATGCCGTTTGATTGGCATGCATGGTTTAGCCCTGATCGAGCATATAGCTCGAAGGAAACACGGCGAAGTGGTGAATATTCTGACCCATTGTAATGCTGGCTGGCTGGCAGCCCTGGACTGGGGTACGGCGACTTCGCCGATTTATCAAGCCCAACAAAAAGGCATAAAAATTCACGTCTGGGTAGATGAAACACGTCCGCGAAATCAGGGTTCCAATCTCACAGCCTGGGAGCTCGGGCAGCAAGGGGTTAACCACACGGTTATAGTTGACAATGCTGGTGGTGGTTTAATGCAAACCGGGGAGGTTGATCTGGTGATTGTTGGAACTGACAGGACTGCCAGCAATGGCGATGTGGCCAATAAAATCGGGACCTATTTGAAGGCATTAGCGGCATTTGACAATAATATTCCATTTTATGTCGCGCTTCCGTCTCCGACCATCGACTGGGAATTAGATGATGGGCGGGAGATTTTGATTGAGCAGCGCGCGGCAGATGAGGTGACTTTTATCGGTGGTTTTTTAAACAATGAAAGGGTGAGTGTGCGCTTGACCCCTTCCGGTAGTCCGGCTGTCAATCCAGCATTCGATATTACCCCGGCGCGGCTGGTGAGTGGATTAATCACCGAGCGCGGGATCTGTCCGGCTTCGCAAGATGGCTTGCTATCATTGTTTCCTGAAAGGTTGGTTAGCAATGGTTGACGAGGGCGTTATCAAATATCGACTACGATTTGAATCAGCCCCGCCTCTGTTGAATCATGATTACAGTTCTCTTGACCGATGGCGCCAACGTTTTAAAGCGAAACAAATTCTCGGCCAGGATCCGACGCGTTACGATGGGCATGGGTTTGGCAATCTGTCTCAACGCATCGACCACAAGTCATTTCTGATTTCGGGCACCCAAACCGGGGGGCTCGACCAGCTTAATCCGGAACACTATGGGTTGGTCACTGATGTTAATTTGCCTAACAATAGTGTCGTAGCACGAGGTCCGGTAAAGCCATCGTCCGAATCTCTAACACACGCTGCGGTTTATTCGTTCGATGAACGCATTCAATTCGTTTTCCATGTCCATTGTCCTGAAATATGGCGCGCACGCGAGAATCTGGAGATCGCTCGGACCAGAGGCGATATTGCCTATGGCACGCCGCAGATGGCGGAAGAAATGCTCCGTTTATTTAAGCGGGGCAATTTTAGAAACGGTAATATATTGGCGATGTCCGGTCATCAGGATGGTGTTATCAGTTTTGGTGAAAGTGCCGATGATGCGGGTAATATTATTATCGGCACTTTGCGTATCGCCTGACTAAATAGCTGGCTATAATCGGCTCGGTCTGCTGTGAATGCGAGTCTGATTGATACCATGTCAAATCACCGCTTATTTCCCTATATATTGATTACAGTCGCTGGATTAATCTGGGGAGCGACCTTTTCCCTGGCATTAATTGCGACCAGTGAAGGAGCTCATCCGCTGGCGATTTCAGCCTGGCAAGTAGTTGTAACCGGACTTTTTTTTATCGGTTTTTGCGTCATATCAAAAGTTCCTATTTTCCATTTTAAGAACATTCGACACTATGCCGTACTTGCTGTAATCGGCATAACAGCACCGAACCTGGCTTATTATTATGCTGCACCACATCTTTCTGCCGGTATTCTCGCGATTACAGTTTCCACGGTACCGCTGCTCACATACGCATTCATGTTGTTTCTGCATTATGAATCGGTTCTGATTAAGCGAGTGTTTGGTATCATGTTGGGTATGTTGGCGATTTTGTTACTGGTGCTACCCGATCAAGGCGTCGAGGATAGCGATGCAAACTTGTGGATTCTGCTGGCTTTACTGAGTGCGATTTTATATTCCGTAGAAAATATATATATCGGACATGGTGTCGCTGATATTGTCGATGTACGCGAATTACTCTGTGGCTCGAATTTTGTAGCTTTCTTTATTCAGGTCCCGTTAGCGTTATCTTTCGGTGTTGCCGAGCCGGTAGGCTGGTTGATCACGGTACCCGGCCTGGCGTTATCTGGCCTGGCAATCGGCAGTGGTATCGCCTATACGATGTTTTTCTATTCGATTAAAATCTCAGGTGCCGTATTTGCCAGCCAATGTGCCTACATTGTTACCCTGTCCGGCGTTTTCTGGGGCATTGTCATTTTTTCGGAACATCACAGTCTCTGGGTCTGGTCTTCGTTGGCGGTATTAATGCTGGGGCTGGTACTGGTGACACCCAATAAAAAGCCGGATTTTGAGTCAGCGAATGCTGCCGTACCCGAGAATGTCCCATAACATCGGTTATTCGCTTTTTTTGTCAATTAACTAGACTTTGAGGGTAGTCGAATTTCAGGTATATTAAATGTCGTCCCTCCTGCGCCTCATTTGGTTTTGGACAGAGACTTGCCAATCAGTGGTATCTTCTTCGTAGCGGGTCAATTTTTCTTCCAGTTCCTCGATACGATTTATTGCCGCATCGATAATTAGCGCATCTGACTTGTGGGCTCGTACAGCAATCAGTTTTAGCTTCTCGATTAGATCAATCATAATTTCCCCCAGCTGCTCAGATAAATTCTCGCCACTCGCTTATCGTCATCCTTAGAGTGTAGTCGACTAGGGCCTATCTGCAATTCAAAATAATACAACTGATGCATATCGTAGAAAAGCTGAAAACAGCGAGGATGGCTGGATCAGCGTTTTGCCATTAAGACTGGCGCCTGAATAAATTGTTCCGGCTTGAGGTGCTTCCCTACTATTGGAAATTTAAATGGATCGTATTTTGTCATTAAGCTGTCACAATGTTGTTGTATAGATAGGTCGAAATATTGTCAAAATTTAACCGATGAAAATTCTCGTAGTCGAAGACGATCCCGATATCCGTGAACTTATTTGCCAGTCATTGGGTCAGGGCGATTTTGAAACCCGCGCCTGCGTTGACGCCAAAGGCGCGCAGCAACTGCTGTCTGAGTTTTTACCTGATTGTCTGATTGTCGACTGGATGCTACCGGATAGTTCCGGTATCGAACTGATCCGCTGGCTGCGCCGCAAGCAGCGTTATAGTCAGATTCCGGTTCTAATGCTGAGCGCACGTTCGCAGGAGATGGACAAGATCACTGGACTGGAATCCGGCGCCGACGATTACATGACCAAGCCCATGTCGCTTCGCGAATTACAGGCGCGGGTCAGGGCGCTATTGCGACGACCTTCAGCCTACAAAGAGACCGGTGACATAGTTCAGGTGGGACCTGTGGTATTAAATACGGCCACTCATGAATTGAGTATTGATCAAACGCCTGTCGAGCTATCACCTACCGAATATAAACTGTTAAAGTTCTTTATCAAAAATCAGAATAAAGTATTTACGCGTGACCAGATATTGTCGGCAATCTGGGGCGATAACGCTTATTTAGGTGACCGTACAGTAGATGTACATATCTTGCGGCTGCGCAAAATCCTGAAGAAATTTGACCTGGATAGTATGATAGTTACCGTACGTGGTGCTGGTTATCGTTTTACAGAGCAGGCAAACTGGAATTATAAAAAAAGATGAAAAAAATCTGGGCCAGTGAATCCTGGGCTATTACCTCGGTAACCATGGTGATGCTTTTTTTCGGTATTCTCACCGGTTACTGGTATTTTTCGTTAATCGTTGCGCTGCTCGGATACATCGGCTGGATTTATTATCGATTGCTAAAGCTCGAGGAATGGGTATGCCAGGGTACAAAAATCAGCAGGGTTTATGATGACCATGGTTTTTTTGGCACGATTATCCGCCAATTATACCATCAAAAGAAAATTCACAGTGAACGCAAAAAACGCACCAGGGATTTACTCGGGCGGATTAAGCGCAATATTTCGGCATTGCCCGATGCGACGATATTACTCAATGAATATCGCGAGATCGAGTGGTGCAATGAACCGGCGCAATATCTACTGGCCATCGATCTTCGAAATGATACCGGGCAGCGCATCACTAACCTCATACGTCATCCGGATTTTCTGCATTACCTGGAATCACCTGAAGGCAGACCTTATCTTGAAATCGAGTCACCGGATGATCGCAGTATAACTCTGCAATTAAAGCTGGTCCGTTTTGGTGATGATCAATCTTTACTTACTGCGCGAAATGTCAGTGATCAAAAGCAATTGCAGGAAGGATTGAAGAATTTTGTCGCAAATGCCTCGCATCAACTGAAATCACCTCTCACCGTGATCAACGGCCACCTGGAAATGCTTGAAGGCGAAGCGAATTTAACCGGGGCGGGTAATCAATCTCTGCAAACCGCGCGGCAGCAGTGCCAGCGGATGCAAAACCTGATTGAGGATTTACTGCTTTTATCGCAGGTAGAAAGTTACCATCTGCAATCGCATGAAGGCGAAAAGCTGAACATAGCCGAGATAACCGAGCTTGTTGTCAAGTCGCTGGATCTGGATCCCGATCGAGGAAGAATTCAGTCAAATGTGACCCAGGATCTGTATCTTTTGGGGGTAAGAGTGGAGATTGAAGGCATCTTTTCCAATCTGATCGAAAATGCACTGAAATATTCTAATCCTGGCAGTTTCGTTAGCGTCGAGTGGTCGGAAAATGTTCTGGGAGAAGCCATTTTCAGTGTCAGTGACGAGGGACCGGGTATCCCTGAACAGGATATCCCTAATGTCACCCAGCGCTATTTCCGCAGCAGCCATTCCAGGGCCAATAAAGTGGCTGGCTCGGGTCTGGGATTATCCATTGTGGAGCAGGCAGCGTACAAACATGGCGCCAGCCTGAATATCGAAAGCTCGGTGGCTTCGGGCAGTTGTTTCAGCGTGATTTTTCCGAGTTTCAGATGTCTGCACAAGCCCGTTTAATACCTGCCTGTGAGTTGAGCGGAGGATGGTTTATTTCCCGGCTGGCTTGCTTTCTTAAGAAATTGTCACATTGCTGTCACATTTCTTCTGAATAATGCGCCGTGTTATCAATATTTTTCACGAATCTGAGGAAATGTTATGAGAGAAAATGTTATGAAGAGAATCATGTTGGCTTCGGTGCTTTCTGTCGGTGTTATGGCCAATTTACAGGCTGCCGGTCGTGACACCATCAGCATCGTCGGGTCGTCAACGGTTTATCCGTTTGCAACCGTCGTTGCGGAGAAATTCGGTAAAAAGACAGGTTTTAATACGCCCAAGATTGAATCTACCGGTTCGGGTGGTGGCATGAAGCTGTTTTGCGCCGGTATAGGTCTGGACACGCCGGATATTTCCAACGCCTCGCGTGCGATGAAAAAGACTGAATTTTCAACCTGTCTGGCGAACGGTGTGACCGATATTACTGAGGTACAGATCGGTTTCGATGGTATCGCTATCGCCAATTCCAAGGAAGCGCCGAGGTTTAAACTGACCCGTAAAGACCTGTTCCTGGCGCTGGCCAAGCAGGTACCAAACCCGGATGGAAGCAAAGCGCTGGTCGACAATCCTTATACCAACTGGAAACAGGTGAATGGCAGTCTGCCGGATAGCAGGATCGAGGTCCTGGGACCACCGCCGACTTCAGGAACTCGCGATGCCTTTGCCGAGTTGGCAATGGAGGGTGGTTGCAAGCAGTTTGACTGGATCAAAGCGATGAAGAAATCCGACAAATCGGCTTACAAGTCAGTCTGCCACAGTGTGCGCGAAGACGGTCCTTATATCGAAGCCGGCGAAAACGACAATCTGATCGTGCAGAAGCTTGAGAAAAATTCAATTGCGCTGGGCATTTTTGGTTTTTCCTTCCTCGAGCAAAACGACGACAAGATTCAGGGATCGATTGTCGAAGGAAAAGCGCCCGAATTTGAAACGATTGCCGACGGGTCCTACCCGATTTCGCGCCCGCTTTATTTCTATGTGAAAAATACACACATGGATTCGATTCCCGGGATGAAAGAATATGTGACTGAATTCATCAGCGATGTCGCCCTGGGCGAAGATGGTTACCTGATCGACAAGGGTCTGATTCCACTGTCCGACGATGAGCGTGCTAGACTACGCACTAATGTAATGGCCGCCAAAAAACTGGTAATGAACTAACCCCGTTTTCATCGTATAATGCTGCGTACGACACCCGGCTTATGCCGGGTGTTTTGGTGTTTAATAGAACCTGCGATATGACGACTACTTCTTTAATTCTGATAACTTTCGGTCTGGGATTTGTTGCTTTCGTGGTCGCTCATCAGCGTGCGGCCGGGTACGGGAGCCGGTCCAGGCTTAAATCCTTGCCCCGGCATTATGGTTTTATTGCCGCTGTCTGGACTGCGATTCCGGCGTTGATATTGTTACTGGCCTGGTTATGGTTCGAACCTGTATATCTGCAAAAACAGATCGAAAAGAATCTGCCAGCCGAGATCATGAATCAGTCCGCCGATGTTCTCGAACTGTATATGAATAAAATATACCTGGCGATCGCAAATAATCAGATGAGCCCTGATGCGGTCGTCAACGCTGCTGTCGTCAGCTACCAAGAGGCCGAAATGCAGAGTCGAGTCATCGTCACAGCAATAGTGTTTGCGTTGGGTTTAGCCGGCATATTAGTCGGCCTGAGTCAGCTATTACTCAATATTCACGCACGTGCGCGCCTGGAATGGATGATCAAACTGTTCCTTGTTCTCTGTTCGGGTATCGCCATTATCACCACCATCGGCATTGTCCTGTCGGTATTATTCGAAGCCATTCGGTTTTTTCAGGCGGTGTCGATTCTCGAGTTTGTTTTTGGCGCAAGCTGGAGTCCCCAAACCGCGATTCGGGTCGATCAGGTCGGATCTTCAGGTTCGTTTGGTGCAATACCCCTGTTTCTCGGTACCATGCTGATATCGGCAATCGCAATGGTAATCGCAGTGCCGGTCGGTTTGATGACTGCGATATATCTAAGCGAATACGCCAGTGCCCGGTTTCGCGCCGGTGCTAAACCGGCGCTTGAGATTCTAGCCGGTATACCCACCGTGGTTTATGGTTTTTTTGCGGCGCTGACTGTTGCGCCATTTATCCGCGATATTGGAGAATCAGTCGGCTTAAGTGTCGCTTCGGAATCGGCACTCGCCGCCGGTATTGTCATGGGCGTAATGATTATACCGTTTGTTTCATCATTGTCCGACGATGTGATCTCTGCGGTACCGCAGGCCATGCGCGAAGGTTCTCTCGGGTTGGGCGCGACTCGATCGGAGACCATCAAGCAGGTGGTTATTCCGGCCGCATTACCCGGCATCGTCGGTGGTGTATTGCTCGCTGCTTCGCGCGCGATCGGCGAGACCATGATTGTAGTGATGGCTGCCGGGCTGGCGGCTAATCTAACGGTCAATCCGCTCGAAGCGGTCACTACGGTGACCGTGCAAATCGTGACCCTGCTTACCGGTGACCAGGAATTTGATAGTCCAAAAACTCTGGCCGCATTTGCACTGGGATTGATGTTGTTTCTCACCACGCTGGTGTTCAACGTGATTGCCCTGCATATTGTACGAAAGTATCGAGAGCATTATGAATAACACCGATATTGTCAAACAGGGCTTGAAAAAACGATATGCCCGCGAAAAGCGCTTCCAGCTTTACGGCAAGATAGCAGTGTTATCAGGATTAGTCTTCCTGGTGATCTTGCTGGTCGATATCGCCACTAAAGCGGTACCGGCATTTAGTGTGACTGAAATATTGCTCGATATTCCGATGGATTACCACGCATTGGGATTGAGCCAGGATGCCGAGTTAAACCACGATACCCTGGCATCGATCAACTATGGCGGGTTGATAAAAAAGGCATTGCGTCATGGATTTCCTGAGGTAAAAAAGCGAAAACAAAAAAAACTGCTGTATCGTCTGGTATCGAGTGGCGCCGAGTTTCAGTTGCAGAAGTTAATCGCCAACAATACTGATTTGATTGGCAAGGACACGCTGTCGATCTGGGTGAAGGCGGATGACGATATCGATACTTTTTATAAACTCGAGACAGTGACCAGTCGTGTCAAAGCGGAGCAGATTGAGTTTATTGAACAGCTGGAAGGCGATGGTCAAATCAGAACCAGTTTTAACCTGGATTTCTTTACTAACAGTGATTCCCGTGAACCCGAGCAGGCCGGTATCAAGGGGGCGTTAACAGGGTCGTTCTGGACGCTACTGGTTACCTTGCTGGTATCATTGCCGGTGGGCGTTGCGGCGGCCATTTATCTTGAGGAATTTGCACCACAGAATAAATTAACCGATTTCATCGAAATTAATATCAATAATCTGGCGGCAGTGCCGTCCATCGTATTCGGTCTGCTGGGACTGGCGGTATTTATCAGCTTTTTTGGCCTGCCTCGTTCCGCGCCGTTGGTAGGTGGTCTGGTATTATCATTAATGACCTTACCGACCATTATTATATCCAGCCGCGCAGCAATTAAATCGGTGCCGCCATCACTCAAGGAGGCTGCACTGGGGCTCGGCGCTTCGCATATGCAAACTGTGTTTCATCATGTACTACCACAGGCCATGCCCGGTATTTTAACCGGCGCCATTATCGGTATGGCGCAGGCCCTGGGCGAAACTGCTCCATTGCTGATGATCGGCATGGTGGCGTTTATTGTTGATGTGCCCGGCGGTATTTTAGATTCCGCAACGGTATTACCGGTGCAGATATTCCTGTGGTCGGATAGTCCGGAACGTGCCTTTACCGCACTGACAGCGGCGACTATTCTGGTATTGTTGGGATTCCTCACCCTGATGAATGCGTTGGCGATATTTTTGCGCGGTTATTTTGAAAACAAACGATAAGGCAAACAAGTGCATCAAAGATTAACCAGTGAAGCCGAATCTGCGGCGAGTTTGATCGATTTCGAAGGCACGATCGGCGAAAACCTTGTCGACGATGCCAAGATTTCGACCCGTAATGTTGACGTGTTTTACGGTGACAAACAGGCGATTTTCAATGCGTCTCTTGATATTGGCCGAAATCAAGTGATGGCATTAATCGGCCCATCGGGTTGTGGTAAATCGACCTTTTTGCGAACCCTGAATCGCATGAACGATACCATCAGTAGTTGTAAAGTGACGGGTGAACTCAGCCTCGATGGTGAAAATATCTACGCAAAGAAAATGGATCCGGTGTTATTGCGGGCGAGAGTGGGGATGGTGTTTCAAAAACCCAATCCATTCCCGAAATCGATATACGACAACGTCGCTTACGGTCCTCGAATTCACGGGCTAGCGCGCAGCAATGCTGAACTCGACGAAATAGTCACCACCAGTCTGGAAAAAGCCGGCCTGTTCGAGGAGGTCAAAGATCGTCTCAATGCACCGGGCACCAGTTTATCGGGTGGGCAGCAACAACGTTTGTGTATTGCACGCACCATCGCGGTCAGCCCCGAGGTGATTTTGATGGATGAGCCGGCCTCAGCACTCGATCCTATTGCTACCGCGATTATCGAGGAACTGATCGATGAATTACGCGAAAATTTCACCATCGCTATTGTCACGCATTCGATGCAACAGGCGGCACGCGTGTCGCAACGCACAGCCTATTTTCACCTGGGGAAACTGGTTGAAGTCGGCGACACCAGTCTCATTTTCACGAATCCGCGTCACCAGATGACGGAAAACTATATCACCGGGAAATTTGGTTAATTGTTATGAGTCAGGAAATTAACAGTGGCGGGCATATCTCAAAGCGTTTCGACCACGAACTCGAAAATATTCGCAACCAGGTGCTAAAGATGGGCGGGCTGGTAGAAACTCAGGTCAATAGCGGTATCAGGGGATTGCTCGAATCGGATTCGAATATCGCGCGTAAAGTGGTACAGGATGACTACCAAATCAATCGTATGGAAGTTGAAATCGACGAAAAATGTGTGCAAATACTGGCCAGACGCCAGCCTGCCGCGGGTGATTTACGTCTGGTGGTTGCGATCATAAAAACCATTACGGATCTGGAGCGAATTGGCGATCAGGCTGAAAAGCTAGGTCGAAATCAACTCGAACTGGTGGATGGAGGAGCTTCATTGTCGAACTTTGTCAACCTCGAGCATCTCGGCGAACTGGTCAGCCGGCTGTTAAACAGGGCACTCGATGCGTTCGCACGCATGGATGATGAAGATGCATTAAAAACCATTGCGATGGATAAAAAAATAAATGCCGAATTCGAAGCCATGATGCGACAGTTGATTACGCATATGATGGAAGATCCCCGTACGATTAAAAATGCGCTGCGGGTATCCTGGTGTGCGCGTGCGCTGGAACGTATCGGCGATCACGCCAAAAATATCTGTGAATATGTGGTGTTCCTGGTGCAGGGGAAAGATGTCCGGCATATTGGTGAAAGGGATATTCTGGAGTAGGTATAGGAAGAATAAACGCAACACCCCCGATTAACAAGAGTGAATTTGCGACC
>CAZYYM010000060.1:0-21487 GCA_964651385.1 uncultured Gammaproteobacteria bacterium | reverse complement strand
GGCCTCCCAACGCGCAGAGTGAAATGCTTCGACGGCGTTGCTTGCGGCTTCGCCACCACGAACGACCAGTAAGGCACAGAGCGTTTCAAGCAATGCGGTTACTGCTGAATTGGAATGGAAAAACTGCGGGGTATGCGTCGGTGATACCAGGCCTATATCAGCCTCACGACACAGGCTTGACGCATTGCTGTCGGTAATGCCGATGACTTTGGCGCCGTTCTGTTTAGCCAGTTTAACTGCCTGTAAGGTGTCGCTGCGATAGGGCTGGAAGGTCATCGCCAACAGGCAGTCATCTGAGTTCATGCGAATTAAATCGTCGCTCGGTAGACTGCCGTGGCGCGGTGTTAAAACGAAATGATCATAACCCATGCGCGCCACATACCAGAAGTTATAAGCCAGCGGGTAAGCCAGACCCAGGCCGAGCACGAATACGCGTTTAGCATTTATCATCAAATCAACGGCACATTCCAGGTCTTCAACCGATTGCTGTTCGAACATTTTTTCGAGGTTGCCGAGGCAGGCCTCCGCCATGTTGCCGAAGATGGCTGCGCTACCGCCTTCTTTGGCCATTTCCTGTAGCCAGCGTACACGGTCGGTCGAACTGCCGATGCCGCCGCGGACAAAATCACGAAAGCGCTCGCGCATGTCGTCGTAGCCTTCGAAACCCAGATGCCGGGCAAGGCGCACGAAACTGTTTGGGCTGACTTCGGCATTGTTCGCCAATGTGCGCATCGACTGAATGCCGACTTCGTGCGAATGATCGATGATATAACGTGCGCAAAGTTGAAGTTGAGCGGGTAGAGAATCGAACTCGGCGAGCAGGCGTTCGACGATTTCTTCCTGCGATTGCGGCGTGATGCTGATCAATGGCAAATGTTCTTTCGGTTGGGACATTTGTTTTCTTGATTTAAATAATGGTACAAGTGTATCATCTCCCAATCTTTTGATGCAAGTGAGAGATTTACACATGCAGGACAGAGCCAAAATTGTCATCATCGGCGGCGGCGTCATGGGCTGCTCGTTGATTTATCATCTTTGTAAAGAGGGCGAAACCGACGTCGTCTTGCTGGAAAAGGGCGAGCTCACCAGTGGTTCGACCTGGCATGCCGCGGGCCAGATTACGCATTCGGTGAGTCATTACAGCCTCGCCAAGATGGCCGCTTACGGCACCGAACTCTATCCCAAGCTCGAAGACGAAACCGGCCAATCCTGCACCTGGCATGGCAGCGGTAGCCTGCGTATCGCTTATCACCAGGACGAAGTCGACTGGATCAAGTACACACTGTCGGTCGGCAAAGGGCTCGGCCACCAGATGGAGATTGTCGGCCCCGACCGTATCGCCGAGCTGCATCCGTTTTATAACCTCGAAGGCGTCAAGGCCGCGCTTTACACACCGCATGACGGCCATGTCGACCCGGCCGGTGTTGCTTTTGCCATGGCCAAAGGCGCGCGCATGATGGGTGGTACCGTGATCCGCCAAAACCGTGTTATCGGTATCACGCCTGCGGGCGAAAAATTCATCGTGCATACCGGGCAGGGCGATATCGAAGCCGATCGGGTCGTCAATGCGGGTGGTACTTATGCGAGACAAATCGGCCAATGGATAGGGCTGGATTTACCGATTGCGAATATGCTGCACCATTATCTGATTACCGATACGGTGCCGGAATTCACCGAGCTGGAAAAAGAGTTACCGGTGATACGCGATGATTCACAGGTCTCGGGATATATCCGAATGGAGCAGAAATCCGGTTTAATCGGTATTTACGAGAAGGCCAACGCGGCTTCGGTATGGGACCACGGCACACCCTGGGAGTCGGAAAACGAGCTCTTCGAAGCCGATTATGACCGTATTATGCCCTGGCTGGAAAACGCGCTGGAACGTATGCCGGTTCTCGCCGATAAAGGCATAAAGAGCGTGGTGCACGGCGCGATCACGCATCCGCCTGATGGCAATATGCTGATCGGGCCATCCGGTGTGAAAAACTTCTGGTTGTGTTGCGGCTCGCAGGTTGGCATCGCCTGGGGACCGGGTGCGGGCAGGTATCTGGCGCAGTGGATGGTGAAAGGCGCGGCCGACGTGTCGATGCGCAGCTTCGATCCCCGTCGATTTGGCGCACGCATTGATGATGACTATCGTATTAATAAAGCGAAAGAGGATTATCTGCTGCGCCACGAAATTCCTTATCCTCATCTGGATCGGCCCGATCTGCGACCATCGCATTCGAAGCTTTCGCCTTTGTACGATGTGTTGAAGCAAAAGGGTGCGGTTTACGAAGACGTTTACGGTTGGGAGCGGCCTTACTGGTACGCAGTCGATGATGTCGCGCAAAAGCATATTGAGAGTTTTCGGCGTAGTGCGTTGTTTGATGTTATCGGCAATGAAGTGCGCGGAATGCGCGAGCATGCCGGCATCGCCGACTTAACTGCGTTCGCCAAGATAGAAATCAGCGGTGCTGATGCCGAGTCATATTTGCAACGCGTGCAATCGAACAAACTACCGCAGAAAATCGGTAGTGTCTCACTCACCTATTTGATGATGAGCAATGGCCGAATCGAAGGCGAGGCGACTATCGTCAAACTCGCTGAAAACCACTATTACATGGTTTATGCGGCGGTTAGAGAGGCTGCTTTATTGAACTGGA
This sequence comes from uncultured Gammaproteobacteria bacterium, assembly GCA_964651385.1. Classification (GTDB taxonomy): domain Bacteria; phylum Pseudomonadota; class Gammaproteobacteria. Next base: position 18,842 of record CAZYYM010000060.1, on the reverse strand, counting down.
TGGAAGAGGAAGTAAACAAGGGCGAAAACGTCAAACTTAGAAATGTTTCCGAAGAGTACGGCGTCGTTATGTTGGCTGGACCTGCATCGCGTTCTATTCTGACCGAGTGTACAGACGCAAAACTCGATAATACTTCATTTCGATGGTTGTCCAATAAAGAAATAACCGTGGCTGGGGTTGCAAGCGTGCGCGCATTGCGAGTCACTTATACCGGTGAACTCGGTTGGGAGTTACATGTACCAATGGCGAATATGTTGGCTGTGTACGACGCTCTGATTTCAACGCGTTACAGTGAAGGCATGGTGCATATCGGTTCGGCGACATTGAACTCGGTGCGTATGGAAAAAGCCTATCGCTCCGGCAGTGAAATTACCAACGAGGTCACGATTGCCGAAGCCGGTGTGGCGCGCTTTGCCCGTGATGACGGTTTTCAGGGAGCGGGGGCCAGCCATCAGGCAGCGAGTCGTTGGGTATTGGCTTATTTGCAACTCGATGAACCCGCGGCGGATGCTATTCAGTGTGACCCGCTGGGATCGGAATCGGTCTGGCACGATGGTTGTCCTATTGGTCAGATATCTTCTGGTGGATTCGGTTATGCTGTGGGCAGGTACCTGGCTTTTGCCTATATCAAACCCGAACTGAATGTTGTCGGCAATGAATTCGAAGTGCTGGTTATGGGTGAATCGAGGCGAGCTTTGATTGTTGAGCAATGCGTGTATGATCGACAAAACCTATTACCCAGAAAAGAGGACTAACAGTGGATAAAGAACTTTTCGAAACAGGCCTGGCTCAACGCAAGGCGACTCTCGGTGCCGAATACGTCGAAAAAAACCTGGCCGCAGCCGATGATTTTACACTACCGTTTCAGGAAGCCATGACTACCTGGTGCTGGGGATTCGGCTGGGGTGACGATGCAATCGATGCGAAAACCCGCTCGATGATGAATCTGGCCATGATCGGCGCCTTGGGGAAAATGCACGAATGGGAAATCCATTGTCGTGGTGCGATAACCAACGGTGTGACTAAAGAACAAATCCGCGCCATTTGTCATGTCGTCGGCATCTACTGTGGTGTTCCTCAGTCACTCGAATGTTTCCGCGTAGCTCGCAAAGTGCTGGAAGAAGACGGCCAATTGTAACCGGCCATGAAAATTACGCGGATAAATGTGTGGCAACTCGATCTGCCTTTACACAAGCCGTATTACCTGTCTGGTGGCCGGCTTAAATTCGAGTGCCTCGACTCTACGATTGTGCAAATCGAAACAAACTGTGGTGTGACGGGATGGGGGGAAGGTTGCCCCTGGGGTGTCACCTATCTGCCGGCCTTCGGCAAGGGCATTCGCGCCGGGCTCGATGAAATTGCGCCTTTATTAATCGGCAGGGATCCCCGCCAGCACGATGCCATTAATCGGGTGATGGACCTGGCGCTACCGGGACATCCGTATGTCAAATCGGCCATCGACATCGCCTGCTGGGATATAGCCGGCAAATCAGCCGCAATGCCGATTTGTGAGATGCTCGGCGCGCGGGAATCCAACCCGGTGCCGATAGCCTCCAGCGTATCGACTGGTTCACCGCAGGAAATGCTCAACGAAGTACAGCGTTTTCGTGATAGGGGTTATCGCGTGCATTCCTGCAAAGTCGGCGCAAACATTGCACTCGATATCAAACGCATCAATCTTCTGGCAGAAAACGAATGCGAGGATGAAATCATGTTTTACGATGTTAATCGTGCCTGGTTGCCGCGCGAGGCGATTACGGTGATGAATGCTGTATCCGGTATCACTTCCTGGTTTGAACAACCCTGTGAAACGCTCGATGAAATTGCACAGGTCCGGCGTCAGACCTCCCATCCCATTTGCATCGATGAAGGGTTACACAATTTCAATGACCTGACGCGGATTCAGTCGGAGGGAATTGCCGAGCTGATCAACATCAAATTAAATCGTGTCGGTGGATTAACCAAGGCGCGACGAATCCGTGATTTCTGCCAGGCAACCGGTATCGCAATGTTGATAATGGATGCCGGCGGCAGCGTGATCTCGGATACTGCTGTCGCCCACCTGGCACAAAGTATTCCGCAACCCTGCTGCCTCGGGGTCTGGTCCTGTCAGGAAATGGTTACGGTGGATACCGCACCCGGGCAGGGAGTTCGTAATATTGAAGGTTGTTTTACCGCCCCGGACTTGCCGGGTCTTGGGGTGGAGCCTGAACGGGCGGTTCTTGGTAATAAGTTCGCGGTATATCAGGAAGATTAAAAATTGAGGCCCGGGGCGGGACAAATTTTTCCGGTTAAATCCACAACCTGTTTTTTTAACAGGTCACTTTGATCGATTTCCGGATATTTTTTCGATAAGTTCTCGAAACAGGCGGTTGAAGATCTCATCAACTGGATCAGGGTGTTCCGGCTGGCATGCAATTGTGATATGTCACCGGTTAGTTTTGCCGTTTTAATGGAAGCGATTACTTTTTCGAGTTGCTGGTATGGTGCTTTAAGACACAGGCAAGCATCCCTTGCGGCCAGATTGATATTCGTTGCTGAAAGGCCTGTGGTGGTAAATACCACCCAGGTCAGACCCACCAGGATGAGCTGTTTCACGAAAGACCCTTTAATTAGATTTATACGGTTGACCTGTTAATCGACAACCTTTAGTTGGTTTTCTGGAAGCTTATCACGCCCGCTCCTTTAATGCAGATTAATCAAGACCAGACCGATAGCAGCTGGTAATGCCTGAATAAATAAAATTTTACGGCTGGCCGTGGCTGCACCATATATTCCCGCAACCAGAATACAGCTTAAAAAGAAAACTTGAATTTGCTCAATTTAGCGCCAATGGTGAAACAAGGGGGATCGCTATTTAATCATTTACTTCAGGGTTAATCTGGCGTAAAAATATCTAATTGAATACGGTTAGTATCAAAATGAATCCAGCCCGATAATGAAATCTATTTCTCCAGATCAAATGGTCAGTCAGGACGACTGGAGCGATTTGAGTCAGTTTCGCACTATGCCAGAGATCGACCGGCGGCGATTGCAGTGTTATCGACAGGCTCGTCTCAGGGCGGAAATGGAAAGACATGAGGTCGGGCTTTGCGTTATGGTCAGCCCGATCAGCTTGCGTTATGCGGTAAATTATCGAAACTACGCTGGCTTCATGTCACATATTCCAAGTACTTATTTGTTTCTTCCGGCTGAAGGTCCTTATATTCTGTTCAATGCATTCGAGCCCGACGTTGCGGAAAAACACAAACGTAGAGGCCAGGCGGTTGCCTACATGTACGGTGGTGATGAGCTTGAAGCCTGTGCAGCATTGTTCGCCACCGAGGTCAATGACTATTTGATTGAAATTGGCTGTCGCAATCGCCGTGTGGCAGTTGAATACGTTAATCCGAGTATTACCCAGGCGTTGGAGAAAAAAGGCATCGAAGTGATCGACGGTGTGCTGGTAACCGAACGTGCCAGATTGATTAAAAACGAAGACGAACTCGCCTGCATTCGCTGGGCGGTTGCCGTCGCGGAATACGGCGCTGCCAGAGTCAAACAGGCGCTCAGCCCTGGTGTCTCCGAATTGCAGCTCTGGGCTTTGCTCAATTATACCAATCTTGCCAACAATGGTGACTGGCATGATGGTCGCATGCTCGCCTCCGGCCCGCGAATCAATCCCTGGTTGCAGGAGGCTTCGGAACGTAAGGTTGAGTCGGGTGACCTCATGGGTTTCGACACCGATATGATCGGTCCGATGGGCTATTTCGCCGACCTGTCGCGTACCTTCCATTGTGGCCCGGACAGGCCAACCTCACGACAAAAGCAACTTTATCGTTTTGCACTGGCCGAAATCGAGCACAACCTGCAATTGATCAAACCCGGCATTAAGTTCAGTGAGTTACAACAGCAGGCGTATCCGGTAGCGGAAGAATTTCGGCAAAATGCCTACCCTTGCATCGTGCACGGAGTCGGAATGTGCGATGAATATCCGCATATTCATCCGGTTTATCGCGGACCACTGCCATACGAAGACACATTGCAGGCTGGAATGGTGATTTGTATCGAGAGTTATATGGGTGCGGTTGGAGAACGCGATGGTGTTAAACTGGAACAGCAGGTACTAATTACCGACAATGGTTACGAAATGATGACCGAGTTTGCTTTTGAGGACTGTCTTCTATAGGACATTGCCTCGTAATTAAATGGAAATAGGCTATATTAAAAAGTAACAAGGAGTTAACTCTATCATCTAGTGGCCGGTATACGAATCTATGAATCCCCAGGTTAAAATACTCGCTATCGACGATGATAGCGTCAGCCGTAAAATGATTGGTCGGGCTCTGGCCGACCAAAAGTTCGAACTTCAGTATGCCGTGAATGGTGAAGAAGGCATCGAAAAAGCCGTCGAGCTTGTCCCCGATATTATTATCCTCGACGTCGAAATGCCGGGTATGAATGGTTACGAAGTCTGTGAACATATCCGCGACACAGGCCCAATTGCGCACATACCTATTGTGTTCCTGTCTTCACTGGTAACCCTGCGCGAGCGCATGCAGGGATATGAAGCTGGCGGTGACGATTATCTGGTGAAACCCTTCGAAAAAGAAAGCCTGGTCCTGAAAATCAAGGTTCTGGCACGGTATAACGAGGAACAAAAACGCTTGCGGGCCGAGTTCGAACAGGCGCATAAGACGGCGATGATTGCTTTAACCGGCTCCAGTGAACTCGGTATCGCGATGCAGTTCGTCGAGAAAAGCTACGGTTTCCATGATCCAGAGCATATTGCCGGGGCTTTACTGGAAGTTTGTCAGCGATTTCAACTCAACTGCGTTGCAATGATATTTACCAACCATGGAGCGATCTGGAAAAGCAATAATGAAGCGGTCAAGCCGCTTGAAAAAGATATGATCGACATGCTCGATCGCAATCAGAGATTCATCGATTTCGGTGGTCGAACCATCGTCAATTTCGTCAATTTAAGCCTGCTGGTGAGAAATATGCCATTGGACAATATCGATCGATACGGTCGTATGAAAGACTTGTTGCCAATGTTACTGGCAGCGGTCGATTCCAAGCTCAATGTTATAAAGGTAGAACATGGACTGGCGAGCCAGAGTTCAGAACTTTTACAGGCCTTCAAGCAGATACGAGGGCGACTGTATCATCTGGCCAAAACCCTGATCGATAAGCAGAATGATGGCGAAGTGCTGTTGAATTCTATGGTGACTGAATTGAATGCCGACCTGTTACGCATGGGGCTGGATGATGATCAGGAGTCATACGTATTAAATACTATCGATAATGCTATTACGGAGGCTACCAAAGAACTTGATGCCAGCGGCACCATGTACCGGGTCTTTACCGACATATTAAACAATTTGAAAATGGTTGCCGACAAACAGGAACAGTTGCAGGTGACATTTGCGGCTATGAATGAAGTCAAAAAGGCTGACGTCGTAGAGGACGATGGCGGTATAGAAATGTTTTAGCCGGGGGTACGACGGCGATTAAGATAACCTGAAGGTATGAACCTGGAAAAATCAGTTGAATCATTAAAGTTTGCGCAACATCTTAATGCAGCTGATAAAATAAAAAACATGCTCATCACCATTCGGGTAACTACGGGTTAATTGATTTCGCCATGCACATCAATCTATTACGCATTTTTTTCACGCTCAACTGATTTTTCCAGGATGAAAGATACTCAAACCTTGCCGTCTTTCGCTGCGGCTGTTTATAAACCGAATTCCGGCAACAGGATGGCACTGTTTGATTTTGTCGAGAAACAAAAGGCGTTGAATACGCGTGTAGGTGGCGTATTGCAGGAAGCGATCACTAGTTCGGAAGGTAAAATTATCGGCCTCGATGCCATTGATGTTTCAACGGGTCGGCGCATACCTATTTCGCGCCCCGCACCTAACGCTGGCGAATGCGGCCTCGATGTTTCGGCGTTGGCGGATACGACTGGCATTATTCGCAATGCAATCAGCGAACGGGTGGATCTTATCGTCGTCGAAAAATTTGGTGAGTTAGAACAGAACGGCAAAGGCTTGATTGATGAGATACTCCACACCATCGTCGAAGGCATACCACTACTGATATCGGTCCCGGAAGCGGCTTTGCCCATCTGGCAGGATCGTAGCGGTGAATTGGGCAGCGTTCTGCCTTTTAATGAAGAAGCCATTGTACAATGGTGGCAAAGCATTGTATTGAACCAAACTTCTGATTAGTCTTTGTTATTAGGACATCTCAGGAGACCCGGTCATGAATACGAATATACCCCGCACTATTACAGCCCACGAAGTAGAGACCTATGATCGTAACGGTGTCGTGTTGCTTACCGATATGTTCGATGCCGACTGGATTGATCTACTGAGTCGGGGTCTTGATGCCAATTGCAACAAGCCGACGACTCGGTCGCGTGTCTGGGACCGAGATGCCGACGGCAGAACCATGTTTTACGACAGCCAGGCCTGGCAGGGTATCGATGAATATCGAAAATTCATCTTCGATTCACCCTGTGCGGAAATCGCAGCCCAGCTCATGTGTTCGATACAGATTAACTTTTATTTCGATGCGGTTTTTGTGCGTTCTCCCGGTGCCCAGTTCTCCACACCCTGGCACCAGGACGAACCTTACTGGTCGGTTGAGGGTTACAATACCTGCACCGTCTGGATGCCACTGGTGCCGGTTAAAAAGGAAAACGCCCTGGCCTATGTGCCAGGCTCGCATCGGCCCGATAAAATATTCCATCAATATAATTTTGGCCTGTTCAATCCGGATGGATTAGAAGGCATCGACCAGGTTGATTTCAGTGCTGTGGCCAACGCGCCTGTGCCTGATATTGATGCTGATCCTGAAGGTTTTGGGGTAACCAGTTGGGATATGCAACCGGGTGATTGCGTGGCGTTTAACAGCCGCATTATGCATGGTGGGTCCGGCAAACTACCTGATGATCAGGGACTGCGTGTATTCACCAGCAAATGGCTGGGTGATGACGTTCATATCAAGTTCCGCGAGCATGGCATGGATCCGGATCACAGTGCCATCATGACTGAATACGGACTTAAACCCGGTGACCGGCCGGGCACGGAGCTGTATCCCGAAATCTGGCATCGGGATGGCAGCACGTAACTTCTCTTTTTGCGGTCGGTTTTTTTACCGACTGACTGGGTTCAGCCGCGACCTTTAGTCCGCCGCGTTGCAATTGCCACCAAGGGGTCGTCCGGCCAGGGATGTTTCGGGTAGCGGCCTTTCATTTCTTTTTTAACATCGTGATAGGACGTACGCCAGAAGCCGGCAAGATCCTGTGTGATCTGCAGAGGTCTACCGGCTGGCGACAACAGATGTAGCAACAACGGTACCTTGCCTGCGCCTATTATCGGAGTTTGCTCACAGCCAAACATCTCCTGTAGTTTTACTGCAAGTACGGGTGGTGATTCGGTGTAATCGATGGCGATAGATGAACCGGAAGGCACGGTAATACGAACAGGCGCCAGTTTGTTTAACTGTTGATGTTTTTCATAAGGCAACAATGCATCCAGAATGTGTTGCAGATTAATTTTACGGAAATCCTGCAACAGGTTCACCTTGTCCAGGTAAGGTGCAAGCCAGGTCTCCAGAGAGTCAAACAGAGCTTGCTGATTGACATCGGGCCAGTCGCTGGCGTTTTTAATTGAACGCACAAGTGAGATTCGGGCGCACCACTGGTGGATGTTTTTAGTCCAGGGAAGAATTTGCAGTCCTTCCTTTCGAATGTAATTTATCAAAGCGCTTTTTTTGGCTTCAGTGGGCACTTTTTCTAAAGGTTTCCTGCGTAATATTAAGGTGCCGATTTTGTGTTGTTGTTCGGCGACGAATCGATCGGTTTTTTTGTTCCATTGTGCGACGGATTCTGTTCGAACCATATCGGCAAGAATTGTTGAGAACAATGCTTTGTCGAGTATTGCGGCGCAGCGAATTGTATCGCCTTTACCACCTGCGAACGCGCTAACTTCGGCGACCGCTAGCCAATCAGCATTACCCAGGAGATGTTGGCCATCGAGGTTGGCACTGCGACCATTAGCGAGTTGGTAACCACCGCAGTGGCGACGGCGCGCGATTCGATCCGGGTAAGCACAGGCCAGTAAATAGCCTGTTACCTGCTCCCTGCTGAGCGGTTGCGTCAGTTTTCGCTGCAGATTTAATTTAACTAACGCGTCTTCGAATTGCCCGGCCAGTTGTCTGGTTCGATGTAACCAGCCCAGATTTTGTGAAGGACAATTTGTTCCGCCCGACAGGATATTCAGGCGATAGTCAATATCGGGATTGCTCCGACTAAACGGGTCTCGGTCCGAAAGCATGCTGGCTAACAGGCTGGCGAGTTTGCCAGAACCCATTTCTGCTCCACAGATAAGGCAATGCGCGAGCCTGGGGTGTAGCCCTAGCGAAGACATATCTTTGCCATGCATAGTGAGAACGTGAGCATCTGCTCTAGGCTCAATCGCGCCGAAAGATTCAAGTAAATTTAAAGCCTGTTGCCACGGACCTTTGGACGGCGGGTCGAGCCAGTCCAGCTCGGCTGGATCATTGGCACCCCAGGACAATAATTGCAAAGCCAGAGATGCAAGGTCTGCTTTCAATATTTCTGCACTATTATGCGGTGCAAGTTGCTGCTGTTGATGGGCTGACCAGAGCCGATAGCACTTGCCGGGTCTTAATCGTCCGGCACGTCCTGCACGTTGAACACTCGAAGCCTTCGAGATTTTGATGGTCTGCAAGCCAGTCATTCCCGTCGAAGGCTCAAATGCAGCTTGCCGCATGAGCCCGGAGTCGACAACGACATCGACGTCCTCAATGGTCAGACTGGTCTCAGCAATATTGGTTGCAAGCACGACTTTCTGATCATTGGATTCACGACCTGAAAGTGGCGCAATAGCCTTTTGTTGATCTTCAATTGATAAGTTGCCAAACAGCGGGCGAATTTGAATGCCCTTGATATTTTTTTCAACTATCCAGCTCGAAAGTACATCTGAAACCTGATGAATTTCGCCTTGTCCCGGTAGAAAGGCGAGTATGCTGCTATTTGAATTGTGCTCCAAAGCGCGTTTAATCGTGCTAACCATGCGATCGACAATCCGTTCGTTTGGCTTGCGTGAAGCGCCGTAGAGAATATCCACCGGATAGGCTTTGCCTTCGCTTTTTACAATGGGTGCGTTGCCCATCATCTGCGCAATAGCCTTACTATCAAGCGTTGCTGACATGACCAGGACTTTTAACGGATTGTGCTCGTCACGAAACAAGGTCCTTCCTTTCAGGCACAGGGCAAGTGCCAAATCGGAATCAAGATTACGCTCGTGGTACTCGTCGAATATCACCAAACCGGCGTTTTGCAATGACGGGTCCTCGTGCAACATTCTAGTCAGAATGCCCTCCGTTATGATTTCGATTTTTGTTTGCGAACTTATTTTCGTATCGAGACGCATGCGATAACCAACGGTTCTGCCCGGTGTTTCGTTAATTAAATCAGCCATTCGATGTGCAGCAGATTTTGTCGCGATGCGCCGTGGTTCCAGCATCAGAATTTTCCTGCCTGCAAGCCACGGCTCGTTCTTTAGCGCTAGCGGTACAATTGTTGTCTTACCGGCGCCGGGTGGTGCTTCGAGGACAACTTCGTCGCGCTCAGACAGGTGTTGCTTCAGAGTGCCTAAAATATATTCAACAGGTAGGTTGGGCAATAATTTAACCAGAGCTGATTATTCATTCATGTTGAATTTTGCCGGCATCCACCAAGTGGCATCTATGGCTGGGGTGTCTTGAGGAATAACCGGGTTTCTCAGAATGATCAGGTTTCGCTCCTCCAGCCGGGCATTGTTGATACTTTCTGCGAAATTATCTAAAAATAGCTGTCTATAAGAGCCATCTTCTATCGCAATTTCCAATCCTTGCCCGACTAATAACGCCAGCTCTGGACGATGCTTGCTAATAAAAAAATAAACGGGATGGGGATAAAACAGCATTACTTTATCCGCAACTACCAGGTCCTTTGAGTAGCGGTCAAGTTCGGCCCATATCTCGTTTACGCCCCGGGCAAAATAATCGAATCTTCCGCCGATAAGCATTTTGAACAGGCTTTCATATTGATTACTCGTAACTACCGGTAGATTATTTGCGCCATAGACAGGCAAATCTCCCCAGTGAACACCGTGCCCCGCAGTGAATGATCGCAAGCTTTGCAAATTATTCACCCGGCTAAGATCTCGATTCATCGATGGTTTTACCAATAATAACCTCAGGCCGAGAATGCCCTGATAAATGGGGATTCTTATTGGAATCATCGAAGATTCACGCTGCTTTGTTGTGCTCAAAAATTCAATATCGAGTATGCCGCTAATGACTTCAACTTCCCCCCTGGCCTCGTTAATTTCAGTAGTTTTATCCTTGTAAGGGCTAATAATCTCGTAGTCCGTGGCTGATTTACTGAGCGCAAGATCGAGTAAGTTAAGGCCGAATTCGTATCTGGACTGAACTTGATAGTGATTGACTGTAACCATATCCTGAGCCCAGGCGCTCAAGGTTAAAAAAGGCAGAAAATTTAAAATTGTTGTTAATCTGGCAGTTGTCATCTTGTTACCAAAGTAGGTAATGAGGAAAATAGGCTGCGTTTCTATAATCGACAATTTTAATCGAATAACCGTGGCGCTGGAAATTTTATTTAATCCAATTAGTTACGCAGATTGTCTTATACTCAATGAATGGTTTTAGTTCTAAATAATCCTGCAAAATATCGAATCACCGCAGGTATCGATCCCGTCACAAGAAATCCGGATGTTTAAATTGGACATTCGGTCCCCCGGCAAACTGTTTTCTGCCGACAGACAAAGTTCGATATCGCATAAAATATTATTTTATATCTTGTTGAGCAGTTCCTTTGTAACCCTGTTAGTAACCGTGTTCCAGCTTTATTCTTACTATCAGGAGCAGGCCGGGCTGGTCAAACAACGAATGATGCAAATAGAGCGCAGTTATAGCGATAGTCTCGCCGATGCGATGTGGACGTTTGATAGCCGGCAAATTGAAAATATCATCACTGGCATAATGAAGTTTGAAGACGTTCATTACGCTGGGGTCCAGATTAATAATGGAGACTTTTTCAAGCAGGGCCAACGGCGTCAGGGCGAGAATTTGCGTGCTTATGAGGTTGATGTGCTGCATACCATACAAAATAGAACGATCCTGGTCGGTCACCTCAGTATCGAATCCAATTTAGAAGGCGTTGTTCAGCGACTGGGCAATAAATTCTGGCTGATTTTAATCTCACAAGGGGTCAAAACTTTTTTCGTTTCACTGTTTATTTTATTTATTATTCATTTTTTGGTAACCAGGCATCTCAGGAAACTTGCCGGATACACGTCATCTATATCATTCGACAAACAGTCACTATCTTCGCCGTTGAAACTGGATAGACCGGGTTCAAGCGCAGGTGCGGTCGATGAGCTGGGACAGGTAGTCAATGCCATCAACGGCATGCAGGCACAATTAGCCGGTGTAATATCAGAATTACAGGACAGTGAGCAACGATTTAAAGCGCTTTTTGAGAATGCACACATCTCAATATGGAACGAAGACTTTTCTGAAGTTGTTAAGAATCTGGACAATCTCCGTCAGGCAGGTGTGAGTGATCTCGACCAATACCTTCGAGAGAATGAGCAGGCAGCCTGGGAGATGGCTGCAATGGTCAAGGTAAATCATGTCAATAAGACTACTTTGAAGATGTTCAAGGCAAAATCCGAGCAAGAATATATTGAATCTATCAACATCGTATTCGGTGAAGGCTCACTGGAGGTATTCAAGAGTCTGCTCTGCGCGATCTGGGAAAAGAAAGAGGCTTTTCGTTCCGATGCAATTCAAAGAACCCTCGAGGGCGAAGAATTAAATGTCATCATTTCCTTACCAATTCCCAAAGCTGGCGAGGACTACAGGAATATACCCGTGAGCATCCTGGACATCTCCGACCGAAAGCTGGCTGAAGAAAAGCTCCGTTATCAGGCGAGACACGATGCGCTGACCGGGCTTATGAATCGCATCGAGTTCGAAAGATTGGGAAACCGGTTGCTGGAAACGATCGCTCACGACGAAATTGAGCACGCCATGTGTTTTCTGGATCTAGACCAGTTCAAGGTTATCAACGATACCTGTGGCCATGTGGCTGGAGATGAGTTGCTGCGCCAGCTTGGCAAAATGTTACGGGAAATTATCGGCGACCGTGACGCACTGGCGCGACTCGGCGGCGATGAATTTGGCGTATTGATGGAACATTGCCCCCTCGAAAAGGCCAACCGCGTCGCCGGGGAGATGCTCAGAGCGATCCAGGACTTTCATTTTTTTTGGCAGGGTGAGGCATTTCGTATTGGTGCTAGCATTGGTCTGGTCGCAATTACCGAAGCGACCGGCAGTTTCACCGAGTTATTCAAGCAGGCCGATGTGGCATGCTATCTCGCCAAGGATCTGGGAAGAAATCGCATACATAGCTACCATCCAGAAGACACTGAACTGGCTATCCGTCACAGCGAAATGCAATGGGTCGGGCGTATTAATCAGGCGCTAGAAGACAACCGCTTTTGTCTCTACGCTCAGCCTATCGTGGCGATGGCAACTAGTGGCCTGAAACATTATGAGCTACTGGTAAGAATGCTGAATGAAAGGGATGAAATCATTCCGCCCGGGGCATTTCTACCCGCCGCAGAGCGCTATAATTTAATCGGAAGACTGGATGCCTGGGTATTCAATCATGCCTGCCAATTTCTTTCTGATAACCCGCTATTTGTTCAGCAGATTGATTTTGTCTCCATTAATCTTTCCGGCCCTTCGTTGACGAATAAAGAATTTCTTGAAACCATTATGCAAAATTTCAGGAAGTCAGGAGTCTCACCCGGAAAAATCTGTTTTGAAGTGACCGAGACGATTGCAGTCTCGAACCTGGGATCGGCTGCCGGATTCATATCAACTTTGAAACAAATAGGCTGCCGTTTTGCCCTGGACGATTTCGGAAGTGGTATATCTTCCTTTGGATACCTGAAGAACCTGCCAGTAGATTACCTGAAAATAGATGGTATTTTCGTCAAGGATATCGTCGACGATTTAATCGATCGTGCAATGGTCAAGTCGATTAATGAAATTGGTCAGGTAATGGGGATGGAGACCATTGCCGAATTTGTCGAGAATGACGAGATAAAGGGCATGCTCAAGGCTATCGGGGTTAATTACGTACAGGGTTATGGTGTTGGCAAACCGGAGCCGTTACAAAATCTGGTTGATTTTCGCGACGAGTGCGATATCAAAAATTTTTAATATCGGCATACTCGGAAGGCAATTCAGCTAGCTCCTTTTTCAATACGGCAGGCATATTGATTTGCTGATTTTCAATCAGCATTAAAAATTCTGTAAAATCCTCTTTCGCATTGCCCGGTTTTCCCTGTTTGTGGTATGCAAGTCCTCTGCGAAGATAAACAAATGGATAATCGGGTTGTTGCAGTATTCCTGTGGAAAAGGCTTCGACAGCCTCCCCGAATCGTTTTAACTCGTATAAAGACCAGCCAATGTTATATTGTGTCACCATGGTTGGATGCCCTTGTAATTGATCAATAGCCTGAGCAGATTTTAAGGCGAGCAAACTTTCTCGATAATACTGTAATTCTCTCAAATAGGCAGCGTGGTTGATGAACTCAAAATGCTGTGTCGGTGGGCGTAGCTCGAAAGCCGATTCCTGATCAGCAAGCGCCTGTTGGTAGTTCTCCAGGTTGTAGTGAGCCCAAGCTCGACCCTGAAGGTATTTAGCTCTTTGCTCCATTGATAAGTGATTCAGATCGAGGCATTTATTGAGCAGGTTGATTCCGGTCTGGTAAAAGTTATTTTGTACAGCGCCATAGCCGTAGTCGCAATAGACCATTTCGAAAACCTGACTGCAGCTAGTGAGTAGCGAAACTACGAGCAGGGAAAAACAGCTTTTAAAGGATAGCTTCATAGCATTGATCTTATCAGATTAATTTTAGCTACCCGGTACCGGTATTTTGATCATTGTTTTCGAGCCTTTTGGAGTCGATGAATTCAAGGTAGCGCCGGTTTCAATCGGGTAGCAGGGAATACCCGATTAGATTTCCGTAATTATACTCCATAACGCATATACCCAAACCCGGCATCGGGCATATACTGCGTCGCACCATGTCTGGAAAAAATCTTCTTTTACTCGCATCCTGTCAGGGTCTGATGCTGTCCTGTACATCTCTGACGATGGCGACCTCGGCGTTGGTCGGTGTCGCGCTCTCACCCGATCCGGCGCTTTCGACATTGCCGTTGGGTTTTTTATATTTCTGTACGATGCTGACCATGATACCGGCCTCTATGTTGATGAAACGCTTCGGCCGACGGGTTGGTTTTGCATTTGGCGGAACGGCTGGTTTAGTTGGCGGCGCCATTGCAGCGATTGGCATTTACCAGCACAGCTTTACACTATTTTGTACGGGTTCTGCGATATTCGGTATCGCCAGCGGTTTTGGGCAGTACTATCGTTTTGCCGCAGCGGAAATTGTTGATGAGTCTTACAAGAGTCGGGCGATTTCCTGGGTACTGCTCGGGGGGCTTGTTGCGGCGTTTATCGGCCCCAATATCGCCAGTTTGACTCGTGAGCTGATCCCGAATGCGATTTTCTCCGCGTCTTACGTTGCTGTTGCATTGTTCTGTGCCGGTGTTGTCATCATTCAGTTTTTTATCCGAATACCGAAACCCTCGGTTGATGAGTCGAGGGGGCACAAACGACCACTGGGCCTGGTTCTAAGGCAACCCACCTTTATGGTGGCTGTACTCTGCGCGATGATAGCCTACGGCACGATGAATTTGTTGATGACGTCAACGCCACTTGCGATGCACCATCGTGGTATGGCGTTTGGCGATACCGCCATGGTAATTCAGTGGCATATTGTCGGCATGTTTGCGCCTTCATTTTTCACCGGGCATTTAATCCATCGATTTGGTGTTTTAAAAATCATGTTTGGCGGGGCGTTGATATTGATTGCCTGCGCGTTAGTCGCGCTTTCCGGGCAACTCTACGCGCATTTTTTTGTCGGTCTTGTTCTGCTCGGCATCGGCTGGAATTTTCTCTACATCGGTGGGACAACCCTGTTAACCGAAGTATATTTACCCGCCGAGAAGGGCGCGACTCAGGGTATCAATGAATTTCTGGTATTTTCCGCCACAGCGCTGACCGCGCTTTCGTCCGGTTACTTGCATCACATGCTGGGTTGGGAAAGACTCAACCAGTACACCATTCCAGTGATCTGTTTGGCGGCGCTCATAATCATCTTGCTCGGCTGGCAGATCCGTAACAGACAACCACAGGTTGCCTGATTAGTTAGAAGGTTGTTACCGGGGATAAAAAATTCGTTATAATAATCATGAATTGCCTGTAATTTTATCAGCTTGTATTCCCTTACTCTGGTCACAATAGTAATCGCCGTAGGCCTGGTTATCCTGGTTAAGTTATTTTTCTGAGAGACAAAAAAGGGGCGGATTCCCGCCCCTGAACATCATACACAAGGTATGATAACTGTAGTCTGATCAGTCGTTATCGATACGCGTAATGGTAAATTTGGCAACCGGGTTTCTCCAGTCCTTCTCCGAAGTCAGGCTGCCTATACCCTGTATGCCGCGGTGAATATGGACATAGCCTTCATCACCTGGATTAACGCCCGGTGAAAAAGGGATACCACCACAGGTAGGCCCTGGAATATTGACGCATAACTCATCATTCGCTTCTGTGCCGGCATCATAGCCGGGAGAGTAATAGCTAACACTGCCTTTACGAGGTGCCTTAACGCTATCCAGCGCTATGAATCCATCGTTAGTCGGCAACATCATAGAGGCGATGCTGATGCGTTTTGCGCCATGGGCGGCACTGACTGTGACAGTTACCGATTGACCGGGACCCAGCAGACCGCCCGAATTCTGAATATCGACGACACTATGACTGGAGGCCAGGCTAGCTGCCAGTTTAGAAGTGTCACCGCCTTCCGCAATTGCGGTGAGGTTGGCACTGGCGGCAGAGCCGAGTTCAAACAAATCAATATCACGACGATGACTCGCAACCAGGATCGGTGTGAAATTGATCGAATTAGTAATGTTGGTAATCGTGACCTGATAAGAATCCTAACCACTCGAAATAGCGGGTGATGATGAGAGTATTAAACCTGTAAATACTGCAACGGTGGTAAATTTTTTAAGTGATGAAACCATGAATTTGCTCCTGTTCTGAGAGGCATCACTATATGAAATAGATATCACATAATTATCACGAAAGCGTTATCTTTTTATAAACTTTTGAAAAATTTGCTGGACAATTTGGCTGAAGTATTCCTGACGATTTACCTGTAGCATATATCGCTATAAAAATTATTGAGGTTTAGTAAACGAATGACCTTTAATCAACCTCTCGGTGGCAACGACATGCCACGATTCGCCGGGCCCGGTACGATGATGCGTTTACCCACGCAGTCTACCGCAGAAGGTCTGGACGCCTGTTTTGTCGGTGTCCCCTTTGATCTGGGTACATCAAACCGGGCGGGCGCCAGATTCGGGCCGCGGGCGATACGTGCTGAATCGACCATGATCAGGCCCTATAACATGTGGACGCGTATTTCGCCGTTCGATTCGCTACAAATTGCCGATATCGGCGATGTCGCCATCAATACCTTCAATCTGCTGAAATCGGTTGATATTATCGAAAAGGCTTACGATGAAATAGCCGGATTTGGTGCGGCACCATTTACTTTGGGTGGTGACCACACTATCGTGCTGCCGATTCTACGGGCACTCGCTAAAAAACACGGCCCGATCGGTGTTGTTCATATTGACGCACATGCCGACGTCAACGATTTAATGTTCGGTGAGAAAATAGCCCATGGCACCCCATTCAGGCGACTGGTGGAAGAGTCTCTGATCGAACCTTCACGTGTAGTACAAATTGGATTGCGGACTACGGGTTATGCGGCGGACGATTTCGACTGGCCGCGGCAGCAAGGTTTCCGTGTGGTACAGGCGGAACAATGTTGGCACCAATCGCTCAATCCGCTGATGGCTGAAGTCAGACAGCAGCTGGGCCATGGGCCCGTCTATATTTCTTTTGATATCGATGGTCTGGACCCTGCCTTTGCGCCAGGGACGGGTACGCTGGAACCGGGTGGTTTGACCTCTATGCAAGCATTTGAGATTGTTCGCGGTTGTCGTGGGTTACAGATTATCGGTGGTGACCTGGTCGAAGTTTCACCTCCCTACGATCATGGCGGAATTACCGCTACGCTGGCAGCGAATATTTTGTACGAGATGATCTGCACTTTGCCTGGTGCCGTGCCAAGAGTCGAAACGGATTGAGAAAGTATGATTAGCGATATTGACCTGGCCAAACAGGCGCTAAACAACACGACCTTTGATACCTACTGGCTGGACAGCCTCGAAGCGGTCGAAGACATGCCTGGACTCGATCAAAAGATAGCCTGCGATTTGCTCGTCGTCGGTGGTGGCTTTTGCGGCTTATGGGCCGCAATCCAGGCGAAGGAGAAGAGTCCCACGCGCGACATCGTTTTAATTGAAGCACGATCGATTGCCAATGGTGCGAGTGGTCGTCCGGCCGCGATCATGTCCACTTCGGTAATGCACGGCATTCATAACACCGAGCGCATGTTCCCCGGCGAGGTCGAAGAACTCGAAGATCTCGGTCGGGAAAACATGGATGGCTTTCGTGCGACGATCGAAAAATACCGGATTGATTGTGATATCGAGTGGAGTGGAGAGATGACCGTATCGATTGGCGATCAGGGTCTCGATGTGGTCGAAGATGAATATCAACTCTACCGGAAATATGGCCATGACGCGCACAGACTGGGCAAAGAACAGGTGCAAACCGAGGTGCATTCGCCTGTATTTCATGGGGCTGTGTGGTCGAAAAGCCGAAGCGGCACGGTACATCCCGGTAAACTGGTACGGGGCTTAAAACGCGTGGCACAGGAGCTGGGCGTTAGGATTTTTGAAAACACACCGCAACTGTTCAATAAACCAGACTCCGGAAAAATCCGGGTAATGACACCGGGTGGAGCAATCGAGGCCAATCGGGTGTTTCTCGCCACCAATGCCTGGGCTGCAGGTCATAACAAAATTAAGACCCGGGTCGCAGCAATTCGAGATCGAATATTGATGACCGAACCCTTGTCTACAGTGCAGATGGATACAATTGGCTGGAACAACCGGCAAGGAATATACGACACCCGTACCCAATTGAATTACATGCGTTTAACTGCCGATAACCGCATATTATTTGGTGGGCGGCTTGAGTACTTTTTTGGTAATAATACCGATCCGAAGCAGGACAAGGAAGCCGCACCTTATATTCGTCTGGTACAGTCTTTTTATCGGACATTTCCTCAGTTGAAAAATGATATTAAATTCTCCCATGCCTGGAGCGGACCTATCGGATTAACAACTAGAATGGCGGTACATTACCAAAGTTACTATGAGGGAAAAATGGTTTATGCCGGAGGCTATTCGGGGTTTGGTGTAACCGCAACTCGATTCGGCGCCCGGGTAGGTCTTGCCATTCTGGATAATGATGATATACCGGAAATTAGAATGGAATTCGCAAACACGATTCCTAATTACATTCCGCCCGAACCTTTTCGTTGGATGGGTGCCAAAATCACCATGTATGCACTCGACACGGTGGACGAAAAAGGGGGCTGGCGAAAACCATGGGTCTGGTTGGTTCAGAAAATGGGATTCCCGATTACTTTGTGACCGTCTATAGCGGGCCCCTGCCAATTTAAATTTCGTGATGC
>CAZYYM010000059.1:5791-21666 GCA_964651385.1 uncultured Gammaproteobacteria bacterium | reverse complement strand
CCAGTACAATGGCACCGCGCCTTTTACAAAGCTGTACCGCAGCCGAACCGACGCCGCCGGAGGCGCCGGTAATCAAAACGGTCTCGGCAGCACCGATGCCAGTCCGTTTCAACATACCTTCTGCCGTCGTGTAGGCACAGGGAAAGGACGCGAGTTCAACATCGGTTAAATCACAGTCGATTTTCAAGGCATCGAATGAATAAGTCTTGGTATACTGGGCGAAACCGCCATCGCATTCGGAGCCGAATGTTCGACAGGCAAACCTGTCACCGTTAACTTTCGTGGTTTGAATACTGCGCACTAATACCCGTTCTCCAATCCGCTTTTTATCGACGTCTGCACCGACTGCGACGATATGCCCGCAAACATCGGCACCCTGAATACGCGGGAAGACCAGAGGTTCACCCGACCAGCTAGCGTCTTTTTCATCTGCCGCATCAAAGCCTTTGCTGCCACCGGTATTGGTATCTGTCGTCACCGATTTGGAATACCAGGCGATCCGCGTATTAATATCGGTATTGTTGATACCGGCGGCCCCTACGGCTATCAATACTTCGTCTGCCGCCAATCGGGGAACAGGCACGTCATCGCGGTATTCGAGCATCTCGAAACCACCATGGCCGGTCAAGCATACGGCCGTCATTTTTTCAGGAATGATATTGTTCATAATCTTTGCTCAAACTGGCTTGTAGGCAACACACTCTATTTCGACCAGGATATCGATGAGGAAGTCGCTTAGCAGTGCTGAACGTGTTGGCGGCTCTTCGGGAAAATATTCTGCATAGACCTGGTTGAAGCCACCGAAATCTTCGCGATTCTTTAACCACACCATCGATTTAACGACATCACTGAGCCCACACCCGGCTTCGTCCAAAATGGCCTTTAAGCTGTCGAGGCAGGCTCGGGTCTGGTCTTCGATACTACCATCGATCACAACCATGCCATCTTTCATCGGCACCTGACCGGTGACAAAAATAAAATCCCCGGCGCGTATTGCCCGTGACAAAGACAATGTTCGACCATTGAGTACCATTGGCCCACCGATTACCTGTTTTTTTTTCACAATTCCACCCTTTAACGATCTCCAACTGATGATTAACTTACGATAATTCATGTCCGCTGACCAGTACAGCAACCCTTATCAACGAGAAAAAAATATGGGAAACTGGTTGCCGAATCTATTTGCCTTTCTGACCCACTATGAGCCTGACCCAAAACCTGATAAAACTGATTCGGAACAAGCCGGTTCTGTCGGCAGATCTGGACTCTGCCGCCATGTTTACCCTGGACGCGGTGGCAACGGCTTATGCCGGCGGCGCCACCTCGGCAGGCCGGGTTTTGCGGCAATGGGCTGGCAGCACCGATCTCGACTCTAAACGCCAGGCCCTGTTGATGGGGGCCCTGACCCATATTACCGAAACCGATGATTTACACCGTGCTTCGGTGACACACCCGGGTTGCGTGGTCGTACCGGCGGCGTTGTCTTTGGGTGAAAAGCTCGGTGCGACGCCGCGAAAGATTTTAACCGCTATTTTGCACGGTTTCGAAGCCATGTGCCGAATCGGTATGGCAGTCGGTCCGACGCATTATAAGGTCTGGCATAACACCGCAACCTGTGGACCTTTTGGCTCGGCGATGGCGGCCGCCTCCCTGCTACAACTCGATGACGAGCAGACATTGCATGCGCTCGGAAATGCCGGCACGCAGTCTTCAGGCTTCTGGCAATTTATAGAAACCGGCGCAATGAGTAAGCATTTGCATGCCGGTAGAGCCTGCGAATCCGGCTTGATTGCTGCAGAACTGGCCGCCCATGGTTTTACCGGATCACCCGAAATCCTCGAAGGCAAAAAGGGCCTGTTCGCGGCGATGTGCGTCGATCCGATCCCGGACAATATTCTCAAAGATGCCGACAGTCCGTGGCAATTGCCTTTGACCTCAATCAAGCCCTGGCCTTCCTGTCGGCATACCCATCCTGTCATTGATTGCGCGTTGGAATTGTATGGGCAAGTAAATGGGGAAATAATTACTGAGATAGAAGTTAGAATCTATCAGGCAGCTCTTGACGTTTGCGACCGACCCGAACCGGAAAACGAATACCAGGCCAAATTTTCCCTATATCATTGTGTTGCAATCGCTTTGCTTGATGGTGTTGTCTCGCTGGACTCGTTTACCAAATCTGCACGAGCAAGAACTCGTGAATTACAACTGAAAACCAATGTGAATGTGGCAGAGCCCTTTGCCTCGAACTATCCCGTTTCCTGGGGTAGCTCTGTGGAGATAAAAACAGAAAGCGGAAAGACACTTATTGTATCGCGTAAGGATTGTAAGGGTGATCCCGAATTAGCCCTGAAGGAATCCGAAATGCGTAACAAAGCGATTGAATTAATGATGTACGGGGGCCTCGACAAAGCGGCTGCTACTAGTACCTGTGATACGATCCTGTCGTTGCCAGTGCGCCAGAGCGAATTCAAATTATTCGGCCAGTTTATCTCTTCACTCAAGGTCAAATAACCCGACCCCAATATTATACTGTTGAGACAAATCGAAATGTGTTAGATCACGATTTGACAGGATATTAATTAACAGTTGATCTGCCGAATTGTAGTGGCGCCTTCCAGTCGAATGCTGTCGCGAAAAATTCTAAATCAATCCCATTGTAATTCCCATGATACTCGTCTCGGTGATGCGAGTGCCTATAAAAACACGGGAAAATCACTCCGGGAAAAGTTGCCTTTCTTCACCTGGCCGGTTCCCGGGTGTCTAAAAAATTGTTTTCACGGAGTCACTGCTAAAAAACCTAGGCATAGAAG
Source organism: uncultured Gammaproteobacteria bacterium (assembly GCA_964651385.1). Taxonomy (GTDB): domain Bacteria; phylum Pseudomonadota; class Gammaproteobacteria. The sequence goes on along the minus strand of CAZYYM010000059.1, from coordinate 18,856 downwards.
ATTCTGAAGCTAATAATCCGCAAAACTTTGACTTTGTCTTAATGAAATCAGGTCATTAATTCAACTTTTTGGTTGATTAATTTGTCCGGAGCCTTTATATTCTACCAAATGGTTGAATATGATGACGAACTTTCAATACTACTCAAGGCGGTGTGTGACAGCACGCGACGGTCGTTACTGACGCTACTCTGCCAACAGGGGCCGTCAAGGGTTACTGATCTGGCCAGTTGTTTCGATATGTCACTTAACGCGATCTCCAAGCATATTAAAGTACTGGAAAAATCAGGATTGGTTATCCGTAAACCCATCGGCCGCACACACTGGATCGAAGCTGATTTAAAAAAAGCAGCTACGATGGAGAACTGGCTCGGTTCACTGAAATCAATCTGGGAGCTACGCCTCGAAAAATTAAGCCACCTATTAGCTAACGGAGACAAACAATGAACGACTTGACTGTAAACCTGACAAAAACAATCAATGCCCCTGCCGGAAAACTTTTTGACGCATGGCTTGATCCGGCACTGCTAGCGCAATTCATATTACCGATGTCCGGTATGCCCCACCCCGAGGTCGAAAACGATGCCCAAGAGGGCGGCAGTTTTTCTATCATCATGCAGGTCGGCGACGGCAAAATACCTCACACCGGCACCTACCTGAGTATCAAATATCCCGAAGAGCTAATATTCACCTGGCAGTCACCGTTTTCAGTTGATGACAGCCGGGTTTCGTTGATGTTCAAATCTATCGATGCAAACACAACGCAGGTTGAGTTGACCCATGTGAAATTTATCGACGAAGAAACGCGTTCCAACCACGAAGGTGGGTGGAGTAACATACTGGATATGCTTGCCAAAATAATTTAAATTCCTTTTTATCCAGGTAAATCAATCAACAACAGGGAAATTCAACCATGACCAGATTTGTAGAACTCAACACACCCATTGGTGAAGTGGTATTTATCAATCCCGATCAAGTCACGCAGTTAAAGGATAAAGACGATGTCACCCATATTCATTTTGTCTCTGATAGTAGCGGGCCAAGTTTTACAGCGGTGCATATGCCGATAAGAGAAGTCGCGAAGCTTTTATCGGGTGATTAATTACCGGGAAAAGTTAACAATTTTACTAATTAACTCACTCCCTATTGATCGAACAACCTACTCTGCATAAGATGCGACGGATTATCGCCAGATTCAATTACCGAGAACTTGAAATGTTACGTAATAGCCAAAATTATCTGACAATTTTGTTTTTTATTGTACTGAGTGGTGCAATAGTCACACCCTCTTTTGCTCAGGAAAGTAAGCCATTGCTGGACAAAAACAAGCTATCAATCGGAGGCGGCATTTCTGACAACTCGGTTGGTAGAAACGATGATACCGGTTACCAGCTTTTTGTTGCTTACGACTTAAATCAGGTTAATGTCATGGAAGGAGTGGCAAGCTCTATGGAATTTGGGTTGATGGATTACGGTTTTCGTCGCGACAACACCGGCATCTGGGGAAACTATGTTGTTAAAGGTGCAATTAATGGGCAATTTGACTGGCTAGCGCGCGCAGGCCTGGATATCGGCGACGATAGTGGCCTGATGTACGGCGCAGGTGTTGGTTGGACCTTGGCTGAAAAAAAGGGGCTTCGTGTCGAATATGTGGTTCGCGACGAGGTCGATTCCCTGCAATTCAATTTCCTTTACCACCTCTAGGTTTTTAGCGCTACAAATTCATAACTACCTTACAGGCTTCCCCTGCATTCAACCGCAAAAAACCGGTCTCGAAATCTTCAAAATCGATTTGATGGGTAATGACTGAACTGATATCGAGGCCGCTGCTGAGCATGGCAATCATCTTGTGCCAGGTTTCGAACATTTCCCGGCCGTAAATGCCTTTTAAACTCAGACCTTTGAATATAGCCTGGTTTAAATCGATTTCCGGCGCCTTTGCAAAAATGCCGAGTAACGCAATCTTGCCGCCATGATTGATGGTATTGATCAGATCGGACAAAGCTGCGGCATTACCAGACATTTCCAGGCCGACGTCGAAGCCCTCATGCATGCCGAGTTCATCCATCACATCGTGTAAATCTTCCTGTCCGGCAATAACACAACGTGTGGCACCCAACTGGCGCGCCAGTTCGAGCCGAGCGGTATTGATATCGGTAACGACGATATGACGAGCACCGACATGACGGGAGACTGCAGTTGCCATCGCGCCTATCGGCCCGGCGCCGGTAATCAACACATCTTCACCAACCAGATCGAATGACAATGCGGTATGTACGGCATTACCCAGGGGATCGAGCAGGGAGGCGATTTCGTCACTGATCTCATGCGGAATCTGGTAGGCGTTCTGAGCGGGAATACAGACATAATCAGCAAAAGCACCCGCACGATTGACACCGACGCCTTTGGTATCACGGCACAAATGCCCTCGACCGGCGCGGCAATTACGACAGACCCCGCACATAATATGGCCTTCACCGGAAACACGGTCACCGACTGAAACCTCATTCACCAGGCTACCGATTTCCTCGACAACACCAATGTATTCGTGGCCGACAATATTCGGCACCGGTACGTTTTTCTGCGCCCAGTCATCCCAATTATAAATATGCAAATCGGTACCGCAGATCGCCACCTTGTTGACTCGTATCAGTACGTCTTCCGGACCGGGTTGGGGCTTATCAACATCCTCTAACCAGAGTCCGGGTTTACTTTGTGACTTTACAAGTGCTTTCATGCTGCATTCCTTTCAAATTAATTCGATGTCTTTTCCAACATGGATAAAAGCCTTGATGGCCCGGTCAAGCTGCTGTCGACTATGCGCAGCGCTCATTTGCGTTCGTACCCGCGCCTGGCCTTTTGGGACTACAGGGAAGGAAAATGCGGTAACGTATATACCATGATTCATTAGGCGCTGTGCGAGAGTCTGAGCCAGGGATGCTTCTCCAGTCATGACAGGAATGATCGGATGTTCGCCAGGCACAAGATCGAAGCCAGCTTCATCCAGTTTCTGCCGAAAGTACCGCGTATTGTCTGCCAGTTGTTGACGGTCCTCGCTACCTTGATCAATCAGATCAATGGCCTTGATTGTTGCAGCAACTATGCTCGGCGCCAGTGAATTTGAAAACAAATACGGCCGTGCACGCTGGCGTAACAGTTCAACAATCGGCGCAGGACCGGCGATATAACCGCCGCTGGCTCCACCCAGCGCCTTGCCGAAAGTACCGCTTAGTAACTGCACCCGTCCTTCGACACCGCAGAATTCAGCGGTGCCGGCGCCACGATCTCCCATAAACCCGACTGCATGGCTATCGTCCACCATTACTGTCGCACCGTGTTTCTCGGCCAGGCCACAGATCTGCGGGAGTTTGGCGACGATACCGTCCATGGAAAACACACCATCGGTAACAACCAGCCTGAATCTCGCATCGGCTGAATCCTTCAAACAGCGTTCGAGATCATCCATATCGCTATTGGCATAACGGAATCGTTTTGCCTTGCAAAGCCTTATTCCATCGATAACCGACGCATGGTTGAGGCTATCCGAAATGACTGCGTCCTCTTCGCTTAGCAGAACCTCGAAGGCGCCACCGTTGGCATCGAAACAGGAGGAAAACAAAATGCAGTCTTCGGTGCGTAGAAATTGACTAACCTTTTGCTCGAGCTGCTTATGAATATCCTGGGTACCGCAGATAAAACGAACCGAGGCCATGCCAAAACCATGAGAATCGAGTGCTGATTTTGCCGCATTGATGAGCTCCGGATGATTAGCCAGGCCCAGATAATTATTCGCACAGAGATTTAACAGCGGTTGTATTTCGTCTCCGATATGCGTGTGGACCTGCGACGATTGCGGAGATTCAATCAGGCGCTCCTGTTTGTATAGACCGTCGGCTTTAATCGAGCTGATAGCTTTTCTTGCGTGTTCGATCAATGAAAGACTCATAGGCGACTCAAAACCAGGAAACTTATCGCACATAGTACCAATATTGTCCCGGTTTGTGTGATTGCCTTTCGCAAATATCAACTATCAACCGGTGCACCACCTTCTGCCGTTCGCTTTTGCACAAACGCTTGAATCTCGTCAAGCACGGTAGTATCCATGGCTGGCGGTTCAAACTCGCTGAGAATTTTTTTCCAGATTTGGTTGGCGCGCTGGGTTGCAGTCAAACTGCCATTGTCGGTCCATTGTCCAAAATTGCTCCAGTCGGAAACCAGTGGTTCGTAAAAGGCCGTTTGATAGCGTTGCATGGTATGTTCGCAGCCAAAGAAATGACTACCCGGCTCGACACTGGCAATTGCATCGAAACCGAGTTCTGCTTTGGTGCAATTGAGCGGTTGAAAAATTTCAGCAAAGGTCTGCAGCATTTCGATATCGAGAATGTATTTTTCCATCGACGCGGTTAATCCACCCTCCAGCCAACCAGCGGAATGAAGCATCATATTCACGCCACCGAGCACACTACCCCAGGCTGACATTAAGAATTCATACACCGATTGTTCGTCGGGTGCATTTGATGCTGTCGCCGCCGAACCGCGCCAGGGTAATCTAATATGCCTTGCGAGCTGGCCTGCACCGAATGCGGCTTGCACAAATTCGGGGGTCCCAAACGCCGGCGAGCCGGATTTCATATCAACATTCGAGGTAAACGAGCCATACACAACCGGTGCGCCGGGACGAACTGTCTGCGCCAGCGTTATGCCCGCTAACGCCTCGGCGTGTTGTAAAACCAGAGCACCCGGCATTGTTACCGGGGCCATCGCACCCGCCAGCGTGAAAGGTGTAATGACCGATACCTGTCCAGCCTTAGCGAAATCCATAATACCCTGGCACATCGGCACGTCGAGCTGTCGTGGAGAATTGGTGTTGATAACTGTGTAACACCATGCTTTTTGCTGGAACTCTTCTTCACACAGGCCACGTGCAATACGCGTCATCGCAAATGCATCACGAACCTGGGATTTACCCCGAGAAAAGATAAAGAACGGTTTGTGACTAAGTGTTAACTGACTCTCTGTGGTATGCAAATGCCGCAGGTGCAAGGCAATATCCTGTGGTTCGACATTCGGTGATTGGATATGCATGACATCGAAGTGCTGCGATAACTTGATGATATTTCGGGTGTCTTCCAGGGTACCGTTACGCTTGCCTCGATCCAGGTCTGAAATATGCGGCGGACCACCAACACTGACAAACGCGATATTGTCACCACCCAAAGTGACGTTCGAAATTGGCGTCGCGCCATGCATTACGAATTCGCTGGGTGCAGTTTGCAGAGCCTGCTCGACCAGTACCCGATTGATCTTCACCATTTGAGTGGAATCATCGACCGACGCACCAGCTGATTTGAAGTACTGCCTTGCCTCGTCGTTGAGTACTCGTATACCCAACTCTTCTAAAACTCGCAATGCTGTTTCATGGATCGCTTCGACTCGATCATCACTGAACGCCGGCTGCCTGATCAGAGGGTTTTTCAGATGCTTATAATCAACTTGACGTTGACTGATAACAGTGTTTTGTCGGCTACGCCTGTTTCTTCTGCTCATGACAGCCTGTCCCCGTAAGTAGAACGAATATGTTGTCTAAATGCCTCGGCTTTTCCCGGCGATAAACGTTGACCGGTGAAGCTTTCGAAATAGGCTTCGGTATAACCCAGACGAGTCTCAAGGTTTTCGTGTACATCGAGTGCGTAAAAGCCAATCTGGGCAAAATAAATGACCCTAGCCCGAATAAATGCTTCCGGCATTGGGTAATCGAAGCGCTGGTAAAAATCTGCAAGCGCTTTAACTCGAATATGATCGGCCGCATCGAGTTGCTGGCGAATTTCCGGTGCTCGTCTTGCCCATTCCCGAATTGCAAGATCCAGACGAGGGTCAAACAACTCTGTATTCAAGCAGGTTTCGAAAAATTTAAATATACCGTCGCTAAGACTCTCGACACCGGATACTGATTCTACAATGGCATTGGTATTGCGGTTTTTCCAATAGTCCACCAACGCCTCAATCAAATCTTCCCGGTTACTAAAATGCCAGTAGAAACTGCCCCTGGTAACCTTTAACACTTCGGCCAACCGGGTGATGCGTACCGCGTCTATTCCCTCTTCGATGAAAATTTCAAGCGCTTTCAACAACCAGTCGAAACGCTGTAATTGCTTTCGATCGATCGGGTTGTTACCGCGCTCAGCGACCCGTCTTAACAATGTTTTATCAGCCATCGATTGGACCATACAGCTATGTATGTTTAAATATACAGCTATGTATAATAATTGCAACGTAGTCGTGGGTAGGCGCGGGCAAGGCCTACCCAGCAAAGCAAAACCGAGACCTTATTCGACGTTGGCGTACGCCGTAAATTCACCTCGGAGCTATGGAAGCCGCTCACCGAGCGCCTGATTATCGATAAACACCATCGTTGTAATCGTTATTCTTTGCTTTCAATATGGCTTGAAGTCAATTACATTCGCCGAGTTTTGTTGTCTATAAATTATTATGTCCAAACCATCATCTGACAAAGAAACATCGGCTTCCCTATCTTATTTTAACGGGGTATTGTTGGTATTGATGGCGGGTGTTTTCTGGTCAAGTATGGGGCTGGGAATTCGACATATTGAGAACGCCAACGTCTGGCAGATACTCTGTTACCGCTCATTCTCATTAAGTATTTTCCTGTTTTTTCTTATCAGCTTTCGTTCCGGCTTTAAACCATTGACAACTATAAAGCGTTCAGGTATCGCCGGTGTCGTCGGCGGTTTTGGACTGGTCATGGCTTTTTCTGGCGGTATCTACGCCATACAAAACACGACGGTAGCCAACGCCATGTTTTTATTCGCCTCGGCACCCTTTTTCGCGGCAATATTCGGCTGGCTGATTTTGCGGGAAAGCGTACGCAAAGGCACCTGGATTGCAACCATTGTCGCAATGGTGGGTATTGCTGTAATGGTCATCGATGGTATTTCGCTAGGCCGTATGGCGGGAAACGTGACAGCTTTACTCTCTGCCCTGGGATTTGCAATATTCACTATCGCATTGCGCTGGAAAAAGCTCGAGGATATGTTACCCGCCGTTTTTCTCGCCGGTATTTTCGCCATGATTATTTCGGCGATAATCTGTGTTCTGCAGGGTTATACATTTAATTTGTCTCATAATGATGCAGGCATCGCTCTGGCTATGGGCGTATTTCAGGTAGGAACCGGTCTTGCGATTTATACCGTGGGTTCCAAGGTAGTGCCGGCTGCCGAACTCGCATTACTCTCGATGACCGAGGTTTTACTCGGCCCGGTCTGGGTCTGGCTTTTTATCGGCGAAGTTGCAAGCCTTTACACGCTGATCGGCGGCGTAATTCTACTACTGGCAATTGCGGGCAACGCTCTAAGCGGCATAAGACGAAAAACCGTACCCGTCATTTAAAGCGTAGTCCTGCGGTTTTACAGCAATAGCCTCGCCCGTCGCCAATTCAGGTTGCCCGGCTGTCACCTTGATTAAGGTCTGGAATATAGCCACCGATAACACTGCCCGACAAGAACCCGAAAATCAGCCGACGCGTCTTGTACCAGTATGTGCCGAAAAATATAACCACAAAACCTAAAATCATCAAACCAAAAACAACGATGTTCTGGCTACTGTTGAACTGAGCCTCAAGCAATTGAGTCACTGCATAAATCATGTATATTTGCGTCGAAACCAGTATGGCACGGCGATCCAGCAGTAACGCGATCACAAAAAACACCGTAAAAAGAGCGATAATAATGAATTCCGCTTTAATGGCCTGTAGCCAATCATAGTGACCGAATAGCAGGGAAATCATGAGTCCATGCACAATTAAAGGTGAAGCCAGCAAGTGCAACCAGAAAGCGCAATCGCTGAGCTGAGTTTTTCTGGCGGTATCGCGTATATCAAAACTCATCGCAACGACAAAAACGATCAACCCCAAACCGGCAAATATAATCGGTTGCTCGATGGTATCGACCCCTATCCGGATAACGGCAATGGCTACCAGGCCTGCCGCTAAAGGCAACAGACTGAATGGCATTTTATAGCGCAGGTAAAACAAAAAACTGGTGATTGAAAATATGCCTAGACTGCCAACCGTCGCATTGTCAAAATCAAAGTCAATCGCCTTGTTAACAAAATATAACATAGCCATGAGAATCGCGATTCCGGGTAGAGACAGTCGTCGTACTCGCACCAGCCACTCCGCCATAACAATGAAACCCGCCAGCGGAATAAAATAAAAATAACCCGACAATGACAGCATATGGATTGCAATGACCAGCAACGCAATACCAAGCGCAATAAACACATCGCCAAAACTGCGAATAAATCTGAGCGGTTCTTCCCGATTATTAGAATCAGTTGCCTGCCCGCCAGCTAATTGTTGCGCCCGGATAAAGTCCAGCAGTGGCACAATTTGATTTTGTTGAATGATATTTTTGTCTACGGCAGCTTCGAGTAGTTCTCTGGAAATCATGGAGTATCCGGTTTGCTATAGATCGCAAAAATTTCCGATTCGGTCATGTTTCTGGTGTCGTTGGCAAAACTATAAAACCCGGGCTTATTGTCGATAAAAACCTGGCGCCTGAATTCGAACGATTTGCTGTCATCAAACAAGCCTGCCGGGACCATGTACTGCTGCTTCGCTTTTATCCGATAAAACAAATGACTACCGCATTGCCTGCAAAATCCCCTTTCCGCCCAGTCAGATGATTCGAAGACCGCAATATTTTCGGTACCCTCAAATGTAATTTGGCTACCGCAATCGACAGCCATGAGCGGCCCACCGCCCCATTTACGGCACATGTTACAATGGCAAGCACCGACATGAGGGCTCGCCTCCCTGGCGGTAAATTTTATAATCCCGCAAAGACAACTCCCGGTTTTTTCAGTTTTGTCAGTCACAAGGTTTCTCCTTTAGCGATTTCATTCAGGTAAATCATCTATACATTTGAATTGCTTTAAAAGCAACCATATCTAGCAGGACATGAAGGTTAGCGGTACATAGGTATGAATAGCTACGCCATAACCTTCGCAGGCATCTCCAGACGATTCTCGCAAAATAAATAATTTTATTCTTCAAAGAAGCAAAGATTTCGTTCTTTACCACGCTGATTTTCTTGGCTTGGCATTCCCGGCAAATACATTCCTGGAATCATCGGCCTCAAAAGCGTTGTGAAGTTTTCATCCGGGAGTCTGCCACACTTAGGTAATCGTAGCGGAGGAAAGACATTTGGAGTTGGATTTTTCGATCAATTGTGGCACACAACTACCGCTGCCTAACGAAATTACGGGAGAATTCTGGCCAAATCAATTAGTTGCAACTGGAGTTTAGGTTCTCGGTCAAGTTCCTGGTATCTACTTGTCAATAATACTGTCGAAGGTAGAAATTTGAGTACTAATTCCTACACAAATCGATATTTGTAGTATTTATCCTACAGAAAATTCAGATTATCGACATAGATCAGCATTTTCCTCTTATGTTAGAGTTTATTGTATAACTATAGAAAATAATTATAACGGGTGGGTAGAGGAAAAAATTTACTCCGGGCTGAACCAGTGCACTGGTAAACCAATACGTGGGCTTTAATGCGATCTTCATTGCTGAAAAGAAATAATGCAATCTCTCTAATAATTATACTCGAGTCTAGCAATACCGGAATCTGTGAATCGAAGGCGGATGTGGTGTGCAAGTCACAGGTTTGACTGTGTCATGGACCTGCGCAATATCGCCGGCTAGAACATATCGATTCAGGTAATAGCAATCGAGTTGTGCCGTCAATTAACTGGTTTAAAAAAATATCCTGAGCAATTTTGCTCCGGATACGTGAGTACAACATGGCATTGCAATATTTGGCAATTTATCTGAATCGATGATTCAAGGGGGGACGTATCGTATAAATCAATGGTTACACGGTGAAAAAAACCGGTTTTAGCCCATGGTTAAGCGGGTATTTTTGAGCTGCTGCGGATTGAGGGACTAGTGCGATATCGCATCGTCCGAGACCTGCGGATTCAGTTTTTTATTAACCAATAGTAATTTCAATACTTCAATGGGCTCTATCAAGTATGAGATTAACGCAAATTTGATAGGGTTTTTTAAAGCGTTTACTTTAATAGTAGTGGAGGGAAAAGATGTTTAAGAGAAATAAGATTAAAGTATGTCTTAGCTTTGTATTAGTGGGGCTTTTTTTTACTACACCTTTGTCGGCGGACGATTTTAACCTGCCGCATGTGCCGGACGAAATAATTATCAGCTTTAAGGCTGGCGTTACCCAGCAGGAAATCGAAGATTTTTACGAGGATTATTTTGCCGATTACGATTTACTCGAAGAAGAGGACCTGGATAGTGACTCGGCGGATGACGACCCGGAAGAAAAGCTGGTTTCGTCGTTTGCAACCGTTACGCCGTCAATGCTGGATATACTAAGAAACGATCCTCGGGTCGAAACTGTGGAGTTGAACTATATCATATCTATCGACGTTTTACCGGACGATGCCAGTCTCAATAGCTTGTACGGCCTGCATAATACGGGGCAGACAGGAGGTACCATTGACTCTGACATCGATGCACCCGAGGCCTGGAATATTTCCACCGGTTCCAGGGGCATTACGGTCGGGGTAATCGATACTGGCATATTCATCGACCATCCCGACCTGGTTGGCAATATCTGGACAAATCCCGGAGAAATTGCGGGCAATGGTATCGATGATGATGGCAACGGTTATATCGATGATATCCACGGTATCAATGCAATCACTAATTCCGGCGTATTAATCGACGATCATGGACATGGCACCCATGTAGCGGGGACTATTGGTGCAAAGGGAAATAACACCCTAGGCGTGGTCGGCGTTAACTGGGACGTCAGTATCGCTGGTTGCAAATTTTTAGATGCTAATGGAATCGGGACATTGGCGAATGCTGTGAAATGCTTCAAGTATTTTAATGCGCTAAAAGTAGCCGGCAACAATATTGTAGTGACAAATAACAGCTGGAGTGGCGGAGCGTATTCTCAGGTTCTGGTAGATGCATTAAAGGGAGCGGAGCAACCAGCAATGACACCGATTCTTCACGTTGCGGCAGCAGGTAACAGTAACGTTAATACGGATCTAGCGCCGGTTTATCCTGCAAGTTATAACCTGGAAAATGTCCTTTCTGTCGCCGCAACAGACCATAATGATCAATATGCCTCATTTTCAAATTTCGGTTCGACTTCAGTTGATATTGCTGCGCCCGGCGCGGCTATTTTATCGACGGTCCCAGCCACGGGGAATCTCTGCTGTAGTGACATTAGCCTTTATAAGTCACTATCAGGCACATCGATGGCTACGCCGCATGTATCGGGTGCCGTGGCCCTCATGTGGTCGGCTAATCCCGCCTTGTCTGCGTGGCAGGCAAAAATTAACATCCTCGCCAATGGCGATTCAATTCTTGGTATACCCGGCAATATTAAATCCACCTTAATGAACAGTCGCCTGAATGTGTTTAATAGCATGAATCCTGAAATTGATATTATTCCACCTGCTGCCGTTACAGACTTGTTTTCCCCTGGCGTGGGGCCAGGTAGCGTGACATTATCCTGGACTGCTACGGGCGATGACGGTTTAACCGGTACAGCCAGCTTGTATGATGTCAGATATTCGTTAAACCCGATAACGGAAACAAACTGGAACCAAGCCTCGACTGCGGTTGGCGAACCGGTTCCGCAAGCTGCGGGACTAACGGATTCAATCGTAGTCTCCAATCTTAATCCACTGGTGGCTTACTATTTTGGTATCAAGGTTCAGGACAATCTTGGAAATTTATCCAATTTATCGAATATTGTTTTGGCAACACCGCTTAGAGTGAACACAGCGCCTGTTGCCAACGCAGGACTAACGCAATACGCCAACGAAGGTACTCTGGTCACACTGACCGGTTCAGGCCAGGATGCGGATGGGTTTATTACCGCCTATCAATGGTCACAGACAGCCGGAACCCTGGTCACGCTTTCAAACCCGTCCAGCGCGACCCCGACCTTTGTTGCCCCCCAGGTATCACTAAGAGGCGAAGCACTGATCTTTCAACTCATTGTAACCGACAACGATAACGCCAATAGTACGCCTTCCTCGGTATATGTCAGAATTCGTAACGTCAACCAGGCACCTGTTGCCGATCCAGGTGCTGACCAGACCGTCGGCATAGGCGTAACTGTTGGGCTCGACGGCTCTGCTTCCACAGACCCCGACGGGACAATCGTGTCTCATAAATGGTTTCAACAATCAGGAACAGCAGTAATAATTTCTAATCCGAATATAGACCAGCCCACATTTATTGCTCCGGATGTTGCGCCGGGTGGAGAAACACTCGTGTTCGGTTTAACCGTTACCGATAATCAGCGTTTGAGTACAACCGCTTTTACCAATATCACTGTTTCAGCCGGAAACCAATTGCCCGTGGCAAATGCTGGCATACCTCTATCGGTGCTAGAAGGGGCCGCGGTTAAGCTGGATGGTTCGGCTTCATCCGATATCGATGGCGTTATTGTAGGCTATATCTGGGAGCAAACCGGTGGGCCTCAGGTAAAACTTGCAAATCCCAAATCGGTTAGCCCAGGCTTTACCGCACCAATAGTTCCCAACGCAGGGGCCATCCTGAGGTTTTCATTGATTGTTCGAGATGATTCTGGCGACGAAAGCATTCCGGTTGAAACGACGGTAACTGTGAACAAGTCTACTGTCAATTTGCCACCGGTTGCCGATGCCGGTATCGCGCAAACAGTGATAGAAGGCAGTGCAGTCAATCTGGATGGCACAGGTTCTAGTGATGCCGACGGTTTGATTGCGGCCTATAGCTGGATACAGACTTCAGGCACTACGGTGACCCTGTCCAATCCGGCCGCGGTGAATCCGGGTTTTATGGCGCCAGTGGTGGCAGCGAGTGGCGAAGTGCTCGGCTTTACGCTAACCGTTACAGATGATAAAGGCGCGACTGCCACTGCAGCCACCACAGTGACCGTGAACAAAGTTGCAGCAAACCAGCCACCGGTTGCCGATGCCGGTATCGCGCAAACAGTGATAGAAGGCAGTGCAGTC
>CAZYYM010000059.1:0-5691 GCA_964651385.1 uncultured Gammaproteobacteria bacterium | reverse complement strand
CGGCTTTACGCTAACCGTTACAGATGATAAAGGCGCGACTGCCACTGCAGCCACCGCAGTGACCGTGAACAAACCGACTTCGCAACCCTCGCCTTTGACAGTCACTTTTAATAATGAAACCAACATTGTTCCCCGCAAAGAAACGTTTTCTCCGTTTATCACGATTTCCAATACGGGAACTGAGCTGGTTTCAAATATTCAAGCCAGCATTACTGTACCAGCGGGTTTTCGATTAAAGGATCCGCAAAATGTGAATGTCGTTGATCTGCCAGCAGGTGCGTCGAGTTCTTTAAACTGGGAGGTGAAAGCCAGCTCTAGCCTTGGTAGCTACCCCATAACAGTCAGCGTGAGTGACGCTTCGGGTAATACGGTCGACATTTCGTATATGATCACAATTGAGGCTGCAAAGTGATTTGCAGGATTGAGATTAACCCGAATCAGATCGGTAGTTTATAGTTGATACGGGCGTCTGGGATTCAAAAACCAGATGCCCGTACTTTTCGCGGTTGCCGTTTTGTATTTTTCCTGCGAACAACTATAACTATATTGGGTCAGCAGCCCCCTCTGAAAAGGTCAGCCATCTGGCAGACTGCACCTATGTCACGGTGTATTAGGCAGTTTGCGCCAACGCTTGATCTAAATCCCACAAAATATCATCCAGGGTTTCCAGGCCAACGGAAATACGGATCATGTCGGGTAATACGCCGGCGGCCACCTGTTGCTCTTCGCTCAGTTGACGGTGGGTGGTTGAAGCCGGGTGAATAATCAGGGTCTTGGCATCACCGACGTTGGCAAGGTGGCTTAGAAACTGGGCGGCTTCAATAAACTTCGAACCGGCTTCGCTTCCACCTTTTACCCCGAAACTAAGTATCGAACCGGCCCCTTTCGGTAAATATTTTTTTGACAATGCATTATATTTATTATCTTCCAGCTCGGTGAAATTGACCCAGCTTACACGCTCGTGTTCGTTGAGGAATTGAGCAACACCGCGTGCATTGTCACAATGTCGATCCATGCGCACCGGCAGGGTTTCCAGACCCTGAAGCAACAAAAACGCATTAAATGGACTCAGGCTTGGCCCGAGGGTTCTCAGCGGTTCGCAACGGGCCTTCATAGTGAAGGCAAAATCACCGAATGTTTCGAAAAAACTGACACCGTGATAACCCTTAGATGGTTCGGTCATGCACTCAAAGTTCCCGTTGGCCCAATCGAATGTACCTGATTCAATAATCACGCCACCGATCGAAGTACCATGTCCGCCGATAAACTTGGTTGCCGAGTGAGTGATGATATCGGCGCCATATTCAATCGGTTTACACAGATAAGGCGTGGCGAACGTATTATCGATAATCAGCGGAATACCGGCATCGTGAGCGATTCTGGCCACCGCTTCGATATCGAGAATATTATTCGAAGGATTACCGATAGTCTCCGCGTAAAGCGCTTTGGTTTTTGGCGTAACGGCCTGGCGAAAATTGTCCGGGTCGTCGGGGTCGACAAAATGCACATTGATTCCCATGCGGCGTAAGGTCACATCAAATTGTGAATAGGATCCACCGTATAGTGTGCTGGCCGAAACAAACTCATCTCCGGCCTCCATAATAGTCAACAGGGCGGTTGCCTGCGCAGCCAGACCAGAGCTAACCGCGAGTGCCGCACGTCCCCCTTCGAGCGCGGCCATGCGTTCTTCAAACACCGCATTGGTCGGGTTATTCAGGCGGGAATAAATATTGCCGAATGTTTGCAGGTTGAACAGGCTGGCGGCATGGTCAGTGCTGTCAAATACGTAGGAGCTGGTCTGATAAATCGGTACAGCACGCGCACCGGTCGCCGGATCGGGGACTTGCCCGGCATGTAAACAAAGTGTTTCTATTCCGAATTCTCGATCAGCCATAGTTCTGCCTCAATAATTAACGGATAATGGGCGTTTGGCCGATATAATCCCGGTATTCACGCCAACCCAGTTCAGACCACCGAACAGGCGTGCATATTCTATTTTAACGCAGCGATCCACCACTACTTCAAGCCCGGCTTCTCTGGCCAACCGGGCCGCATCTTCGTTGACGACGCCCAACTGCATCCACACAACCCTGGCCTTGATTTCGATTGCCTGTTCGACAAAGGGCATTACGCGTTCGGAGCGTTGAAACAAATCCACCAGGTCAACGGGTTCGGGAATCGATAGCAGATCCGGATAACATTTTTCGCCGAGAATTGCTTCGTAATTCGGGTTGACCGGGATGATTCGATAGCCATGATCCTGCATATACTTGGCGGCAAAGTAGCTCGGGCGCATTTCATTCGCGGACAACCCGACTACCGCAAGGGTTTTATATTCTCTCAGAATATTTCTTAGCAGGTTACTGTCAGTCATTGAGTTCATTCGCGATGCTGCGTAACAGAAACTTTTGAATCTTTCCTGTCGATGTCTTTGCCAGAGGGCCGAACACAACGTTTTTGGGCACTTTGAATCGTGCCATATTTTCCCGGCAATAATTGATGATGTCCTGTTCGCTGGCCTCCACATCCTCCTTCAGGGTAACAAATGCGCAGGGCGCTTCACCCCATTTCTTGTCGTTGCGCGCAACGACAGCTGCTTCCATCACAGCCGGGTGCCGGTAAATAATATTTTCAACTTCGATGCTTGAAATATTTTCACCGCCGGAAATAATGACGTCTTTTGAGCGGTCCTTTATCTCGATATAGCCGTCTTCATGCCAGACCGCGAGGTCGCCCGAATGAAACCAGCCGCCGTCTAAAGCTTCTTTGGTCGCATCGGCATTTTTCAGATACCCCTTCATGACAATATTGCCCTTGAAGAAAATCTCGCCGAGCATTTCACCATTTTTCGTGACCGGTTCCAGCGTTTCGGGGTCCGCTACCATCAATGCCTCGAGCATGGGATAGCGCACACCCTGCCTCGATTTAAATACCGCCTGCTCGACAATTGGCAACTCATCCCATTCCTGATGCCAGGCGCAAACAACCGCCGGGCCATAGGTTTCGGTCAATCCATAAGCGTGGGTGACGTTGAATTTCAAACGCGCCATGGCTTCGAGTACGGTCGGCGGCGGCGCCGAAGCAGCAGTCATAATATTGACCGAATGATTGACCCCTGCTTTTAGCTCATCCGATGCGTTGGCAATCAAATTGAGTACGATTGGCGCGCCACAAAGGTGCGTCACCTTTTCTTTTTTCATCAATTGATAAATCGGCTCATCCCGAACGGCGCGCAAACACACATTGGTGCCACTCATTGCCGCCATAGTCCACGGGAAACACCAGCCGTTGCAATGAAACATGGGCAAGGTCCACAGGTAAACCGGATGCGCCGGCATATTCCAGGTCATCACATTGGACACAGCATTCAAATAGGCGCCGCGGTGATGATAGACCACGCCTTTAGGATTACCGGTGGTGCCAGAGGTGTAATTCAAGCTGATGGCCTGCCATTCGTCGGCTGGTAAAGACCACTCGAATTCGGCATCGCCTTCGTTTAAAAAGTCTTCGTATTCGATCTCGCCGATCGATTCTCCCCCCTCATAGCTCGCATCATCGACATCGATGACCAGTAGATTGTTATCGAACTTGTCCAGCGTCTGGCGTATCAATGTTGAAAATTCTGGATCAACAAGTATCGCTTTGGCCTCTCCGTGCTGCAGCATAAACGCCAGGACTTCGGCATCCAGGCGATAGTTCAATGCGTGCAATATTATGCCGGCCATCGGAATACCAAAATGTGCCTCGTACATCGCCGGGACATTCGGTAACATAGTCGCCACTGTATCGCCGGCTTGAATGCCGCGTCGTCTCAGTGCGGATGCCAGTTGCCGGCATCGCCGATAGGTTTTCGACCAGCTATTACGCACCTCACCGTGAACCACGGCCAGATTATCGGGGTAAACCGACGCTGTGCGCTCGAGAAATGTCAGCGGAGATAAGGGTGTGTAATTGGCATCGTTCCTGTCGAGATCACGCTCGAAGATATTGCTTTCACTCATCAACCAGATTCCCTAACGGCCGCGCCAGGTGGGTTTGCGTTTTTCGATAAAGGCATCGATACCTTCACGCGCGTCTTCACTGTCCATATTGCAGGCCATCGTGTCCCCGGCAAAATCATAGGCATCACCCAGTCCCATGTTTATTTGCCGGTAAAACATGCGCTTACCCATTTTGATCGCCAGCGGTGATTTGGCCGCTATTTTTTCAGCCAGTACCTGCACTTTCGATTCCAGCTCGTCGACCGCGGTAACCGTATTGACCAAACCGTATACTTGTGCGGTAGCGGCATCAATAAAGTCACCGGTCAGCAACATATGCATCGCCTGCTTACGATGCATATTTCGGCTCAGCGGCACGGCAGGTGTAGAACAAAACAGACCGACATTTATACCCGACACAGCAAAACGGGATAGCTCAGAAGCCACGGCCAAGTCACATTGCGCCACCAACTGACAACCTGCAGCAGTGGCAATGCCATTAATTTGAGCAATCACAGGTTGTGGCATCTCTGCGATGGATTGCATCATTCGACTGCATTGCTGAAACAGTGA
Organism: uncultured Gammaproteobacteria bacterium; assembly: GCA_964651385.1. Taxonomy (GTDB): domain Bacteria; phylum Pseudomonadota; class Gammaproteobacteria. Next base: position 1,138 of record CAZYYM010000059.1, on the reverse strand, counting down.
CTGGTGAAATTCACGGTCTTCGCTACTACGCATTTCTTTGAGATCGTGTCCAGCGCAAAAGGCTTTACCATTCCCACTCAGCACCACAACGCGCACCTCGTCATTGGCAGCAAATTCGTCTAATGCGCCTTGTAATTCGGCGATTAACTGCATCGAGAGCGCATTATACTGGCTAGGTCGATTAAGCGTTATTCGCGCAATACCATGTTCAATTTGTTTGATTAGATTCGAATCTTCAGATCTCTCGATGACAGCGCTCATAGTGGTTCTCCGTGGGAATTATGCCGCAATTAATCATGCCTTATTTTGGATGCCAAGTACATGCGTACCGATCTTAAAACTGGCTGTCCTGGGAAGAATACAGTTGATTAGCTACGGTGAAATCGTCAAGTCCGAGTTTTATAGATGACTCAGCGATAATCAAGATCCAGCATCGACTGCCACTGACTACAGTTACTTTTCGCGCAATATATGACCGACGGGCTTCCCTGATTTAACCCAGACCCATTGCCCCATCTGGTCACGACGCACCTCGCCCATATCTTCGAGTTTTGACATAGCTTCGCGAAATCCCGACTCGACCATAGTAATATTAGTTTTGGTATTTTCGGTATTGTCCTCACCGGATCTTAATCCATAAGCAATATATTCCCTGTGCGCTTTGCGGCGTTCTCTGAGCCAAAGTACCAGCAATATCAGGGTAGATACACCTGAAGCTATCAAAACATAAACCATTATCATTTCCACATCGCCTACCACCAATACACATTATAGTAATCATTTTTCCGGGAGAAGGAAATGCGGAACGTTGAGAATTTCGTTATCTTTTAGGCCTGGGACTTTGAGTTACGGTTCTTAACTAATCCGATAATCGTCGAATAATGCAAATCAAAATGTTCTACAATCTGTTTTAGCCGATAGCCGCCACTCCGTTAGGCTGCTGAAATCGCTGAATGTCTGTCTTTGTGTACCTTTTGCTATTCACTTAGTGTTTTTGGTATCGGTCGTCTTTGCACAAACGGTAGGTCACTCAGGTTCTGCTCCTGGTCGAGTCGTTGCTGCATTATTTCAATAAATGCATTGCTCCGCTCATGGCGCGGTAACTACTCCAGGGCCAGTCCCCAGCCTGTTTAACCCT
>CAZYYM010000058.1:0-22169 GCA_964651385.1 uncultured Gammaproteobacteria bacterium | reverse complement strand
GCAATGGCGAGTGCGACAGCGCTGAAGCGTTGCCCGCATTTGATTTTACTGCCAGGTCGTATGGCCGTATACCGTGAAGCGTCGCGCCAGATGCGCGATATCTTCGCCGAATACACCGAACTGATCGAGCCCTTATCACTCGACGAAGCCTTCCTCGATGTAAGCAATTGCCCGCAATGCAAAGGTAGTGCAACGCTGATTGCAAAGGAAATTCGCCAACGCATCGAAAATACCGTGGGCATCACCGTATCGGCCGGTATCGCACCCAACAAGTTCATCGCCAAAATTGCCAGCGACTGGAACAAGCCTAATGGTCAAACCGTCATTACCCCCGATCAAATCGAGCCGTTTTTGGCCGATTTACCGGTCAAACACATCTGGGGCGTCGGCAAGGTAACTGCGGCCCGGCTGGAAAAACTGGGTATTAAATCCTGCGCCGACGTTCGTAACACCGATGTCTTCGAATTCGTCCAGCGGTTCGGTCAATTTGGCGAGCATATACACAGGCTTGCGCATGGTATCGATAACCGACCGGTGGTTTCGCAATGGCGGCGTAAATCGGTCAGCGTCGAAAACACCTACGAGCAGGATCTGCCCGACCTGCCAAGCTGTATCGCCCAGTTACCGGCCCTGCTCGAATCATTGGAAAAACGCATACAAAATCTGGACGCCGATTACAGAATCCACAATTGCTTTCTGAAAATGAAATTTCAGGACTTTAATCAAACGACTGTCGAGCGGCAAAACACCACGCCGATACTCAGCGATCTGGCCTTTCTCTGCGAACAGGCCTGGGCGCGTGGTGAAATACCGGTTCGATTACTCGGCATCGGCGTCAAACTTGACGACCTTACTGAAGGTAGTGGTCAACTGGAACTATTTGATAACGCGTAAGAGCAAACCCTTGTGTCTACGCTTCCTAAAATGACCGATAGATCTTACCCCTGCAGTGCTACCACTAATTAACTGCCAACCCACCCTGCTGATCACTATCCAAGAACCGATCATCCATTAAAGGGAAGTCAGGCGGGGTGCTTACACCAGATCCTTTCACTCCACCAGTGTGGGTAGTGAGTCTGTCTCTGATATTTACCCGGGTTCAATATCGTCGGTGAATTCTCAGCCACCAAGCAAGCCGCTTTGTTTAATACCGTCAAATATAAATTGCACCGCAAGTGCAGACAGTAAGACACCCATAACTCGACTGATGACATGCATGCCGGTAACACCGAGAATTTGCTGAATCTTGCTAGCCAGCAGGAGTGCCACAAGGGTGAGCGCTAGAATAGCCAATATTGATGCAATCACTGTTGCCTGAAGGGCCAGGTCGCCCCTTGCATTTGCCATCAATAGCACTGCCGCACCCATCGCACCAGGGCCGGCGATTAAGGGTGTGGCGATTGGAAATACTGAAATATCCTGTTTTGAGATGGCTTCCTGCTCCTCATCGTCGGTAGTCGTAGTGCCGCCCGAGGAACGTGCGAATACCATATCGATACCAATCAACAGCAACAGGATTCCGCCGGCGGTTCGCAATGCAGGAAGCGATATACCAAGACTCCCGAGCATAATTTCTCCAACCAGTGCGAAAGTGACCAGTATGCCCCCGGCAATAAAAGTGCCACGAACAGCCATCGATTGTCGATGTTCCGGAGTCGAGTTTGCGGTTAATGCACTGAACATGGCAGCCACGTCTATCGGGCCGATGGTTGCGAAGAAGGTTGCAAATGCAATGGCTGCGGTTTCGGTCATGTCGGTATCACTATCAGTAAAGGGAAATTAAGATTTAAGGTCTCCAATACATCATTCGACGTCCGTACTGTCAATGTAAAAATGCGGACTTGTTGATCGAAATCAAGGCGCTGCCGAGCTTTCTACCCTAATCTATTGTTAATGGTGTAGAATATCGTTTCCTGATTATATACCCCGCTTAAACTAACGCTGAAGAGCAACTACCATGTTCAATACAATCTTGATTCCAATCGATATCGGTCATACCGACGAAGTCAAAAACGTCATCAATATCGCTGCCGCAAACGGAAATAAAGATGCCCGGATAATCCTGCTCAACATTGTAGAAGATATCCCAAAATGGGCTGCTGCTGAACTGCCCGATGGCTTCCAGCAAAAGTCTTTGCAGACGGCGCAGGAAGAATTGAATGCCATCGCCAATGCCAGTGATATCAAAACCGATGCCGATGCCCGCATTGGGCACCCTTACCAGACTATTCTCGATGTCGCCAAAGAAAAAGGTGCAGAGCTGATAATAATAGCTTCTCATCAGCCGGGATTACAGGATTATCTACTGGGTTCGACGGCAGCTAAAGTGGTTCGACATGCCAGATGTTCCGTATTGGTGGTTCGCTAGTCAGGGAATATTTTTACACTAGTATAGTGTCCTACACTAGTGCTGAATCGTGTACCAGTCGATCAACTTTTCACATTTGCCATTTCTAATTCGTTGAGAAACGATATCAACTTTATTATTTTCGATGACTGCTACGACAAATATTTCTGAGCCGCTTTTACCCTTCCCGGCAGTGTCAAGGCTGTAAAGTAATCTCCATTTTTTTTCTTTTGCCCGGCTGGAGATATCAGCTTTAAAATCCAGTCCTTTATATACATGCGCGCCCCATATATTTTTATTCGGATCTTCCCATAATTGAAATATACATCCGCTGAACCCGCCACTCGCCAGCACTTTGACATCGTCCGCACAGGCCAGATTGGTTTTTTTGTCCTGGAATGTGATGTATTTTGAATCGCATTCACTGTTGCTAATGGCCGGCCTGAAACTCAAGCCTCCGGTCGGGGTAACAGCCATTTTACATCTGTAGTAATTTTCGACGCCAACGCCTTCGAATCCCACGACACTACTTGCGCTATCAACCGTTTTTCCGCCGTCGTTGAAAAAAATCATTTTTTTCCCGTACTTGACTATATCGTCAGCGCTAATCTTCAAAGCCGTACCTTATGTGTTGGCCAATAAATGATACGAGTTTAATAAGACTCTCCGGCTATGTAAATATCAACAGTTGCAGTTATACACCACTTACTTCCCTAATCATTACATCAGCCGCAATACAACGCTGCGAAGTTACAATCAGCGGATTAACGTCCATTTCCACCAGCCGGGCATTGTTAGCTCTAGCGAAGTCAACCAATGACCGAATGCTGGATACCACAACATTTAGATTTACCACCGGATTACCACGAAAGCCCTGCAAAAGTCTGAAGCACTTCAAAGTTGATAGTGCATTACGAATTCTTTCGTCAGTAGTCGGTAACAATAGCGTCACTGAATCCTGGAGCATTTCAACCAGAACCCCGCCGCTGGCAATCACCAGTAATTGTCCGAACTGCTGTTCGGTACTAATTCCCACGAGTAGTTCAGCAACAACATCACGAATCATTGATTCGACAAGAAAGTTTTTAATTTCGATTCCCACGTCAAACTGCATTACGGAATGTCTAATATCGCGCATCGCCTGCTCTAGTTGATCGGCATTCTGAATACCCAGACGGACTGCACCCGCATCGGACTTGTGTGGCAGCGCATCGCTGACCGCCTTGACCACAAGCGGATATTCGAACTGCGATGATAGCTCACCAATCTCTCCTTCATTTAACAAATGTCCCCGGGGAATATCGATACCATGCCGGCTAAGCCTTTGCTTACCCGTCCATTCATCAACATTGAAAGAAGTTAGGGTATTATCCCGAAAAGTAAGTAAATTGAGCTTTGCAGATGGTTGTGAAGCCAGAATATCAATACGATTCACACCATAACGACAGGCGTTCGACAATGCATTCAAACCGGAATCAAAACCCTGTAGCGGTGTAATGCCACCAACGATCATCATTTCACGCATTTCTGCATCAATATTTTCCGGCAGATCACAACAACTTGCGGCAGGAATTCCCAATCCTGTGCAGGCTTCTATAAACGACTCGGCATCGTTAACATAAAAGGTGTTGTCGGCATGAATATGGGCTGGCGGAAAGTCTTGTATGACGATAGCCGCATCATAACCATCGGCCACCAGTGTTCGAAACACTGCTGGCATTTTTTCGCGGTCGCCCCATAACGGCGTGGTGTAATCAAGCGGGTTGGAGACTGTAGCGATATCGGGTAATAGCCGTGTTAATCTTTTACCAGCCGCTTCGGAGGGTTGAGGCAGCTCGAGTCCAATTCCGCTACAGTAATCCGCCAGTAAAGCCGCCTCTCCGCCCGAACAGGTAAAAGCTGCAATCTTCCGACCTCGCGGTGCGCCCGACACCGATAGAAATTTCAGCGTCTCCATCATTTCCACCGGCGCTTTGACGCGGATGATACCCAGTTGATCAAACAAAGCCTGGTAAGCCTGGTCGGCCCCCGAGAGTGACCCGGTATGGCTGACAGAGAGCTGTTTCGCCAGGTCCGAACTGCCTGCTTTGAGTACCACCAGTGGTTTTGCCAATCGAAGCGCTTTGAGAGCTGCAACGGCGAATGCCTCGATATCACGAATGCCTTCAATATAAAGGCCAATTGCTGTTACACGCTCATCATCGACCAGAGTATCAATATAATCCTCTATGGACAGTACCGCCTGATTACCAACGGAAATGACAATAGAAATCGGCACCGAGCGTTCGTTCATGGTCAGGTTGGCTGGAATCATACCGCTCTGCATAACCAGCGCGAACCCTTTATTGCAACGGGACTTGCCGGCACCGAATGGCCATAAAATCGTCCCGTTGCTATAGTTCACCAGACCGTAACAGTTCGGCCCGACCAATGCCATGTTACCAGCAGCTTCAATCAGCGCAGCTTCATCGTTTTGACCGATTTCACCCAACTCACCGAAACCAGCGGTAAAGCAGGCAACCCCCCCCGCCCCGAGGGAAGCCAGCTCTGCGACAGTCTGTATCGCAGATTCACGCGGCGTCGCCAGAAATACAGCATCCGGTGCCTCGGGTAATTCAGCTACCGAGGCGAAACAAGGCACACCTCCCAGGCTGTCCCGCTTCGGATTAACGGCCCATAGAGGACCATCGAATTGTTGTAGACACTGGCTCGCGCTGAGGGCTGCATCGATGCCTCCGATAAAGGCTATGTGTCGAGGATTGAGTAACCGGTTCAAATTATGCTTTACGCTACTCATTAACTTTCATATTGCCGCAATAACGTTCTAGAAATGATATGTCGCTGTATTTCAGAGGTGCCATCCCAGATGCGGTCGAGTCGTGCATCTCGCCAAAGGCGTTCTATCGGCAAATCCTCCATCAACCCCATACCACCAAATATCTGAATCGTGCTATCGGCGGCTCGCCCAACCGCTTCTGAGGCAAACAGCTTGGCTTTCGCTGCATCGTCAGCTTCCATAATGCCCTGGTCCGCTTTATCGGCCGCATGCATCACCAACAGATCGGCAGCCTGCAAATCGGTTGCGATATCGGCCAGTTTGAAAGAGGTACCCTGAAATTTGCCGATACTTTGACCGAACTGTTTACGCTCAACCGCATACCGGGTAGCAATATCCAGCAATCGCTCCATTTTGCCGCAGGCGGCGGCCGCAACCCATACGCGGCCCATTTTCAGCCACTTGTCGGCCAACTCAAAGCCCTGCCCTTGTTCACCCAGAATCTGACTTTGATGCACTCGACACCGGTCAAAATACAATTGCCAGGTAGGGTAAGCCCTTTGCGCAGCGCAACGTGGGCCACGCTGAATTTGAAATCCCGGCGTACCTTTGTCGACCAGGAAGGCTGTAACCAGTTTGCGTTCGCCCCTTTTGGTTTGCTGAACACCGGTCCAGGCAAACAATATCGCGAAATCGGGTTCTACCGGGCTGCTGATAAAATGCTTGGATCCATTGATGACAAACTCTTCGCCTTCACATACCGCTTTGGTCGCCATCGACAGGATATCTGAACCGGCGCCCGGTTCGGTCAAAGCAAACACTTCCTTTTTCTCACCGGTAACACAGGGATTGAGGTAGTTTTCGATTTGATCGCCTGCGCAAGCCATCAGAATTTCGGAAGGTCGATGAATATAACCGTGCAATCCATAGCTGGTTTTGCCCAGTTCGCGTTCGAATAATGCCAGGGTTTTATAATCGAGTCCGCCGCCACCGATCTCCTCGGGTAGATTCGGCGCATAAAACCCCATTTCCAGAGCTCTAGCCTTTATTCGCTGACCAAGCTCTTCAGGGACTTCACCGCTCTTATCCACTTCCGCCTCGAAAGGTTCCAGCTCCTGTTCCCGGAAGGCCCGTAAAGAACGCAGGATCATATCCTGTTCAGCCGTCAGTGTGTAATTCATCGCGCTCAATTCCAGTGACCAAAAAACGACATCAATCATATACCAATTATTGACCGAGTCGAATACACTTCGATTTCGACAATTTTCAATTCGGGAAAAGGCTTATGTTGCCAGGCGATGACGAAGTCCGCGTATCGGTCGACGGTACGATCATGACCATTACCATTGATCGTCCAAAGGCCAATGCCATCGATTTACCGACCAGCCGCAAGCTCGGTGAGGCATTTGTTTATTTCCGTGATAACCCGGACCTTAAAGTTGCCATTGTTACCGGTGCAGGTGAAAAAATATTCTGCGCTGGCTGGGATTTAAAAGCCCTCGACGCCGGAGAGACACCCCTGGAAAACTGGTGGGAAGCCGAAGATCCCGATCTCGGTGGGTTCGCCGGCATTACCGAAATGTGGAATCTCAACAAACCCGTTATTGCGGCGCTTAACGGGCTCACCATCGGTGGAGGCTTCGAAATCGCGCTGGCCTGCGACTTGATTATCGCCGCCGAACATGTCGAATTTGCGTTGCCCGAATTACCGCTCGGACTGATTCCCGATGCTGGTGCGGTGCAACGCCTGCCGAAACGTCTGCCCTATAATATCGCACTCGAAATGCTCTATCTGGGACGCCGCATGCAAGCCACTGAGGCGGCGCATTATGGTTTGATCAACCGGATCGTAACACCAACCGAATTGATGCCTTTGGCCATATCCTGGGCCGAAAAATTATCCCGGGTTGCGCCACTGGCTTTGCAATCCGTCAAAGAAGTTCTACGTGCGATTGAGTGCGAGCCAACAGAAAAAGCTTTCCACAAAATGCGCTATGAGGAACTGCCAATTTACAAGGCGATGTTATCGTCCAACGATGCCTTTGAGGGCGTCAGTGCCTTTGTCGAAAAACGTGACGCAAATTTCAAGGGGAAATAGCCTTGTTAAATCAAGACCCCTCCTCAGTACGTAATATCACCTGTATCGGTGCAGGCCCTATTGGCGGTGGTTGGGCCGCCTATTATCTCGCTCAGGGATATCATGTAACCAGCTATTTACACGATGCCCGGGAATATGATGGTCTGAAACGTCTAATGGAAACCGCCTGGGAAAGCCTCGAAAAAATTGGCCTCGCCGAAAGCGCGTCGATGGATAATTTTAACTGGACCACAGACCTTGCCGAAGCTATCACTGACAGCGAATTTATTCAGGAAAGCATTCCCGAAGTACTCGAGCTCAAACAAGACCTATATAAAAAACTGGGCGATATGGTCAAGCCCGAAGTCGTTATCGCATCGAGTACCTCGGGGCTGTCGATGAGCGATATCCAGGCACGGTGCGCTACACCCGAACGAACCGTTGTCGCGCATCCGTTCAACCCGCCTTACTTACTGCCACTAGTCGAAATGATCGGTGGTAAAAAAACCAGCGCTCATACCGTGGAATGGACCGAACAGTTCTACAAGGTGGCTGGCAAAGCACCATTAGTGATGAAAAAAGAAGTCCCTGGCTTTATCGCAACACGTCTGCAGGAGGCGATCTGGCGTGAAGCCCTGCACATGGTCGCAAACGGCGAAGCCACTGTCGAACAAATTGACCAGGCCGTCGTCAACGGCCCCGGTCCACGCTGGGCACTCATGGGACCCTGTGAAATTTTTCATGTCGGTGGTGGCGAGGGTGGCATGGAATATTGCCTCGATCAGTTCGGTCCAGCACTAAAACTGCCGTGGACCCGACTCGTGGCACCTGAACTAACAGAAGAACTCAAAAACGCGATGGTTGACGGATGTATCGAGATGACCGATGGTGCGGATTTCGCCGCGCTGAGTCGTAAAATGAATGACGGGCTGGTCGAAATAGCAAAACTGAAACGTCAACAATGAGCCGGAGAAAAAATATGAATAACGATGTCATCATCACCTGCGCGGTGACCGGTGCGGGGGATACCACCAGCCGCAGCGATCTTGTGCCGATCACGCCGAGACAGGTGGCCGACGCCGCCATAGAAGCAGCTAATGCGGGGGCCGCGGTTTGCCATATCCATGTTCGTGACCCGCAAACCGGTGCCGGTTCTCGTGACGTCGCCTTATTCGAAGAAACCGTTGGTATGATCCGAGATAGCGGCGTCGATATGATTATCAATCTTACCGCCGGCATGGGTGGTGACTGGGTACCAGACGATGAAGACCCGACCAAACCCGGGCCTGGTAGCGACATGATAGGCCCTGAACAGCGCATGGCGCATGTAGTAGCCTGCAAACCCGATATCTGTAGCCTCGACTGCGGCACCATGAACTTCGGCGGCAACTATACCTATATCAATACCGCCCCTTACTTACGAACCATGGCACAAATCGCATTTGATCAGGGCGTTAAACCGGAACTCGAAGTATTCGACCTGGGTCAAATTCGCCTGGCTTGCAATCTAATTGAGGATGGCCTGATTAAAACACCGCCGATGTTTCAGATCTGCCTCGGTATCCCCTGGGGCGCCGGTGCCGACACTGAGACCATGGCGGCAATGAAACACGCTTTACCGGAGAATGCCATCTGGGCAGGTTTCGGCATTTCAAAAATGCAAATGCCAATGGTAGCACAGGCCGTACTGCTGGGTGGCAACGTGCGTGTCGGCCTCGAGGACAATATCTTCCTCGATAAAGGGATACTCGCCAGTAATGGTATGCTGGTGACCCGTGCGGTAGAAATTATTGAACGCATTGGCGCCCGCGTAGTCGGACCCGACGAAGCCCGTAGCATTATCGGCCTCAACTGATTTGTAATTGGTTAAAATTTTGAGTTATGCTCAGATAATGCTAGGGGGGTCACAATAAAAATCCGACAATACTTAGCCTATAACCCCTAAGAGGAGGAGTAGACAGTAAAGATCAAAGACAGTAATTCAATAGAGCTGACGGAAAGTGTTTCTGACCTGGAAATCGCAGACAAAATTAAAGATATCCAACAATCGTTTGAAAACGGCCGGATAACCCGCCGTAGCTTAATGACCGGTGCACTCGCGCTGGGCGTGTCGCTTACCGCCGCATCGGCATTTCTCAATAAAGCCGAGGCGGCGACACCGAAGAAAGGCGGGCGTTTGCGGGTTGGATTGACTGGTGGCGCAACCACCGATATTCCGGATCCGGGACAAATACTCGACCTGTACATGATTCATTTACAGTTTGGTCAATTAGTAATGGACTTACCGAAGTCACTTCCGATGGCAAGTTAACACCCGAACTGGCGGAGAGCTGGGATGCCAGTCCCGATGCCAAGACCTGGAATTTCAAAATTCGTAAAGGCGTCGAATTTCACAATGGAAAATCCTTGACCTCAAATGAGGTTGTGGCATCGCTGAACCACCATCTGGGCGAAGAATCCAAGTCTGCCGCCAAGGGAATTCTAAGCGGCATTGTTTCGGTAAAGGTGGATGGCAAACATGGCGTAACAGTGCAGCTTAGTGGTGGTGATGCCGGCATCATTGTCGAACTTACTTCAATCTCTGGTCTTAACCCTAAGAACAGCATCATGCCAATCCGCCAGCAGTAATTTTCTATCGGCCTCAGACATCTCGGGCTCAAAACTTTGGTCAGATCGCCATTTGTTGGCAATGTCTTCCACGGAGTCAAACAGACCGACCTGCAAACCCGCCAGATAGGCGACGCCGAGTGCGGTTGTTTCCGTTTCAAGCGGCCTGTCGACAGAAATGCCGAGAATATCTGCGAGAAACCGGCATAACCAGCTGTTCTGCACCATACCTCCGTCGACTCGTAATCGACTCGGTTCAATGCCATCGCGGCGATTCGCATCGAGCAAATCCGAGGTTTGGTAGCAAACTGATTCCAGCGTTGCCCGTACCAGTTCAGCCGGTCCGGTATCTCGAGTGATACCGAAGATAGCACCACGTGCATCGGGATCCCAGTGCGGCGCACCAAGCCCGGTGAAGGCCGGTACCAGGTAGACGCCCCGGTTGGAATCCAGCGATGTGGCCATGGCCTCCGTTTCCTGCGCGGAATCGATAATACCGATACCGTCGCGTAACCATTGTACCGCGGCACCGGCGACAAATATCGATCCTTCCAGCGCATAAGTTGTTTTGCCATCGAGCCGGTAGGCCACCGTGGTTAGCAGTTTATTATTTGATTTGAGCGCAACTTCACCGGTATTTAAAATCATGAAACAACCCGTGCCATAGGTACTTTTTATCATACCGGGATCGAAGCAGGCCTGACCGATTAACGCAGCCTGCTGGTCTCCAGCGACACCACCAATCGGAATTTCGGCACCCAGCACGTCAGCACCGGTAACACCGTAGTCATCCGCACAATTGCGAACATCGGGTAACAGAGATTGGGGAATTTCGAGCATTTCCAGTAATTCGGCATCCCAACATTGCTGATGAATGTTGAATAATAAGGTCCTGGAGGCATTGGTCGCATCGGTCGCATGAACCTTACCTCCGGTTAAGCGCCAGATCAAAAAGGAATCGATTGTGCCAAATGCCAGCTCGCCGCGATTGGCTCGTTCCCGCCCGCCTTCAACATTATCGAGTATCCAATTAATCTTGGTACCCGAAAAATAAGGGTCTAGTAACAATCCGGTCTTTGATCGAACCGTCGCCTCCAGGTTTCTTGCCCGCAGTGCTTCACAGTATGTCGCCGTTCGTCGATCTTGCCAGACGATGGCACGATAAATCGGTTTGCCACTTACCCGGTCCCAGACTACCGTGGTTTCGCGTTGATTTGTAATCCCGATCGCTGCAATGGTTGCACCATCGTTGTCGGCACGGGCAATCGAATCACGAACCACTGCAAGCGTGGTCGACCAGATCTCTTCGACATCGTGTTCTACCCAGCCGTCTTGCGGAAAATGCTGGGCGAATTCCCGTTGTGCGGTGAATACGGCGCGTCCATTTTTATCGAATAACATTGCACGGGAGCTAGTTGTGCCCTGGTCGATACTAAGTATACATTGTGCCACCAGATATCCTCGCTTAATTCAAATTCAATAATAATGCTTAAAAATTGCCAGCCTGCGATTCTTCAGTTCGATCGGATTCGACGAAATATTCTCGATATCGTTTCTCGGCATCCTGACCAAACAATCGGTTACAGGCCTCTCGCAATCCTTTCGAATTTTTTAATACATTGCGTTCGACGACAAGTTCGATCTTGGAGCGTCGACGCAGATAGTCTTCAAGACTGACGATCATTTCATTCTGTACCAGGTAATCAAGTTCGCAGTAACGGATACCTGCATTATCGACCAAGGGCTCTACCAACGAAGAATTCTGTTCGATCGCGTCGAGCATTCCCAGCGCATCCAGTGCATAACGACGCCACAGGCGCTGGCTCAGCTTTTCACCGGTGTCCTCGGCGGTGATTTCATCGAGGCCTAATTTGCTGGCTCGCAGGAAATAAGCATCGCGCTTTTTTCTTGATGGCTCACCATACCATTTTTCAACCGGGGCAGTTAGCGCAATACCAAGTTGACTGATGGCTTCGCAAACCTCGTCGCCAACATTGAGACAGTCTGTCAATTTCCCGCCAAATATACTGACTTGAGCATTTTGTAAATCCGTTTCGACAATGTGCTTACGAGATAGTTGAAAAGTATCCCCAGCAATACTCTGACCCTTTTCAACTGCCAGTGGTCGCACACCGCAACGCTCAGCTATGACATCCTCTTTAGTCAGCGGTTTCTCGAGGTTAAGTCGGGCATTAATATTGGACAATACAAATTCTCTGTCTTCCTCTGTGACCGACGTCACTGGATCACTAACCATGGTATCGGTGGTGCCGATACAGGTACGATTTGCCATCGGAATGGAGAAAAACAGGCGTCCATCATCGGCAAAAAAGGCCAGCACCCGATGTTGTTTCGCAATTCGCGGCACAATCAGGTGGATTCCTTTTGAAAACAGATGCTTATTCCCGGTCTCGATTCCGCATATGCGGTTATACTCATCGACGAAGGCACCGGCCGCATTGACCATGACTTTAGAGCGAATGGTGAAGCGGTTTCCGTCCTGCTGATCTTCGACTTCGGTATGCCAGTAGCCGGAATCATCTCGACTGGAACCGATAGACTTCAGATAATTGACCGCGACTGCACCTCGATTCATCGCATTGCGAACAAAATTGAATACGAATCGCGCATCATTATCTTGAAGGTAGGCATCAGAGTACTCGATACCGCCGCGAGTGTCGGTAATATCGACCCGAGGTTCCTCACGTGCAATCCGCGATCGGGTAAAAAGGCGCGGAATTTTAGTCTGACCGCGTCCGAGCAGCCAGTAAAGCCAGGTACCGGCTAGCATGAACAGTGGCGGAAACCGGTATTTTTTCGAGATAGTGGTGAGAAAACGGATTTCCTTAACGGTGGATGGAAAACTGCGTAATAACTCGTTACGTGACTGACACAGGTTGTTGACCAGTCCGAATTCGAAACTTTCCATGTATTTTATGCCGCCCCAGACCAGATTGGATGAATGCTGGCTGGTAAAGCCAGCAAAATCCCGTCCCTCAATCAATGCAACGCTGGCGCCGTGTGCCGAAAGCACCGCAGCGGATACGGCTCCGTTAATTCCACCGCCAATAACCAGTACATCAAATTCCTGCCGTTGCAGTTTTTCAAGATTTTGACCTCTTAAGCCCACTTCAAATCCTGTTTCCTGTTATCGCCTGATCGCCCGGTCCTCATACTTTCCTGAATACGAATATGAACCAGGCTATCGATAACCCTAGCGAAGCCCATAGCGGGGGACCAAAAAACCCAAGCCAGGCGAGATTAATGAAACCACTTCCGATCCAGGAAATAAACAACCGATCGCCACGCGTGGTATCGATGCCAAACACGCCTCGACGAGGGTTGCCACCGGGACTAATGCGTTCCCATACCCCCATCATGGTAATTGACAATACGATAGCGATAAAGAAGGTCGCGGTAGGCCAGGTCCAGGCCATCCAGGATAAACCCATAATATTGTCCTCCTCACACCCGGCCGAGGGCGAAACCCTTGGCGATATAGTTTCGCACGAAATAAATCACAATTGCTCCCGGTACAATTGTTAGCGAACCAGCTGCCGCAAGCAAACCGAGCTGGTAGCCTGAGCTACTCGCAGTACGCGTCATGGTTGCGGCTATCGGTTTGGCATCAACCGAGGTCAAGGTTTTTGCGAGTAATAGTTCTACCCACGAATACATAAAAGCGAAAAACATTGCCACGCCGATACCGGCGGCAATGGTGGGAATAAAAATCCGAATAAAAAATCTCGGGAACGAGTAGCCGTCAAGATAAGCTGTTTCATCCAGTTCCTTGGGTATTCCCGACATAAATCCCTCCAGTATCCAGACCGCCAGCGGAATATTGAACAGACAATGCGCCAGCGCGACCGCAAGGTGTGTATCGAACAGTTCAATCGCCGAATAGAGCTGGAAAAATGGTAATGCGAATACGGCTGGTGGCGCCATACGATTTGTCAGCAACCAGAAAAACAGATGCTTGTCACCCAGAAACCTGTAGCGCGAGAATGCATAGGCAGCCGGTAACGCTACCGAGACCGAGATAACCGTATTGAGCACCACGTAGATGATCGAGTTTATATAGCCGTTATACCAGGTTGGGTCGGTGAAAATAACCGCATAGTTTTCAAGCGTAAAATCCTGCGGGAAAAAGGAAAATCCGCCGAGAATTTCGTTAGTCGTCTTGAAGGACATTGAAATCAGGCCGTAAATCGGCAACATTAAAAACAGTATATACAAGGCTGGAACTAGCCATTTTTTATAATGTGGCATGTTTTTATTCCTCGTTTCGCATCATTACGGTGTAAAAAATCCAGCAGATCACAAGAACCACCAGGAAGTAAATCAACGACATTGCCGCCGCCGGTCCCAGGTCAAATTGTCCGAGTGCAATCTTAACCAGGTCAATCGACAAAAAGGTGGTGGTATTCCCCGGCCCTCCGCCGGTTAGCACAAAGGGTTCGGTGTAAATCATGAAGCTATCCATAAATCTCAACAGGACAGCAATTGTCAGCACACGCTTCATTTTAGGCAACTGAATGTAGCGGAATATCGCCCAACGACTGGCGCCGTCTATATGTGCCGCCTGATAGTAGTCATCTGGAATAGAACTCAACCCCGCGTAGCACAGCAGCACAATCAATGAGGTCCAGTGCCAAACATCCATAATTACTGTAGTCATCCATGCCGACACCGGCTGGCGGGTGAAGTTGTAATCTATTCCAATCGAGTTAAGGCTATAACCTAGCAAGCCGATATCGGGTAGCGCGAATATGTTCCACATCGCACCGACAACATTCCATGGAATTAACAACGGCAATGCCATCAATACCAGACATACCGATACCCAGGGACCTTTGCGCGGCATAGTCAGCGCAACGCCAATGCCGAGGGGAATTTCGATCGCAAGAATCATCGCGGTGAAACCGAGTTGTCGGCCTAAAGCGGCATGGAATCTATCAGAACGAAGTACCTGCTCAAACCAGGTCGTACCTTCCCAGAAAAATACGTTGTCACCAAAAGTTTCCTGGAAGGCATAATTAACCACCGTCATAAGTGGAATGAAAGCGTTGAAAGCAACCAGCAGCAGTACAGGTACAACCAGGAACCAGGCTTTTTGATTGACTGTCTGTTTCATGATACGCGCCCTTCCACGACCCAGTCGTCCTGGTAGATACGCGTATTTTCCGGATCAAAATTAATTCTTGCGCCGCCAGATGGTATCTGTTGATCTTCGCTGACCACCATCTTGATGGTGGTACTATCGTGGCGTGTGGTCACTACCTGATAGCGTCCAAGATCCTCCACTTTTTCGATTTCCACCGGAATGCCATCATCGACAAATTTAACAAATTCCGGTCGAACGCCGACCTCGAGTTTTCCGTTGAGATCGTCATTCACCGGATAAGCACTGCGGAGGGGGTAATTGTTGAACACTGGTTGACCTTTATCGAGCGTACAGGGCAGCACATTCATACCTGGCGAGCCAATAAAATAGCCTACGAAAGTATGATTTGGCTTGCTAAAGAGTTCTACCGGCGAGCCGACCTGAACCATTTTACCCGCATACATCACCACCACTTTATCGGCGAAAGTGAGTGCTTCGACCTGATCGTGGGTAACATAAATCATGGTTACGCCAATTTGCTGGTGTAATTCTTTCAGTTTTGATCGAAGTTGCCACTTCAGGTGCGGATCGATTACGGTCAAAGGTTCGTCGAACAATATCGCGTTGGTGTCAGAGCGAACCAGCCCACGACCGAGGGAAATTTTCTGCTTTCCGTCGGCGCTTAGCCCCTGGGCGCGCTGATGCAATCGCTGGCCAAGATCAAGCATATTTGCGATCTGTTCGACGCGCTGTTTAATGACCGCTTCGTCGACGCCCCGATTTCTCAGTGGAAACGCAAGATTGTCGTAAACATTCATCGTGTCGTATACCACTGGAAACTGGAACACCTGTGCAATCTGTCGCTCCGAGGTCGGTAATTTAGTAATGTCCCGACCGTCAAAAAAAATCGAACCATCTGAGGGTGTCAACAGTCCCGAAATCGTGTTGAGTAATGTTGTCTTTCCGCAACCCGATGGACCTAACAGCGCGTAAGCGCCACCGTCCTCCCAGATCTGGTTGACTTCTTCCAGCACGTAGACCGGCTCCTGACCAGGTGGCGGCGGATATGCATGACGAACATTTCTAAATTCTATTCTGGCCATAATTTAATCTCTATCATTCAGCTGCCTGATTAACTGCGAATCATGTTTTCGTTATTATCGAAATACATACAACGTGCTGGATCGAAATAAAAACGTGCCTTTTCGCCAAACTCGAAGGAATGGATGCCTTGCGCCTCGCTCACCCACTGGTTGCCTTCGACATGCACGCGCACAATACTTTCAGAGCCGCTGATTTCTGCAATCTGCACTTCTCCGTCGATGGCGACACCCTCACCTTCCGGTAAAAGGTGATGCGGACGTAAAGCAATACTATAATTACCATCCGGCAAATTTTTGAGTACATCCGGAAATGGCCAGTTTACTGTCTGACCAAGAAAGGCTTTTGTGCCTCGTTTCTGGATACTGGCAGTATTCGCCGGGGGATCTGAAAATACCCGGACGGCTTCTAAATTGTCGGGCTTACGATAAATTTCTGAGGTGGCTCCGAACTGAACGACCCGACCTTCGCTCAATGAAGCCGTATGTCCGCCCATCATCAGGGCTTCCAGTGGTTCACTCGTGGCATAAACCACGGTGGCCCCCGTATCGGCGAACAATTTTGGCAGTTCGTCACGCAATTCCTCACGTAACTTGTAGTCCAGGTTGGCCAGAGGTTCATCCAGCAGTACCAGATCGGCACCCTTCACTAAAGCTCGAGCCATCGCCGTACGTTGCTGCTGTCCACCGGATAGTTCCGCTGGCAGCCGGTCGAGCATTGGCGATAATTTCATCAGATCGGCAAAACGCCTGACCTTTTCGTCGATTTCTTTTTTTGCCAATCCCGCTATTTTCAATGGCGAAGCGATATTGTCGTAAACGCTAAAATTGGGGTAGTTAATAAAGGCCTGGTAAACCATCGCAACATTTCGATGCTGTACAGGCACCCCGGTAACATTTTCATCACCGGCCCAGATTTCTCCCGTAGTGGGTTTTTCCAGTCCAGCCATCAGGCGCATCAGCGTTGTCTTACCACTCAAGGTAGTGCCGAGCAGGATATTGAATCCTCCAGCTTCCAGCGTCAGATTTGTTTGGTAAATATGAGTTTCTACACCGAGTCGAAACGTAGCGTTGCGTAATTCGATTGACATGAATAACAGTTTCCGTTTGATCAATTCATAGTTGATGAATTTGGTACAATTTCCAGTTGAATTGATTTGGATTTGCACAATTCTTCAGCTTCTAATGAAATGCCATCATCTGTGACGAGGATGTCTACATCAGTTAAATTACCAATAAGAATTGGGGCACGGCGATCAAACTTGAGCGAATCCATGACCAGGATCACTGATCGAGCACGGCGGATTATTGCCTGGGCAACACGCACTTCGCGCAGATCGTAGTCGAAGAATTCACCCGTATTGTCTATCGAGGAACAACCTATTACTGCATAATCCACTTTGAACTTGTCGATAAACTCTTCGGCGCTAGCGCCCACGATACCACCATCGGTATTTCTAATCGTACCTCCGGCAATCATGACCTCCAGCCCTCTGGAAGGCCAAAGCATACTTGCGACATTAATATTATTGGTAATAACGAGCATACCCTTACGATTTTTTAGATGTTCAGCAACACCTTCGTTGGTGGTTCCGATATTGATGAACAGCGAACAATTATCAGGTAATAAGTCGGCAGCTCTTTTTGCAATGGCGCCTTTTTCACTGGCCATCAGTATCTTACGGGCGCCATAACCCAGGTTTTCAACATTATCTTTAATGACAGCCCCACCATGCACACGTTGTAATAATTCGAGGTCGTATAGTTGATTCAAATCGCGGCGTATAGTTTGTGGGGTGACATGCAGATGTTCCGATAATTGATCCACCTGCACGGAACCATGTTGCTTAATAAAGTCCATGATCATATGCTGCCGTCTACTGATATCCCGGTTCATTTTTAACGCCAAATTCAATAACATATAAACTGATAAAAATTAGCCTGGTGTGCCTGGTTGGTATCGGGCCCATAGGGACCCGAATACCAATTTCGACACTGCCATTAACAGCCGGCGAGCTAGCTCTTCCAGCGCTTGACCAACTCATCATAGTTAATGGTTTCACCTTTCGGCTTCTCGTTAACCTTAGCTTTAGGCGACCCCGGCTTGTTGAGCCATTCCTGAGGATCCGACTCCGGGTTAAGCCGAGGACCACAACCTCCGTATGTATTGGCACGTTCGTCGGCAGCCTGCATACGGGCCATAACGGTATCCATTTCCATGGCCAGGCGATCCATTGCTTGCTGCGGCGTAAACGCACCCGAGTTAACGTCACCGATCTGTTGCCACCAGATTTGGGCCAGTTTCGGATAGTCAGGTACATTGACCCCTGTTGGTGACCACATAACCCGATCGGGCGAGCGATAAAATTCAACCAACCCACCCAATTTGGGCGCGCGTTCAGTGAAAGACTGATGGTTAACCGTACTTTCACGAATAAAAGTCAAACCAACGTGGGATTTCTTGACATCAACCGTCTTGGAAACAACAAACTGAGCATACAACCAGGCCGCTTTACGACGTTCAACCGGAGTAGACTTGAACAGGGTCCATGAACCAGCATCCTGATATCCCAGTTTCTGTCCTTTCACCCAGTATGGTCCATGTGGAGACGGCGCCATGCGCCACAGCGGCTTACCTGCGCTGTCGACGGTATTGTTGCCTGACTCTTTTGACGCCACCATAGAAGCAGTGAACGCCGTGTACCAGAAGATTTGCTGGGCCACGTTACCCTGAGACAGCGCTGGCAATGACTGGTAAAAGTCATAACTGGCAGCCCCGGGAGGTGCATATTTGCGTAACCATTCGTCCCACTTGCGTATCGCATAGACAGCCGCCGGACTATTCGCGGCACCACCACGGGAGACCGAAGCACCAACTGGATTACAGCTTCCAGCTTCCATACGGATACCCCATTCATCGACCGGTATGCCATTCGGGAAGCCTTTGCTGCCTTCACCCGCCATCGACAACCATGCGTCAGTCATGCGCCAACCCAGGTCGGGGGCACGCTTTCCGTAATCCATATGGCCGTAAATTCGGACACCGTCAATTTCCTTCACGTGAACCGAGAAAAACTCGGCGATATCTTCATAGGCGGACCAGTTGACCGGAACACCGAGGTCATAGCCGTAGATCTTTTTAAATTGCTTTTGCAGATCCACACGGTCAAACCAGTCTTTGCGAAACCAGTACAAGTTGGCGAATTGCTGATCCGGCAGTTGATATAACTTGCCATCGGGGCCAGTGGTAAATGACCTGCCAATAAAGTCGTCGATATCCAGCATAGGATTGGTGACGGCCTTGCCTTCACCAGCCATCCAGTCAGATAAATTAACTGCAAGCTGCAGACGCGAATGAGTCCCGATCAAATCCGAGTCATTCACATAGGCGTCATAGAGGTTGCGCTTGGTTTGCATCTGAGTCTGAACCGCCTGAACGACCTCACCTTCTCCGAGAATCTGGTGATTGACCTTAATACCTGTGATTTCCTCGAAAGCTTTGGTTAGAGTCTTGGATTCATAATCATGTGTTGGTATCCCCTCAGAAAGTACATTTATTTCCATTCCCTTGAAAGGTTTTGAGGCATTGATAAACCATTCCATTTCCTTCATCTGCTCCGATTTTGAGAGCGCCGAAGGCTGAAATTCGTTATTGATCCACTTCTGCGCATCTGCTTTACCAGCATATACGTTTTGAGCGCCAAGCGCGGCAACAACCGTTACCAACGCGATTTTTTTGAACATGATGATGTTCCTCCTATATTCAGTGATTGTTTTTTAGCGCTGGCAGTATATATTCGATATTTTCTTATTGTCAATAATATACTTTCGTTTTGATCATATTAATGTTCGTTTTAATCCTATATTTTCGTTTTCATTTGAAACTTACCTGATTCAATAATCACTCTACCTGGAAATGAAAACTAGCATGAAAATCGGGCAACTGGTTTCTACCCAGGATGAAATCGGCGGCTCGATATGCCATCATTTGTGTCGGAGCATTGAGGTTTCCGCTGACAATATCGGGCATAACCGAAGCGTCGACCACGCGCAACCCATCAACGCCATGAACGCGTAATTCCTCATCAACTACCGCCATTTCATCACTTCCCATGCGGCAACTACAACAGGGGTGATAATCAGTGGTCGCGTTTGCACGGATATAGCGCTCAATATCAGCCTTGGAAGTCATATCAGATCCCGGTCGTAATTCTTTTCCACGGAGTTCGTCAAAAGCCGGTTGCGACAGTAACTCACGAATACACATTACAGCTTCACTCAGTTCGATCATATCGTAAGAATCGGACAGATAATTAAAATAGGCTGCCGGTCGATGCGCAGGATCAGCCGAAAGCAATCGGATTTCCCCTCTACTACGCGGTCTAAGTTGGTCGAGCTGAGTAATGAAGCCCTGGAATAGTTTGATTTTTTCACCATGGTACTCGTGATGAACTGGTGCGAAATGGTATTGCAGGTTGGGGAAGTCGACTTTGTCATTGCCATAAATAAAGCCACCGGCTTCCCAGACATTCGAAGCGACAAACCCCTTCCTGGTCAAGATCCACTGCAAGCCTATAGCTAATTTTCTGAAAGGGTTATCATAGCGATCGAAAGTTACCGCTTTAGTACATGCGTGTACAACGGCAATATTCAGATGATCCTGTAAATTTTGACCGACACCTGGCAGATGATTAACGGTTTCTATGCCAAATTCGCTAAGATGATCAGAAGGCCCTATGCCTGAAAGCATTAATATTTGAGGCGAATTTATCGCTCCGCCGCAGACAATTACCTCCCTGGCGGCCTGAACAGTATGCGTTTTACCTTTGCTTCGAAATGTCACAGCCTTTGCCTGTTTGTCTTCAATAATGACACGATGCACCAGGGCATTGACTTCCAGGGTTAAATTAGATCTCGAAAGCGCGGGTTTCAGGTGAGCTACGGCGGCACTACTTCGCCGCCCAAATTTTGTAGTACTATCGAGCCTTGCCAGACCTTCGGGTTGAAAACCGTTCAAATCATCGGAATACCCCTGTCCCGACTGTTTACCCGCTTCGAAAAAGGCATCGTACAACGGGTTTTGGAGCTTACCTCTGGTGACACCAAGCCTGCCTTTATCACCGCGCCAGTCACTTGCGCCGCGGTCTGACGATTCACAGTGTTTAAAATAAGGCAGGCATTTGGCAAAAGACCAATCCGGTAACCGGTAGCGGCTGGCCCACAAATCATAATCCTTTGGATGACCGCGCATATAAACCATTGAGTTGATCGATGAAGAACCTCCGATCACTTTACCTCGAGGTAGCGTGATATTGCGATGATCGAGTTCGGATTCGGACTCACTCTCGTAATTCCAGTTAATACTTGGGTCTTTATAAGCCTGATGAACGCCGGCTGGCATGTGAATCATCAGTTTTCTATCCATCGGACCGGCTTCAAGAATTAGCACTCGGTTACTGGGATCCTGACTCAATTCATAGGCCAATACACAACCAGCGGAACCGGCGCCCAGAATGATGTAGTCGAATTCGTCGTTATTTTTCAATGTCATACCCTGTACAGCAAGGACTCAGTTTACGACTGCTTCGAGGAACTTGCCAGGCAACTATCCTGAAGAATTTGAATGCCGGTAAAATCTAGTATTCTACCCGAGGCCTCGAAATCTGGCCTTTGAAATTCACCGTAAATTCGAGTATTCAACAATAGACCGATAAGTTATTTCACGAAGTGACTCTGAGTATGACAGCGATACACCCGGCTGAACCTATGAACGAATCAATTATTTGTGAAATGTATTACTAAAATATTTTTGTTTTTGACTACACTTGATACTGCAACACCGCAACAAATGTAGTAGCCCGCTAAGGAAGGCGGGTTTTTTATGCCTGGATATTCTTCTAAAACCCCGATTTATAGGCAAATGGCAACCTCTCAACTTTATCAGCCATGTCATCCGGGGTAAGCGATCCATACACCACAGTCTTTCCAAAATTGGCATGATATGTTGAATTGCGCGCTCTGTTTTATGAGGAGCAAAGCCATGCCAAATACCAAATCCCGCCCATTATCGGCAGACGAATGGACCAGTCTGATCGAGGCCTACAGAAGTGGACCCCATAGATTAGACAGTTGATGGCGAAGTTAAGGAGTTATTTTCT